>SBAS01000126.1 GCA_005240145.1 Nitrosomonadales bacterium | reverse complement strand
GCGCTCGCGCGCGAGCGCAGCCTGGATGATGCGGCAGAAGACGAGGCCTACCGAACCAACCGCGAACACGCCCGCGCCGGCCGCGGCGAGCGGCAGGTGGAAGAATCGCCGGCCCTCCTCGGTGCCTGCGCCCGAGTAGTACTGCATCATGAAGCGGCCGATGGCGGCGAGAAAAACGATACCCTGCAGCACGCAGACCGCGCGCAGGTTGATCCGGATGTCGCCGTTCAGGATGTGGCTGAATTCGTGCGCGATCACCGCCTGCAGTTCGTCGCGCGAGAGCTGCTCGAGCGCGCCCTGCGTCACCACCACCACCGCCTGGCCGGGCGAGAGCCCGGCGACGAAGGCGTTGATGCCGCGCTCGCGGTTGAGCACGTACAGCGGCGGCGCGGCGAGGCCCGAGGCGATCGCCATCTCGTCCACCACGTTGACGAGGCGGCGCTCGTCGTCGCGGAGGCTTGCGCGCGGCACCGGCCGGCCAGCGAGCAGCGTCACGAGTTCGCCGTTGCCCATCGACAGCCGCGCCAGTATTTCCACCGTGCCCAGCGAGATCACCGCCAGCGTGATGAGCGAGCAAATCAGGTAGAAATTCGACGGTATTTGATAAGAGAAAATGAAATAAACAAAGGCAATCGCAGTGTTCACCGTGGCGACGATCGCCGCCAGCGCGAGCACGTACAGGACGACGAGTAGCGTGCTCGCGCGCCGCGCGCGTTCCTGCTGCGCGAAAAACGATACTGCGGGGGCTATTTGAAGGAAACCTTGGGCGCCTTGCGTTCTTCAGCCGATTCGGTCGCCTCGAGCAGCGTCGCGGGCTGGAAACCGAACATCCCGGCGAAGATGGTGTTGGGGAAGATCTCGCGCCCGGTGTTGTATTCCATCACCGTGTCGTTGTAGGCCTGGCGCGAGAAGGCGACCTTGTTCTCGGTACTGGCCAGCTCTTCCTGCACCTGCAGGACGTTCTGGTTGGCCTTCAGGTCCGGATAGGCCTCGAACACCGCCATGAGCCGGCCCATCGCGCCGCCGAGCACACCTTCGGCCTGCGCCAGGCCCTGCATCGCCGCCGCATCGCCCGGCGCCGCCGCGGCTTTCTGCGCCGCGCCCATCGCCGCGCCGCGCGCCGCGATCACCTTCTCCAGCGTCTCGCGCTCGTGCGTGAGGTAGCCCTTGGCGGCCTCGACCAGGTTCGGGATCAGGTCGTAGCGGCGCTTTAGCTGCACGTCGATCTGCGCGTAGGAATTCTTGTAGCGATTGCGCATCGCCACCAGGGCGTTGTAGATCGTGATCGCCCAGAACCCTAGCGCCACGATGACAGCAAGTGCGATCCAGCCTTCCATGATTC
This sequence comes from Nitrosomonadales bacterium, assembly GCA_005240145.1. Classification (GTDB taxonomy): domain Bacteria; phylum Pseudomonadota; class Gammaproteobacteria; order Burkholderiales; family SG8-39; genus RBG-16-66-20. The sequence continues at coordinate 26,609 of SBAS01000126.1, read as the reverse complement.
CCCCCGGAAGAAATGATGACGCCTCGGCTACTATAGCGCATGAGGGGGCGCGGCGCGCTTCTCCTGAGCGCGCCCGAGCCACACCGCAAGCAGCAGGCAAAGCGCCGCGCCGATGCCGAAGCGCGCGATGAATTTCCCGGTGGCGAACGCCTGCACGATGAGCGTCAGCACGCCGACCGCGAGATCGACGCTGGCGAAGATGCGCGTGCGCACCGCCGGATCGTCGGACGCGGCGGCAACGATGTTCGCCTGCTGGAAGTAGAGGAAGGTCGCCGCAACGGAAAGCAGCGACACCCAGAGCATGATGCCCGCCAGGTAGGGCGAGCGCAGCACCAGCAGGAAGCCGTCCAACCAGCCACCGCCGATCGCTTCCGGCGCGACTCTGACTGCGGTTTCCTTTTCGCCCTGCACTGACACCGACTCCAGCCGCCACACGCACAGCACCGCTCCCTCGAGAAACAAGGCTGCGACGATCATGAGGTTCGCCGGGCCGAGGAATTCGGCCAGGCCGATGGTGAGCGCCGGGCCGGCGAGCGAACCGGCGGTGCCTCCCGCGGCGATGACGGCAAACAGGCGCTTGCCCTGCTCGGAGCTGAAAAGATCGGCCATGTAGGACCAGAACACCGACACCGCGAAGAGGACGAAGACGCTGAAAGTGGTGGACGAGCGGGATGAAGCGCCGCCGCGGCAGGCGCGCCACCAGCGCGCCGTAGACCGGCACCGCCACGAGCATGGTGAGGAAGGTCGCCGTGAACAGCCACTGCAGGTTCCTCACCCCGCCCGCCACGCCCATCTCGTCGCGTAGCGGCCGCAGCACGTAGTAGCCCGCGAGCAAACAAAAGAAATAGGCGAACGACCACGCCAGCGCCCTGCCCTCGCCAGGCCGTATCGAGCCAAAAGACAGTTTCATCGCGCGATCGCTCCTCCGCGCGGGACTTTACTAGAATGGACGCAGGGCACGCTGGATTGACGCACGGATATTCCGTCTGTACAGTTGATATGTACATTCGGCAAGGAGGCGCGATGAAGGAAGTAAAGGTCACCGAACTGCGGCAGAACCTTCCCGCCTACCTTGCCCGGGTACGGCGTGGCGAGCGCGTGCGCGTCACCTCACGCGGCAAGGTGATCGCCGAACTTGCGCCGCCCGCGCCATCGGCGTCGGAATCGGCGGCGGCATGGCAGCGCCTGCGCGGCACCGTCCTGCGCTTTGACCGGCCGACCGAACCGGTCATCGAACCGCAGGAGTGGGACGTCAATCGGTGATCGTCCTCGACACCCACGCTCTGATCTGGTGGGTGTCGGGTTCCCCCCGGCTGTCCGCGCGCGCGCGGCGCGCGGTGGACAAGGCCCTTCGCCAGGGACCCGTCGCCGCGTCGGCGATCAGCCTGTTCGAAATTGCCACGGCGGTGCGCCGCGGCAGGCTGGAATTGGGCTTGCCGGCGCCCGAATGGCTCGCCGAATTGAATCGCATCGCGGAATTGCGCATAGAACCTGTCAGCGCCGCCATTGCCCAGGCGGCCGGCAATCTTCCGGATTCGATGCACGGAGATCCGGCCGACCGCATCATTGCGGCGACCGCGACAGCCCTGCGCGGAAAGCTTGTCACCGCCGATCGAAAATTGCGCCGGTCCTCGCATGTCGAGACAGTCTGGTAGCCCGCGCGCTCGGCATCACGATTCCGCAGAACGTGCTGCTGCGTGCCGACCGGGTGATCGAGTAAACCGACCCAAGAGTAGAATGCAAGCATGCGTGTTGTAGGTCCACATCGTGATCGTACCGAGATCGAACTTGACCCGGTGCAGGCGTACCGGCGCGGCCGGGCGCTCGATACCATGCTGCGCGCCGCGCTGCCGGCGCCAAGGCGCGGTGTTTTTCGCGGCTCGTTCGCCGATTTCGCGCGTAAGGACGAGGCACGGGTGCGCGCGGCGGCGCGAAAGCTCAACGAGGCATCGACCTAGAATGCGGACCGTCGGTTCGAGGATCCAGTATCGGGTCAGCGCGCAGCCGTCGGGCGCGGCGCTGAAAAGCGCGGCTACCCTGCAGGAGGCAGCGCGGACTCTAGCCGGGGTCCGAACCACCGGCATTCGCGTCGGCGTTTATCGATTCGCGACTCATGCGGATGCGAACGCGCACGCCGAAGCAGCGCAGGCACGTGTAATAGCCGAGCAAGCGCGAAGAAAGTAGGCCGGCACTACGGCAGGCGTCGAACGCTCTGTCCGGTCTGATCACCCGGGGTCGCGCGGCTAGAATCAAACATGAATCAGTCAAGACGCAACGTATTGGGCCTGTTTGGCGGGCTAAGCGTTGCTCATGGATTCGGATCCGTATACGCCCAGGCAGCCAAAATAATGACCAGAAAAATTCCCTCCACGGGTGAAGACATTGCGGCCATCGGCCTGGGCACCTGGCAGGTGTTCGATGCCGGCAACGACGCGGCGGCGCGCGCGCCTCTGCGCGAAGTGATTGCCGGGTTCGCGCGAGCGGGCGGCAAGCTGATCGATTCCTCGCCCATGTACGGCAGCGCCGAGTCGGTGGCGGGTGACCTGGTCGCGGAACTCGCATTGCGCGACAAGCTCTTCATCGCGACAAAAGTGTGGACGCGAGGGCGCGAGGACGGCATCCAGCAGATGGAAACCTCCTGCCGGCGCCTGAAGGTGAAGCAGATGGACCTGATGCAGATCCACAATCTGCTCGATGCGGGCGTGCATACGAAAACGCTTCAGGATTGGAAAGCAAAAAACAGAATCAGATATCTCGGCATCACCCACTACACCGCGTCGGCCTATGCGGAGGTGGAGAGCTGGCTGAAGAAGGAGAAGTATGATTTCCTGCAGATCAACTATTCGCTGGCGGAACGGACCGCGGAGAACCGACTCCTGGAACTATGCAGGCAGCAGGGCATCGCCGTCATCGCCAACCGCCCCTTCGCCCAGGGCGCGATGTTCAAGCGCGTGCGCGGCAAGCCGCTGCCGCCGTGGGCGGGGGAGATCGGGGTGGCGAGCTGGGCGCAGTACTTCCTCAAGTGGATCGTCGGCCACCCGGCCGTCACCTGCGTGATTCCCGGCACCGGCAAGCCCGAGCACATTGCCGACAACGTTGGGGCGGGATTCGGCGTGCTGCCCGACGCGGCGATGCGGCGGCGCATGGCCGAGTACTACGACGCGCTATGAGGATTCTTCTCATTGTTCTTGCATTCGTTTCCTTTCCGGCTGTTTCACAACAAAAGGAAAAAGAAGGCGTAGATGTACAAAAGAGCCGCCTGCTCCTGCTTCCGGCCTCGACCGTGGATCGCAGCGCGGCGCAGCAATACGGGCAGCTCATGCGTACTGCGTCGCAAAAGAACCTGCTCAACCGGGACCCCGTGCAGATCGAGCGCCTGCGTGCCATCGCGCGCGCGCTGATCCCCCACTCGCAGCGCTTCAACGCCAATGCCGCGAAGTGGCAGTGGGAAGTGAACCTCATCAGCTCAAAGGCGGTGAACGCGTTTTGCATGCCGGGCGGCAAGATCGCGTTCTTCACCGGCATCATCGACCAGCTGCAGCTGAGCGAAGACGAGATCGCCACCATCATGGGCCACGAAATCGGCCACGCGCTGCTCGAGCACGGGCGCGCGCGCATGTCCGAGCAGGTACTGAAGAACGTCGGCATCTCGGTGGCGGCGGCGGTGTTCAACCTGGGGCAGGTTTCAGGCGAGCTGCTGGCGCAGGCGGCGAACCTTGCCGTGAGCCTGCCCTACGCGCGCCGGCAGGAAGCGGACGCCGACCTGGTCGGTCTGGAAATCGCCGCGCGCGCCGGCTACGATCCGCGCGCCGCGGTTTCGGTGTGGCACAAGATGTCCGGGCTGTCGAAGTCCGGCGCCAAGGACGCGCGCGGCCAGCCGCCGCAGTTCCTTTCCACGCATCCTTCGCACGAGAGCCGCATCCGCGAGATCGAGGCCAACCTGCCCAGGGTGCTGCCGCTCTACCGGAAGAAGGCGGACTCGTGACAAGCGCCGGTTTCTACGCCGCGCTGCCGCTGCTGCCGGACTTCAGCGGCGTGACCGATCCGCGCAACTATGCGCCGCTGCCCGGGGACTGGCACGTCGCGACCTGCGACGTGCGCAATTCCACGCTCGCGGTGCAGGCCGGCAACTACAAGCACGTCAACACCGTCGGCGCCGCCGCGGTTACCGCGATGCTCAATGCAGCGGGCGCGCTCGACATCCCGTTCGTCTTCGAGGGCGACGGCAGCACCTTCTGCGTGCCGCCCAGCCTGCTCGACGATGCCAAGGCCGCGCTCGTGAAGACGCAGGAGATGGCGATGAGTTCGTTCGGCCTGGAACTGCGCGTGGCGACGGTCCCGGTGGCCCTCATCCGCACGTCCGGCCTGGATATCCAGGTCGCGCGCGTGCGCGTGTCGGAGAACTACATCCAGGCGGCCTTCGCCGGCGGCGGCATGGCCTTCGCCGACAAGTACATGAAGGACCCCGCCACCGCGCCGCTGTGCGAGGTGAAGCCGGGCAGCATCGCCGCGCGCGGCAGCCTCGAGGGCCTGGAGTGCCGCTGGCAGGACATCCCGAGCCGGCACGGCGAAACCGTGAGCGTGATGGTGCGCGCGCTGGACGCGGACCCGGTGCGCGCCGCAAAGCTTTACGGCGAAGTGTTCGCCAGGGTGCGTGCCATCTACGGCACCGACGAGGCCTGCCATCCGCTCACCCCGCCGGTAGTTACCCTGACGCCCGCGCTCAGCGCGCGCCAGCTCGGCAACGAGGTCGGCGTGCGCGCCGCCAGCCGCGGCGCCTTCGGCAAGTGGGTCTACCTGATGCGCGCGCGCTGGTCTGTGATCCTGGGATGGTTTCTCATGAAGTTCGGCCTGAAGACCGAGTTCACCGACTGGAGCCGGTACAAGGACACGCTGATGCAGAACACCGACGTGCGCAAGTTCAACGACATCTTCCGCCAGATCCTCGCCGGCAACCCGGCGCAGCGCGAGGCGCTGGAGACCTGGCTCGCCGAGCGTTATGCCAGGCGCGAGCTGGTCTACGGCATTCACGTCACGGACCGCGCGCACATGACCTGCCTCGTCTTCAACTACGCGGGCAAGCACCTGCATTTCATCGACGGCGCCGATGGGGGCCTGTTCCTCGCCGCCAAGCAGTTCAAGGAACGCGCCGCCAAGTTCATAAAGGTCTAGCGAATGACGAAAACACTGTGGCTCCTCCTCGCAGCGATGTGCGCGCTTCCCGCCCTGGCGCAGAACTATCCCTCGCGTCCCATCAAGCTGGTAGTCGGGTTTCCGCCGGGCGGCGGGGTGGACATCAATGCGAGGCTGCTGGCGCCCAAGCTGTCGGAATACCTCGGCCAGCAGTTCGTGGTCGACAACAAGCCGGGCGCGGGCACGAATATCGCTAACGAGTTTGTCGCCAAGGCGGCACCCGACGGCTACACGCTGCTGCTCACCTCCCCGGCGCTCGCGATCAACATGTCGCTGTACTCCAAGCTATCTTTCGACACGCTGCGTGACTTTGCGCCGGTGTCGATGTTCTCGGAAAGCCCGAATCTTCTGCTGGTCCCGGCCACCCTCCCCGTGGCGAACGCAAAGGAACTCGTCGCGCGGGCGAAATCGATGCCGGGAAAGCTCAATTTCTCCTCGGCCGGCCCCGGCACTTCTCAACATCTCGCCGGCGTGCTGCTGATGATGCGCACGGGCATCACGGCCGTGCACATTCCGTACAAGGGATCAGCGCCCTCCCTCACCGCCCTCATCGCAGGAGAAGTCGACTTCTCGTTCGCAAACGTCACTGCGGTTCAGGGGTACATCAAGGCGGGAAGGCTGCGCGCCCTGGCGATCACCGCGCCAAAGCGCGATGCGCAGCTTCCTGAAGTGCCAACAATGAAGGAGGCCGGCATCGACGGAGTCGAGGTGTCCGTCTGGTTCGGCGTGTTCGCGCCCGTGGCGACGCCGAAGGAGATCGTGCAGACGCTCGCGAGCGCCATCCAGCGACCGGCGCGTGACGGCGACATGCGCAAGCGCCTGCACGAGCAGGGCGCCGAGCCGGTCGGCAGTACGCCGGAGCAGTTCACGCGCTTCATGCGCGACGAGATCGCGCGCTGGGCCGAGGTGGTGAGGGTTTCGGGCGCCAAGGCGGATTAGGAGCTGCGCATGAATCGTATCCTGGGCTTGTGGTTTCTCGTTTTCTCCTGTCTTTGTCACGCACAGGAATTTCCGTCGAAGCCAGTGCGCATCGTGGTGCCCTGGCCCCCGGGCGGCAACGTGGACATCACCGCGCGCACCGTGCAGGCGGCGCTCGGTGAAGCGTTGGGCCAGCAGGTACTCGTGGAAAACCGGCCGGGCGCCGGCGGCACGACCGGCTCGGGGCAGGTGGCCAAGTCGTCGCCGGACGGCTACACACTGCTGCTCGGTTCCAGTGGCACGATCACCAATGCTCCCGCGGCATACAAGAACATAGGCTACGACCCGGTGAAGGATCTCACTGCGATCGGGCCGATCCAGTCCACGCCGCTGGTGCTCACCGCCGCGCCGAAGACGCCGTCCACGAACTGGGCTGAATTTTTGTCTTTCATAAAAAAATAAAAAATCACCCGTGAGTATCGCCACTGCCGGCAACGGCTCCTCGAACCATCTCGCGCTCGAACTGCTGATGCGCCAGGCGAATCTTCCGCTGCTGCACGTCCCCTACAAGGGCAGCGGCCCGGCGATCATCGACGTGCTGGGCAGCCAGGTGGACGGCATGGTCGACCAGCTCTCCGCCTCGATCGGCCACATTCGCGAAGGACGCATGAAGGCGCTCGCGGTGGAATCGATGCGCGAGCCGCTGTTTGCCTCGAACGCGGAGAAGCGCTACCGCCTCTGAGCTTTCCTTGCCGGGTCGTCATCGGTTGAGACGAAGCCGATGCGGCGCTTCGGCGCTGACTCGGGCGGCGCCATCAGTTCCCGTATCGCGTCAAACACCACCTTGAATTGCCGGTCGTATTTCGATTCCAGCCTATCCAATCGCCTGGCGAGATCACGGTGCTGGCCGATGAGGTCGCGGATGCGCACGAACGCGCGCATGATCTCCATATTCACCTGCGCCGCACGCCTGCTGCGCAGAACCGACGAAAGCATCGCGACTCCCTGTTCGGTGAAGGCATAGGGCCGGTATTTCACGTTGCGGCCGCGCACACCGGTCCCGATCAAGGTCACAATCTGTGACCTTGAACGTTCTATCTCCTCCCAGGAGAGCTGGAACATGAAGTCCTCCGGGAAGCGCTCGAGGTTTCTCCGGACAGCCTGGTTCAGGGCCTTGACCTCGACCCCGTAGAGGCGGGCCAAATCGGCGTCCAGCAGTACGCGGTGACCGCGCACGATCACGATGCGCTTGTCGATCGTTTTCCCGGTTGTCCTGCCGGCCGCCATTCTCAAATTCAACGCTGCTCGTCCCCCCGGGTTGACCGCGGCTGATATATCGTTGCGGGGCTGCGGACACATACGGGGGAAGCCCAAGCACGTCTACGAGGCCTATGCCGGCGAGGGCAAAAGCGTATTCAATCAGGCGATGTGAAGCGCACCCTCGCCTACTTCGTCGCCTGCACGAGCGCCGCCGCCGCACTCTGGTCGGCGCGCATGCGAGCAACATCCCCGCGCTCGCCGTAGATGGCCGCGCGCCGCAGCAGCGCCTCGCTGCTGCGCGGCTCGATCTTCAGCGACAGGTCCAGGTCCTTGAGCGCATTGTCGAAATCGCGCTTCAGCACGAGCACCGAGGCGCGATTGCGCAACGCCGCTGCATTGCGCGGCGCGAGTTTCACCGCATGGTTGAAATCCGCCAGCGCGCGGTCCCAGTCCCGCGCCGCGCGGCACAGCAGTCCGCGCATGTTCCAGGCTCCCTGCAGGCCTGGCTCGAGGCGGATGGCTTCATTCAGGTCCGCGAGTGCCTTTTCGGCGTCGCCCTGCACGAGATAGGTGGCGCCGCGCTGCAGGAACGCCCGTGCGTGGCGCGGCGTGATCTTGAGCGCGGCGTTCGCATCCGCCAACGACCGCTCGAGCTGCCCCGTCATGCGCCGCGCCAGCGCCAGGTTGGCGTAGGCGTCCGCATACAGCGGATCGAGCCGTAGCGTTTCGTCCAGGTCCTCGATGCCGGCGTCAAGTTCGCCGGCCTGCAGCCGCGACGAGCCGCGGCCGAAATGGGCGGCGGCGAGGAGGCGCGGCTTCAACTTGCCCGAGTCGATGCCGCGGGTGAAATCGGCGATCGCGGCGCGCCATTCCTCGCGATCCGAATGCAGCACGCCGCGATCGACGCGCGCCTGCGCCTTCTCCGAGCTCCATACGAAGCGCGAATCGAGCGCGCGATTGCAGTGCTCGAGCGCCTTGTCGGGAGCGCTGCGGCGCAGGGCCGCGCAGTTGGCGACATCCTCGGCGCCGCAACCCGCGAGCAGGGCCGCCAGCACGGCGAGGGCGAAGACTTTTTTCACGCGGCGCTCAGCCGCCTTTTTTCTTCCCGGTGCCCTTGGCAGGCGCTGCCTGAGCAGCGGGCCGGCTCGCGCTCGCCACCACCTTGGCCAGCGCCGGGAAGTAGGCCTTGCCGTAGCCGGCGCGAATCGCCTTCTTGATGGTTTCCTTGGCGTTGTCGGCGCCATGCAGGAACACCCCCGCCTCTTCGCTCAGGCGCAGCGCGTAACGGATGTCCTTCAGCGCGTACTCCGAGGAGTAGGCATTCTCGGGGAAAGCATTCTTCAGCATTGCGTTCATGCCGTGGTGACGCAGCGCAAAGCTGTCGGCCGACCCTTTGGCAAGCACATTGAAAGCGAGCTGCGGATCAAGGCCCAAGTGCAGGATCAGGGCCAGCGCTTCGGCCAGCGCCACTACGTTCTGGAACAGCACCAGGTTGTTGATGAGTTTCATCGCCTGCCCGGCGCCCGCGCCGCCGCAATGCGTGATGTCGGTAGCGACGTGTTCGAGATATGGCTTGATGCGCGCGAACACATGATCCGGGCCGCCCACCATCACCGAGAGCGTGCCGTTCTTCGCCGCTTCGCGCGTGCGCGCCACGGGCGCATCGGCGAACTGGATGCCGCGCGCGAGGAAGCGCGCGCTGATGTCGCGCGCCAGGTTCACCGGGGTGGTGCTGAAATCCACCACCAGGCCGCCGGGCTTGAGGTGGGTGAGCAGGCTCCCGGCGCCCAGGCACACCGAATTCACCTGTGTGCCGCCCGGCAGCGAGAGGAACACGATATCGGCGTGCTCGGCGACGTCGCGCAGCGACTCGGCCGGCTTGACGCCGGATTCATCCATCTGCGCCAGGGCGTCGAGGTCGCTGTCGAAGGCGCGCACCTCCTGGCCCGACTTGGCCGCCAGGTTGCGGCACATCGGCGCCCCCATCACGCCCAGGCCAATGAATCCCAGCATCACGCCTCCTTCAGCACCACGAGCGCATCCACCGCCACCACGCCATTGTCTCGCACCATCACCGGATTCGCTTCCGCCTCGCGCACCGGCCGCCCCGGGAGCAGCGCGAGGCGGGAAAACGCGGCCAGCGCGCGCGCCAGAGCCGCCAGGTCGCCTTGCGGCAGGCCGCGGTATCCCCGCAGCGGCGCAAATCCCTTCACACCGGCGATCATCTCGCCCGCGCCCGCAGCGTCGACCGGCGCGAGGCGCAGAATCACGTCATTGTAGAGTTCCGCGAGGATTCCGCCCGCGCCCACCATTACCAGCGGTCCCACCACCGGATCGTCGCGGTAGCCGATGATGGCTTCGGCCAGTCCAGGTTCCATGCGTTGCACGAGGAGCGGTTCGCCTTTCGGCGCGAGCGATTTCACCTTGCCTTCGAATTCGCGTCTCGTTGCGATGCCCAGGATAACGCCGCCCACTTCCGATTTGTGCGCCACATCCGCCGAGAGGATCTTCAGCGCCACCGGATAAGGCAGCGCATGACCGTAGTCCGGCGCATGCACGATGGCCGATTCCACAACCGGGACGCCCAAGGCAGCGAATAGCCTCATCGCCTGAATTTCATTCAGCCTTCCCCTGCCTGGAATGTCCTGCGGCCATTCCGCGGGGCTCTCGTTGCCTTTCTCCCTGGGAGCTTTCCATGCGAAAAAAGCATTAAAAGCGTCCGCGCAGGCTTCGGGGGTGCGAAACGCGGCGATGCCGGCCCGGCCCAGCAGGTCGAGCGCCTTGTCCGCCTGCGGCGTGAGGAATACGGCGAGCGGTTTGGCTGCACGCGCCGCTTGCGATGCCGCGGTCAGGATCGGTTCGACGCTGCGCTGCGGATGGGAGTTCGCGTTGGAACCCACCACCGCCAGCACCGCGTCGCAGCCGGGGTAGGCGAGCATTTCCCCCAGCACCGCGGCATACCCCGCGCTCTGTCTGCCCATGGTGAGGTCCACGATCGGCGCATCCGAACCCGGCGCCACGGTTTCGATCCCCGCCATGCCCAGACGATCGACCACGCTTGCCGCGCCGCCTCCGGTCGTCGTCACCACCGCGACGCGCGGCGCGCGAAGCTGGGAAAACCCGGGATCAGGCGGTGCGCGCCCTGCAATCAGCGGGCCGATTTCGATCAGGGTCTCGAGCATGTCCACACGCGCGATGCCGCAATCGCGGAAATATGCGTCCAGCGCCCTGTCTTCCCCGGCGAGCGCCCCGGTGTGGCTGCGTGCCAGGCGCTCGCCCAGCCTGGAGCGGCCGAGCTTGTAGGCGACCACGGGCTTGCCCGCGGCATGCGCGGCGCGCGCCCCCGCGGCAAGGCGCGCTGCGTCGCGCACGGTTTCGAGGAAAAGCAGGATGAGGCGCGTCTCCGGATCCGCGGCGAGCAGCTCGACCAGCTCGCCCACGCCCAGGTCGGCCTCGTTGCCCACGGACAGCAGCTTGGAAAAACCCTGGCCGCGCGCTGCGCCGCGCGAAAGCACGGTGCCCAGCATGGTGCCGCTTTGCGACACGATACTGGTCGCGCCCGCGGGCGGCGCATCCATCTCCAGCACGGCGTTGACGCTGAGCGCGACGCGCCCGGTGAGGTTGATCATGCCCATGCTGTTCGGGCCGAGCAGGCGCACGCCCAGTTCGCGCGCCCGCGCGACGAGCCGCGCCTGGCGCGCCGCGCCCGCCTCCCCTGCGTCGGCAAAACCGTCGCTGAACACGCTCACCAGCGGCACGCCCTTCCTGCCGCAATCCTCCAGCGCGCTTTCGACGTCATCGACCATGATCAGGGCGTGATCTATTTTTTCCTTCACCTCTTCCAGGGTCTTGAATGCGGGCAGGCCGAGAACCACGGGGCGCGTGGCATTGATCGGAAAGATTCTGCCCTCGAATCCATGCTTGAGCAGAAAGCGCTGTGGGCGGGCGGTATTCTTGGTTTCGTCGCCCGAAGCGCCGACGAGGGCGACCGCGCGCGGCGCGAACAGAATCTGCGCAAGGTTCACGGCTAGAGGCTCTTTTCGGACTCGAGTTTCCAGAGCCTTTGCAGCAGGGTCTTCGCCTTGCTTTCGCCGATAACCGGCGCCGCGAGCTCGAGATACTTCGCTTCCAGCTGCGCATCCGACAGCGGCGCGTCCGGATCGCCAACGCGCGTGGGTTGCAGATGCTCCTGCCGTCGGCCATCACGCGCGACGAATGCCACGCGCGCCGCGCGCTGCCCGGGAAACGCCGCGTCCAGTTCGGGATCGATGCTGACCTCGATGCGCGCCATGAGATCGCGCGTCGCGGCGTCGTTCATCCGCGCCGGCTCGAAAGCTGCGAGGCGAACGCTGCCGTGCGTAAGCGCGGTCGCGACCACGTACTTGAGCGAAAAACGCGCTTCCGCCGGTGTCTGCGGCGCGTCGTAGCCAGACACCTCCTTGGCCGCGCGGTAGCTGCCGACGCGGATGCGCTCGATCTCGCGCGCGGCGATATTCATGCGCTGCTGTAGCGCGAGCGCGCCGTCGATCGCGGCAAACGTATGGCCGCAGCAGGTGTGGTTCTTGAAGGTCATGCGGCAGATGTTGAAGGTCTTTCCCAAAGACAGGAAACATTCGTCCCAATCCGGCCCGTCCGACATCGCGACGCCGAAGCCCGCCTCGCCTTCGATCACGTCGAGCGAGCCGGTGACGCCTTCGCGCGCGGCGAGCGCCGCGGTGAGGCCAGCTTCGGCGGCGCGCCCCGCGTGCAGCGGCTTGGACATGGAGTCCATGCGGAAGGCCTGCTGCAGGCCGGCGGCAAACGTGGTGGCGGTGGCCAGCGCGTGGGCGAAGCGCTTCGCATCCAGCCCGAGCAGTTCGGCGCTCGCGGCGCAGGCGCCGAAGACGCCGATCGTGCCGGTGTTATGCCAGTACTTGTAGTGCGCGCGCCCCATCACCGCGCCGATACGCGTGGAAATTTCGTAGCCCACGATCACCGCGCGCAGGAACTGCGCGCCGCTGGCGCCGTTCGCCTGCGCCAGCGCCAGCGCCGCCGCTATGGTCGGCGCGCCCGGGTGATAGATGCCGTCGCGGAAGATGTCGTCGACCTCGACCGTGTGCGCTGCGCTGCCGTTTATGAGAGCTGCCAGGCGAGGATGGGTTTTCTCTCCTAAAGCAAGAACACTGGCCCCGTGGCCGAGTTCCTCCTTGAATGCTGCTTCAAGCATGGTTGCCGGAGGCACCACAGCGCCAGGCAACAACGCCGCGTACCAGTCGATCACCGCGCGCTTGGCGTGGTGCAGCACCTCCGCCTGCGACGGAATCTGCCGGTAGCCCTCCGCCCAGGCGGCGAACCGCTCTACAACGAACACGATTTCAGCCCCGCGAAAGCGGGAATCCACCGGGAAAGACGAGCAGTATTCATGGGCTCAGAGTCCGAACGCCTGCTTCATCCCGGCCAGCGAAGCCTGCTGCACCGACCACTGGCGCCCGCCCACCAGGCCGCCATCAATCACGAGGTTGTGGCCATTGACGAAACTCGACTGGTCGGATGCCAGGAATACCGCGGCATTGGCGATGTCGTCGGAGATGCCGGCGCGCGGAATCGGCTGCAGCTTGGCCAGACCCGCCTTCATCGCCTCGGCGGTCTTGTCCGCCGCCTCGCCCGACAGGCCGAAGGACTTGGCGAAAATGCCGGTGGCAATGCCGCCGGGCGAGATGCAGTTGACACGCACGTTCTGCTCGCCGAGCTGCATCGCCACGCAGTTCGACAGGTGCACCACGGCGGCCTTCGCCGCGCTATAAGTCATCGAGCTCGACAATCCGGCGCGCACCGCAGCCACGCTGCCGTTGTTGATGATGCTGCCCGAGTGCTGTTTCACCATCAGCGGCGCGACGTGCTTCATGCCGAGCATGACGCTGCGCACCAGTGTGGCAAACGCCGCGTCGAAACCGGCCACCGGGGTCGCCTCGATGCCGCCCTGTGGCGCGGGGCCGCCCGCGTTGTTGAACAGGCAGTCGATACGGCCCCATTCCTTGAGGCAGGCCGCAACCAGGCGCTCGACATCGGCCTCCTGCGTCATGTCGGCGCGGACGAAGCGGCAACGCTCCGAACCAAGCGCCTTCTCCAGCGTGGCGCCGAGTTCCGCGCGCCGGCCGCAGAACATCACACTTGCGCCTTCCTCCACGAAGCGTTCTACCGAGCGCCGGCCGATGCCGCTGGTCGCGCCCGTGATGATCGCGACCTTGCCCTTGAGCATTGCCATGTTGTCTCTCCCCGTTGGCGACTCTCCTATAATGCTTGTTTCGCGCCGAAGAATCCACGCCAAACATGAAACTAGCCACCGCACAGAAACGCATCGAGGGCGTGCTCTCGCCCGTGATCACGCCGTTCAGGCGCGACCTCTCGCCCGACGCCGACCGCTTCGTCAAGCACTGCCGCTGGCTGATGAAAAACGGCTGCGCGGGGCTGGCGGTGTTCGGCACCAACAGCGAAGCGAACTCGATGTCGGTCGAGGAAAAGCTGGAGCTGCTCGAAGCCCTCGTCAAGGGCGGAGTGCCGGCGGCATCCCTGATGCCCGGCACCGGCCACTGCGCGCTCTCGGATTCCGTGAAAATGACGCGCGAGGCGGTGCGCCTGGGCTGCGGCGGCGTCTTGATGCTGCCGCCCTTCTATTACAAGGGCGTCTCGGACGAGGGCCTTTTCCGCCATTTCTCCGAGGTCATCGAGCGCGTCGGCGACGAGCGGCTGCGCCTGTACCTGTATCACATCCCGCCGGTGGCGAACGTCGGCATCACGCTGAAGTTGATCGAGATGCTGCTCGCGCGCTATCCCGGCATCGTCGCCGGCGCCAAGGATTCCTCGGGCGACTGGGCAAACACCAAGGCGATGCTGGACCAGTTCAAGGGCGCCGGCTTCGACGTGTTCCCGGGCAGCGAAGTGTTCCTGCTCGATGGCCTGCGCGCCGGCGGCAAGGGCTGCATCACCGCCACCGGCAACGTCAATCCGGGCGCGATCAGCGAGGTCTACAGGAACTGGAACACGGGCAAGGCCGACGAACTGCAGGCCGGCATCAACGTGACGCGCAAGATCATGCAGAAAGTGCCGATGATTCCGGCGCTGAAAGCCGTCACCGCGCATTTCGGCAATGACCAGGCATGGAAGACGGTGCGCCCGCCACTCGTCGAGCTCTCAGCAGAACAGAAAAAGCAGGTCATCACGGAGCTGAAGGCTTCCGGTTTCTCGATGCCAGGGCTTTAAACCTTGCGCGTTTACGACATCCTCGCCAAAGCCTTCCGGCAGGAGGGCGTGACGACCTGCTTCGCGCTGCTTGGCGATGCGAACATGAACTGGGCCGCGCGCCTGGCCCAGCAGGGTTGCCGGATGATCTACGTCAGGCACGAGCATTGCGCGCTCGCCGCGGCCATGGCGTACGCGCGCAAGGTGGGCGAGGTGGGCGTGGCGACCGTAACCTGCGGGCCCGGTGTGACGCAATTGATCACCGCCCTCCCCGCGGCCGTGCGCGCCCATTTACCCATCGTGGTGTTCGCCGGGGAAGCGCCGCTGAAAAGCGGCTGGTACAACCAGGAAATCGACCAGGCACCGCTCATCACTGCGACGGGCGCCGCCTATCATCGCCTGCACATGCCGGAACGCATGCCCGTGGCGGTGCGCGACGCCTTTCTGCAGGCGCGTCGCGAGCGCCGGCCGGTGGTGATTGGCGTTCCGTTCGACCTGCAGAACCGACCCTGGGACGGGCCGGCGAATCTGCCCATGCCCTCGCACAAGCTGCTGCCGCGCCCCTCGCCGATGCCGCCGCACCCCGACGACGTGGCCAACGCCGCACAATTGCTGGCCGGCGCCGAGCGAGTCGTCGTGTTTGCCGGCCTTGGCGCGGTAGAAGCCGGGGCGGGGCCCGCTTGCCGCGCGCTCGCGGCCAGGACGGGTGGATTGCTGACGACGACGCTGCCGGCAAGGGGAATGTTCCACGACGATCCTTTCTGCGTCGGCATCTCGGGCAGCTACACGCCGGAGGCCGGCATCGAATACCTCGCACAGGCTGACTTCGTCGTCGCAGTTGGCTGCTCGCTCGCCTTCCACGCCGGCGGCGGCGGCCAGCTCTGGCCGAAGGCGAAGATGCTGCAGATCGACATCGATCCGGTGGCGGTCAGCCAGGGCCAGGAAGTGGCCCACCATCACTTGCGCGCGGACGCGCGCCTGGGCGTCAAGGCACTCACGGCTGCGTTGCCTGCGCGCGATCGCAAATGGCGCAGCGATGCGATCGCCACGCGCATCCGCGATACGAAACCCGACAGCCATGTCTTCGACATCGAGCCGGGGTTGCTCGATCCGCGCGACGTCGTCGAGGCGCTGGAAAAGTCCTTGCCGCAGGAATGGGAGCTGGTGAACTCGGGCGGCCACTGCTCATGGTTTTTCGCGCAGATGCCCTCCCGGGCGCAGGAGAAGTTCCTCACCATCCGCGAATTTGGCGCGATCGGCAACGGCATCTCGTTCGCCATGGGCGTGGCGGCGGCGCGCCACGAGCGCACTGTCGTGCTGTTCGACGGCGACGGCAGCCTGATGATGCACGTACAGGAACTTGAAACCATCAAGCGCCACCGACTGAACATCCTCATCGTCGTGATGAACGATGGCGCGTATGGGTCGGAAGTGCACAAGCTGCGCTCCGAGGGCATACCCGAGGAAGGTTCGGTGTTCGGCTACAGCGATTTCGCGGGCATCGCGCGCGGCTTCGGCCTCACGGGAAAGACCGTCAAGAAGCTGGATGACGTTCCCAAGCTCGTCGCCGAGTTCGCCGCCAGCGGCGGCGGAGCGGTGTGGGACTTCCACGTCTCGGACAAGGTCCTGTCACCAAGCATCCGCCGCGCCCATCCGCAACCGCCCGGGAAGTAACTTCCGTAGTTATTCAGGTATTCAGCAGCTCGCGTCATGCGTGCGGCCTATCTCGCTCGCGGCCCCTCCACACGGTGCGTTAACGCATTGAAGATAGACAGCTTTGACGGTCGAAGCTGGGAATTGCGTCTAAGATGGGCCGCAAAACTTCTTATGATTGAACTATAAGGACTTCCCCGTTTCGTTAGGGCGCGCAGGACAGAAGGGAATTGGCTGCGACCGTGGACGCAATGACTGGATCCGGAGTTCGCATTCCACCACCGCTGTTCCACCTGGTGGCACTTGCTCTTGGGGTCGCGCTCGATTGTCTATGGCCGCTGTCGTTTTTCGCGGGCACCTCAAGGTACGTCATCGGTTCCATCATCGTGATCGTCAGTGTCGCGATTATGCCGCCCGTGCTCTGGCGATTTCGTCGGGCGGGTACGCCCTTCGACGTACGGAAGCCGGCCTCTGCCTTGATCACCGACGGACCCTATCGTCTCTCGCGTAATCCGACCTACCTTTCCTTGACGCTCGTGTATCTGGGTATTGGCATTCTTCTTGATAGTGTTTGGGCTCTAATGCTGGTGGTCCCCGTGCTCGTTGTGATGGACCGATGGGTGGTGGTGAGCGAAGAACGTCATCTCGCGGCCAGGTTTGGTGACCAGTATCTGCGTTACAAGTCTGCGGTACGCCGATGGTTGTGAACAGCTTGACATGTCATATATGGTATAGGCACAATGTGGCATGTGGCGCATTGAGGAGCACCGACGTGTCGACAAGCAGCTGTCGTCGGTACCACGGGAGATCCTCAAGCGGTACGAGAAATGGAAGGACATCGCCATGCTTTCCGGCCCGCCCGGCCTACGCTTGATCAGGGGCTTTAACGACGAGGCTTTGTCGGGAGAGTGGAAAGGCCATCGCTCTTCCCGTCTCGGGTTGCAGTGGCGAGTCATTTACCGCACCGAGCCGGAACAGCAACTGTTTCAAGTGATTTCCATCACCGCACATGACTATCGGAGGCCGTAGATGAGCCAGTTCCGCGCAGCGAAGAAGCGGGTGACCGTCTCTGTTGGCGAATCCGTGCGCATCATCCGGGAGCTGCAAGGCTTGAGCCAGAACCAGCTCGCGGAGCGTACGGGTATTCCGCAGGCAACCCTTTCCGCCATCGAGAACGACCGCGTCCGCCTGGGCGTTGAGCGCGCCAAGGTGCTCGCAAAGGCGCTCAAGTGCCACCCTGCCGTACTGGTGTTCCCCGGATGGGAAGATCATCTTCAAACTGCGGCATAACCTGCTGCCGCAGCCGACGCCAAGGTTCCCCCGAAATAGTTGACACCTTGGGCTAACAGCCACTTCTTCCAGGCCCGGCGAACGTCTGGCGAAGGAGTGGCTGGACTCAGACGCCCGGAGCGGCAATAGCGGCGAACTGCGCGGGCGCGGCGGCGCGACTGCGGTCCATGACGAAGCCCTCGTAGCCTTTCGCCGCGATTTCCCAGCACAGCTTGCGGTAGCGGTGCAGGCCGCCGGAATACGGCATGAAGACCTGCGGCTTGCCCTCGACGTTGGTTCCGAAGTACCACGAGTGCTTGGCGTCGTAGAGCAGCGTGGCGCGCGCGCATTCCTGCACGTGCTCGCCCCAGGATTTCACCGACTCTTCAGCCGGCTCGATGGTGCGGATGCCGTGCTTGCGCAGGTGCGCGATGCAGTCGGTGATCCACTCCACGTGCTGCTCGATGGCCACCGGCATGTTGGTGAGCACCGAGGGGCTGCCCGGGCCGGTGATGGTGAAGAGGTTCGGGAAGCCCGGCATCTGCAGGCCCAGGTAGGTCTGCGGCCCGCCCTTCCAGTACTCGCGCAGCCGCTTGCCGGCCCGGCCCTGGATGTCGATCTTGAAGAGGGTCCCGGTCATGGCGTCGAAGCCGGTGGCAAAGACAATGATGTCGAGCGGGTGCTCCCCGCTCTTCGTCCTGATGCCGGTGGCGGTCACGCGTTCGATCGGGTCTTTGCGCAGGTTGACCAGCGCCACGTTCGGCCGGTTGAAGGTTTCGAAGTAATCGCTGTCGATCGGCGGGCGCTTGGCCGAGTACGGATGATCGATGTCGGCGAGGTTTTCGGCAGTGGCGGGGTCCTTGACGACGGAGCGGATGCGCGCCTTGACGAACTCGGCGGCGGTGCTGTTCGCGGCCCGGTCGGTGAGCAGATCGAAGAACGTGGCGCGAAACTGCAGACCGCCGTAGTCCCACGCGGCCCGGTAGATCGCCTCGCGCTCTTCCGGCGTGACGTCGCCAACCTTGCGTTCCGAGATGCGGAAAGCATGGCCGTTGACGGTGGTCTGCGCGATGCCGCGGATTTCCTCGTAGTTATCCTTCACCCAGCGCTGAAACTCGGGCGTGAGCGGTGCGTTGCGCGCCGGCACGCTGTAATTGGCGGTGCGCTGGAACACGGTGAGGTGGCCGGCGGTCTCGGCGATCACCGGTGCAGCCTGGATGCCGGTCGAGCCGGTGCCGATCTGGCCCACGCGCTTGCCGCGGAAGTCCACGCCCTCGTGCGGCCATTCGCCGGTGTGGTACCACTTGCCGCGGAAGTCCTTCAAACCGGGAAGGTCGGGAACGTTGGCCGCCGAGATGCAGCCCACCGCGGTGATGAGGTAGGTCGCGGAGAACTTTTCGCCGCGCGCGGTCTCGATTCGCCAGAGGTTCTGCGCCTCGTCGTAGTGCGCGGCGGTGACGCGCGTGTCGAATCGCATGTCGCGCCGCAGATCGAACTTCTCCGCCACGTGGCCGAGGTAGGCGCGGATCTCCGGCGGCCCGGGGTAGCGCTCGCTGGATTGCCACTCGTTCGCAAGCTCGCGCGAAAAGAAATAGCGGTAGGCGTGGCTCTCGGAGTCGCAGCGCGCGCCGGGATAGCGGTTCCAGTACCAGGTGCCGCCGAGGTCGCCGCCCGCCTCCAGCACCCGGACCTTGAGGCCCAGCCGGTCGCGCAGCGCATGCAGCTGGTACAGGCCCGCGAAGCCCGCGCCGATGACAATGGCGTCGAAATGCATAGCGCTCGATTCTAACCTTTAGAATCCGCCAATGAGCACCGTTCTCGTTACTGGCGCCGCCCGCGGCATCGGCCTCGCCACCGCCCGCGCCTTCCACAAGGCCGGATGGAAGGTTCTGGGGCTCGACAAGGATTTCTCGCATTGCAACGAGAATTTCTTTGATCGAATGGATTTTGATTTGCAAAACCTGAATGAAATAAGAGGCCTGGTAGAGAAAAAAGAAATACATACGCTGGTCAACAATGCGGGCGTGCTGTTCTGCGACCCCTACGATTCGATTCCCGAAGAGCACAAGCGGGAAGTCCTGACGGTCAACATCGAAGCGCCGGCCGCATTGATCACGGCGCTTGCACCGCAAATGAAGGCCAGAAAATCCGGCCGCGTCGTCAATGTCGGTTCGGTGGCGGCGTTTACCGGGCACCCGGACCTCTGGTACGGCATCACCAAGGCCGGGATCCTCAACCTGACCAAGGCCTGGGCGAAGGAGCTCGGGCCGCACGGCGTGCTCGTCAACGCGGTTGCGCCCGGCCCGACGCAGACCGCGATGTACGACCAACTGCCACAGTCGCGCAAGGACGGCGTCATGAAGTCAGTCTACTCGGGCCGCGTCTGTGGGCCCGAGGAAGTGGCTGCAGCGATCCTGTGGCTCGGAAGCGCTTGCCCCGAGTACGTGAACGGGACTACGCTGGACGTCAACAACGGCTCTTATCCACGTTGAAAACCCTGTTCGACAAAATCTGGGACCAGCACCTGGTCGAGGATCTGGGCGACGGCGTGCACCTGCTGCACGTCGACCGCCACCTGATGCACGAGCTTTCCGGCCAGCGCGGCCAGGTCGAATTGAAAAAACGCGGCATCAGGATCCGCAACCCGGAACTCACCATCGGCTCCATGGACCACGTCGTCTCGACCGTGCCGGGCGCGAAGGGCGGCAATTTCCCCTGGGCCGACAAGATGATCGAATCCTTCCGTGCCGAGGGCAAGCGCACGGGCGTGAAAATCTACGACATCGGCGAGGACGGCCAGGGCATCGTGCACGTCGTCGGGCCGGAACTGGGCTTCACGCTGCCGGGTACCACCCTGCTTTGCGGCGACAGCCACACCTGCACCCACGGCGCGCTCGGCGCGCTCGCCTGGGGCATCGGCACGAGCGAACTCACGCACGTGCTCGCGACGCAGACCATCGTGCAGCAGCGGCCAAAAACCATGCGCGCGCGCTTCGAGGGCAAGCCCGCGCACGCGGTCACGGCGAAGGACCTGATCCTCGCCCTCATCGGCAAGATCGGCACCGCGGGCGGGGTGGGCTACGCCGTGGAGTACGCGGGCGAGGCGATTCGCGGCCTGGAAATGGAGGGCCGCCTGACCGTGTGCAACCTTTCCATCGAGCTTGGCGCCAAGGCCGGCATGATCGCGCCCGACGAGAAGACCTTCGCCTACCTGAAGGGCCGGCGCCATGCACCGGCGGGCGCGCTCTGGGAGCAGGCGGTGGCGCACTGGAGAATGCTGCCGAGCGACGCGGATGCGAAGTTCGATAAGGAGCACGTGCTGGATTGCACGACGCTCGCGCCGCAGATCACCTGGGGCACCAGCCCTGAGGACGTGATCGGCGTGGACGGCAGGATTCCCGGCAACAAACCCGAGGCCCTCGCCTACATGGGCCTCGCCGAAGGCAAGCCGATCGCGGGCACGAGAGTGGATCGCGTTTTCATCGGCTCCTGCACCAACTCGCGCCTGCCCGACCTGCGTGCCGCCGCCGGGATCGTGCGCGGGCGCAAGGCGGCGAAGCACGTCAAGGCCTGGGTGGTGCCCGGCTCCTGGCGCATCAAGCAGGACGCCGAAGCCGAAGGGCTGCACGAGATCTTCCTCGCCGCGGGCTTCGAATGGCGCGAAGCCGGCTGCTCGATGTGCGTGGGCGTGAACGGCGACCTGGTCGAGCCGCAGGCGCGCTGCGTCTCCACCTCGAACCGCAATTTCGTCGGCCGCCAGGGCCCGCAGGCGCGCACGCACCTGGCAAGTCCGGCGACAGCTGCGGCCGCGGCGATCGCGGGAGAGGTTGTGGATGTCAGGTCTTTTTGAATTTTATTTTTTCTCTGGAAAATAAACCTTGCAAAAATTTCAAACCCTGACAGCAGTCGCGGCGCCATTCCCGCAGAGAAACGTCGACACCGACCTCATCATCCGCATCGAGCGCTGCACCGGCATGCCGAAGGAGGAACTCGGCAAGTACGCCTTCGAAATGGTGCGCTTCCTCCCGGGTGGCGCCGAGAACCCGGAGTTCGTCCTCAACCAGCGGCGCTACCGCGGCGCGCAGATCCTGGTCTGCGGCGAATTCTTCGGCACCGGCAGCTCGCGCGAAGTCGCAGTCTGGGCGCTCGCCAGCATGGGCATACGTTGCGTCATCGCGCCGTCCTTCGGCCAGATCTTCTTCAACAACTGCTTCCAGAACGGCCTGTTGGCGATCGTCCTGCCGCAGGCGGCGGTGGATGCGCTGGCGCAAGAAGCTGCGGCACCCGGCGCGAAGCCCTTCACGGTCGATCTTGAAGCCCAGACCATCAACGGCTCGGTGCGCTTCGATATCGCGCCGCGCAACCGCAAGATGCTGCTCGAAGGCCTGGACGAGATCGGCCTGACGCAGGCGATGGAGCCGAAAATCGCCGCCTTCCAAGCCGCCGACCGCAAACGCCGTCCCTGGATCTACCCGTCCTGAAAACAGGGACAGACCACGTTATTCCGCTCTGCGGAATAACGTGGTCTGTCCCTGTTTTATCTGACCCGGTAGATTTCTACCGGGAAGTTGCCGCGCGAAACGTCGAGGCTGGCGCGCTTCTTTTCCAGCTGCGCGACGAGTAGCGCGCGATCGGCGCCCTTTTCCCAGCGCATCTTGAAAACCTTTCGATCCGGCGAGTCGCGCCTGGCGATGACTTCGGTCGCCTCGGCGAGCGGTTCGCCCCAGCGCTTTCTCAGGTGCGCCTTCATGCGCTCGAGTTCCTTGATGGCGAACCGCAGCTCGTAGGCCTGGATCACATCGGCCTTGAGGAACACGGTGACGCGCGCCTCGACGCCGCCCACCGCGACCCTGGCGTCGTCGCAGCGCCGATCGGCGGCATCGGATTTCCACTCCTGCGCCTTGCACAGCGCGCTCGGCATGGCTTTCTTCGCCTCGATCTCCCTGCCGCCCAGCACGACGCCGTTCAACTCGAAGGCGAGCGCGGGGCAGGCCAGCAGGCACAGCAGCAGAGCGGCAAGTTGCTTCATTTGCATCCTTTGGCGGCGCGGAAACAACCGCGCAGGTGATCGTCGACCAAGCCGACCGCCTGCATGAAAGCATACATGATGGTCGACCCCACGAACTTGAAGCCGCGGCGCTTCAGGTCCTTGGACAGGCCCGCCTGCGCGCCCTCCAGCAGCAGGAATTCGAACAGCTTGCGGTCGTCGCGCACCGGTACGCCCCACTCTCGGTCGTGGTAGGCGATCGCCAGAGGATTCCTCGCCCAGGGGCAGCGCTTGCGGATTTTCATTGCAGCAGGAAAGACAGATCCGAACCCGCCTTGAAGCTTTTCTTCCTCTTTGAACCCGAAAACAGCTCTGCTCCTGGACCGAGACGCAGCTCGAGCCGGCGGCCTTCGAGCCGCAGCAGGCTGCCCTCGCGCAGGCCGAGCACGCGCACGCCCGGATTGAGCGCCTGGAACTCGGCGATGCGCTGGTCGCGCGTCTCGGCGCCATGGCGCGAAAGGCTGCGCTCGGTGTAATGCGGGTTGAGCTGGAAGGGCACAAGGCCCATGGCGGCGAGCGAGCGCGGCTCGACGATCGGCATGTCGTTGGTGGTACGGATCGTCGGGCAGGCGAGGTTCGATCCCGCGCTCCAGCCAATGTAGGGTTTGCCGCGCAGCGCTTCGCGCCGCACTTTCCCCAGCCAGCCACGGCGCTGCATTTCGTCCAGCAGTCTGAAGGTGTTGCCGCCACCCGCCACGAACCCGCCGATGTTCGCCGTTGATTCAAGCTTGTTCGCGTTTAACAACTGGAAACCAAAACGGGAAAAGCGCCTGCGTGCCATTTCCGCATACGCGTCGAAGCCCATCGACACCGCGGCAAACGGAAAGAATAGCAGCGGTCCGGACGGCGGACCGAGGAAGTCGCGAATCTCGACCGCGGCATGGTCGAGCCAGCCGCCACCGGGATTGCGCGAGTTGGAAAGAAGCAGCAGCCGCATCGGCCGAACTTACACCAGACCGACGTTCTTCTCCTGCATCAGCGACACGAGCCGGCCGCCGAGCATCGACAGCCGGTCGGCCATGACACGCAGGAAAGCTTCGCTGAAGCGCGCGCGGCAGGAGTCTGAGAAACCGTCGATGTCCGCGATGCGCAGGTCGAGCACCCAGCTCATCTCCATCGCGGTGACAGTGGCGCTGCGCGGCGCGCCTCTTCCGGGTTGGCCGGCATCGCATCGAGCACCTTGATCGCGACCTCGCGGCCGGCAAACGCGTCGTTCGCGAGGTATACCGACGCGGTCGCGCCCTTGCCGAGCAGTTTCTGGATGGCGTATTTGCCGACGCTGGCGTGCATGAGAGGGGCATCCTAACCCAGGCGACGAGGCTAGAATCTGCGGCAGACCATGTGCCGCCCGGCCTCACGTCTTTTTGCACTTGCTCTCGCACTGTGCCTCTCGGCCTGCACTCCGGTGCGCTGGCACAAGCCCGGTGGCGACGACGCCGCGCTTGCGCGTGACCTCGCCGCCTGCCGCAAGGTCGCGCAGGACAGGTTTCGCACCTCTGGGCCGCCGGGGATGACCAACGCCGACCCGCGCTTTGGCGCACCCGGCCCCAGCCAGGCCGACATTCGGATGCAGGAAGGCCAGGCGGAGAGCGCGTGCATGCGCGCCAAGGGCTACGTCCTGGTCGAGGATAAGAAGTAGCAGACCCGCCCGTAGCTCAGCGACCGTCCTTAACCTCGTGGCTTGCGGGCCGCGCCCGCAACCGCAGCTCCGTCAGTTCATCGCGTTCGCGAGGCGCGTTGCGCAGCGCCTGGTCCCTGCCGGCGAGGTACTGTGGCGGCCAGAACTGCTTCTCGTTCTGATACCAGGCGGCGGCCTGCAGCGTCAGGTAGGGATTTGCCAAGTGCGGCCGCCCCAGCGCCACGAGGTCGGCCTTGCCGGCGGCAAGCAGGGTGTTCACCTGGTCGGCGCTCGTTACCGCACCCACGGTCATGGTCGCGATGCCGACTTCGTTGCGCACCCAGTCCGAGTACGGCGCCTGGTACATGCGGCCGTAGACCGGCCGCTGCTGCGGCACCGTCTGGCCGGTGGAACAGTCGACGAGGTCGCAGCCCGCGTCCTTGAGCATGCGCGTCAACGCCACCAGGTCTTCGCCCGAGAGCCCACCCGGCGCCCAGTCGGCCGCCGAGATGCGAACGGACATCGGCTTCTGTTGGGGGAATTTGGCTCTGCATGCTGCAAAAACAGCCAGGGGAAAGCGCATCCTGTTCTCGATCGAGCCTCCGTACTCGTCCTTGCGCTGGTTGGTAAGCGGCGAGATGAAGCTCGCGAGCAGGTAGCCGTGTGCCATGTGGACTTCGAGCATGTCGAAACCGGCTTCGTCCGCAAGCCGGGTGGCGTTTTTGAATTGCTGGATAATTTCTTCCATCCCGGATCGGGAAAGCTCCTGCGGGACCTGCGACACCCCTGCAAGATAGGGAATCGGGGAGGCGGCTACGACCGGCCAGTTGCCCGCCTCGAGCGGGTGGTCCATCTTTTCCCAGCCGAGCTGCGTCGAGCCCTTGCGGCCCGAGTGGCCAATCTGCAGGCACAGTTTCGCTTTCGAATGGGCGTGGCAGAAATCGACGATGCGCCGGAACGCGTCGCGCTGCGCCTCGTTCCACAGCCCGGTGCAGCCGGGCGTGATGCGCGCTGCGGGCGAAACGCAGGTCATCTCGACGAACACCATCCCGGCGCCGCCGATGGCGCGCGAGCCCAGGTGCACCAGGTGCCAGTCTGCCGGCACTCCGTCGCGCGCGCAGTACTGGTCCATCGCCGACACCACGACGCGGTTCTCCACCGTCATGCCGCGCAGGCGGAACGGGGTGAACATCGGCACCGGGGGATTCTCCAGGTCGATGTCGAAGCCCTGGTCCTTTATTTTTTTCGCAAACCAGTACTTCACCTGGCGCACGAACTCCGGGTCGCGCAGCTCGAGGTTCTCCCAGGTGATCTGCTTGGAGCGCGACATGACGCCGAAGGCGAACTGCAGCGGGTCCATGTCCCAGTAGCGGCGCATGTGCTCGAACCAGGCGAGCGAAACGTTGGCGGCGTGCTGGGTCTTCTCTACTTCTTCGCGCCGTCCCGTGTCGTAACGTTTCAGCGCCCTCTCTATCGTTTTTTCATTCTTCACAAAATCGAAAAGGGATATCGCATCTTCCATCGCCAGCTTGGTGCCCGAGCCGATGGAGAAATGCGCCGTCGCTTTGGCGTCGCCGACCAATACCGCGTTGCCCATGACCCAGGTCTTGTTGGTAATGGTCGGGAAGTTGCGCCACAGCGAGCGGTTGGCAATAAGCGGATGACCGTCCAGTTCCTGCGAAAAAATTTCCTCCAGTTGCAAGACCATTTCCGGCTCGCTCTTGGCGTCGAAGCCGAAGTTCTTCCAGGTGGCTTCGTCGGTCTCGATCACCCAGGTGCTGCGGCCTTCCTCGTACTGGTAGCAGTGGGCGAGGATGATGCCTTGTGGCGTGTCGCGGAAGAAGTACTTGAAGGCATCCAGCGGCTTGGTCGAGCCCAGCCAGGTGAACTTGTTCGGCCGCAGGTCGACGCTGGGCTGGAAGTGGTCACGATTTTTTTCCCGGATCTGGGAATTGATGCCATCCGCGACGACGACCAGGTCGGAATCGGCGAACTCCTCCAGGTTCTGGATTTCCCTCTGAAAAACAAGCTTCACGCCCAGTTCGCGGCAGCGGTCGTGCAGGATGTGCAGGAGCGCGACGCGCGAGCAGCCGCAGAAGCCGTTGCCCCCGGAGCGCATGACGCGCCCCTTGTAGGAAACGTCGACGTCGCCCCAGTAGGCGAAGCGGCGTCGGATCATCTCGTAGGAAGGGCCGTCGCAGCCCTTGAAGCTGTCCAGCGTCTGGTCCGAGAACACCACGCCGAAGCCGAAAGTGTCGTCAGGCCGGTTGCGCTCGTAGACCGTGATGTCCCAGCGCGGCCAGGCTTTCTGCGCGAGCAGCGCGAAGTACAGGCCGCCGGGCCCCCCACCGATGATGGAGATCTTCATGCCGCCCCGGGAATCACGGCCGTCGTTTCGATCTCGAGCCTCGCCTGGTCCTCTATCAGGCCGCT
>SBAS01000104.1 GCA_005240145.1 Nitrosomonadales bacterium | reverse complement strand
TGGTGCCCGCGCTCAGCGGGCGCGTCCTGGCGGCATGCGCGATGAGCCGCGGGAAATCGAAATGCATGTCGCTACCCGCATCGGGCTCACCGAGCAGTTCGCCGTTCACCCAGGCGCGCACCGGCCCGTGGGCGCGCCTGCCGTCCCAGGCATCGCCCAGTTCATCGGGCGTCACGGCCACCGGCGCGAAGGAAGAGGGCGGCTTGCCGTGGAAAAAACCGAAGCCCTTGGCCAGCTCCGCGGGCACCAAAGCGCGCAGGCTGACGTCGTTCAGCAGCAGCAGCAGGCGGATGTGCTCCCCGGCCTTGTCCTTTTCCGTGCCCATCGGCACATCGCCCGTGACGACGCCCAGTTCCATTTCCAGATCGATGCCGTATTCCTCCGAGGCCACCGCGATATCGTCGCAGGGGCCGAGAAGCGGATCCGAGCAACCCTGGTACATGAGCGGGTCCTTCCTGAAGTCGGCCGACAACTCCTGCTTGCGCGAGCGCCGAATCAGCTCGGCGTGGACGAGGTAGGCCGAGCCGTCGGCGAACTGATGCGCGCGCGGCAGCGGCGCCATGAGCTGCCGCGGATCGAGTTCGAAGGAGCGATTGGCCGCTTTCATATCAAGTTCGTTTGCAAGTTCCGACAGGAAAGGCAACAGGTAGTTCCAGTCATCGAGGGCGGCCTGCAGCGTCGGCGCAACGTGGTCGGCTTTTTGCGCGTGCTTCAAGTCCCGGGAAACGACGATCAGGGTGCCGTCGCGGCTCCCGTCCTTCAGCGTGGCGAGTTTCATGATGGCTATTTTAAGAGCAGGCGCGGCAAATCCTGCGGTGCCTCGATCTCCATCCTGAGGAGCTGGGCGGCGACGTTCTTGCCCAGGTTGTCCATGCGCAGGCTGCGCGCCGCGCCGCCCTGCAGCGCGGCGTTGAGCACGATCTTGAGCGCGAGAATGTTGTCGAGCGGCCAGAGCTCCACCGGCCCGGCGCCCATCGCGGCGAAATGCTGCGTCAGGCGCGCGACGGTCACTTCGCGCTTGAGCACCGCGTAGGTCGCGGCGTCGTACGCGAAGAGGCCGATATCCGCGCGGTCGGCCTTGTCGCCGGAACGCGCATGGGCGATTTTCCAGAGGGCGACTTTCATTCAGATGTTCTCGATTTCAATACTTATGCTCTTTTCCACAAGTTCCCTGGAAACCAAGGTCGGCCAGATTCCCAACAGCTCCTTCGCTGGCTGTACGCCCTTCATGCTGCCCACATACGGCGGGCCGGAAAGACCCAGCCAGGGAAACAGGCGGCCGAAACCGTCGGCGACGCGCCGGTCTTTGGTGCGGATGGTCATGCGCAGGAAACATTCGTTCAGCTGGTCGCGGTAGGTCGGGTCGGCGTTTTCGCCCAGCAGCGAGTTGTAGCCGATGTACTCGACGTTGGTCTCCTCGGGCGTCCAGCCACGCTCCTGCACCAGCGTCTGGATGATTTCGGCGCTCTTCTCGCATTTGGCATAGGCCTCTGGCCAGGCGAAGCCGATCATGCCGGTACCCATCCAGCCGTCCTGGTAGCCGGCGACGATTTTCAGTCGCGCCGGCCGCGCCGCGCCCGAGGCGCCGGAGATGCGCACCCGGTCGCCGCCCTCGTCGTCGAACCGGAGCGTGCCCATGTCGAGCACCACGTCGGGCGAGACGTAGGCATGCGGGTTGTGCACTTCGTAGAGCAGTTGCTGGCGAATGGTGTCGAACGATACCCGGCCGCCCGTGCCCGGCGGCTTGGTGAAAAGCGCGCTGCCGTCCTCTGAAACCTCGGCGATCGGATAGCCCAGGTGCGCGTAGTCGGGCACCTTGGCCCACTCTCCCGCCGAGCCGAAGTTGCCGCCCGAGCCCTGGCCCGAGCATTCCAGCAGGTGGCCGAGGGTCAGACCGGCGGCCATCCGGTTCCAGTCGTCCCATTTCCAGCCGAACTCGTGCGCGAGCGGACCCAGGGTGAGGGCCGCATCGGCAACGCGTCCCGTGAGCACGATGTCGGCGCCGCGCGCGAGCGCCTCGGCGATCGGTTGCGCGCCAAGATACGCGTTGGCGAAGAGCATGCGCTCGCGCACCGAGGCGATGCCCTCGCCGCTGTCCATGTGCGCGAGCGGCTCGCCCGCCGCGCGCAGCTCGTCGATGCGCTCGAGCACCGAATCGCCGCTGACCGTGGCGATGGTCGCTTTCCAGCCCTTGTCGCGGAACGCGCGCGCAATCGCCTCGCGTGCGCCCTGCGGATTGAGGCCGCCGGCGTTGAGGATGAATTTGACGCCGTGCTTGGCCGCGAGCGGCCAGAGTTCCGCGAGCATCGGCACCGCGTCGCGCGCGTACCCGGCGGCGGGATCCTTCTGGCGGTCTTTTTGCAGGATGGCGAGCGTCAGTTCCGATAAATGGTCGGAGGCGATGTATTGCACGCCGCCGCGCTCGATCGAGGCGCGCACCGGGCGCCAGGAATCGCCGTAGAAACCCAGCCCGGCGCCGATGCGAATTGTCTTCATTGTGAACTAGTCTAGCTAAAATTAATGCGAGGAGGAGTTCCCTGAGTCAGGTTCTGCAATTGCTGCTGGCCGGCGTGGCGCAGGGCTGCGTTTACGCGCTGGGCGCGCTCGGCTTCGTGCTCATCTACAAGGCCACCGAGACCGTCAACTTCGCCCAGGGCGATCTCATGATGCTGGGCGGTTTCTTCGCGCTCACCGCCAGCGTGACGCTGGGCTGGCCGTACTGGGCGACGATCCTGTTCGCGGTGGCTGCGATGGCGGTGGTAGGCATGCTCGCCGAGCGGCTGATCCTGCGGCCGGTGCTTGGTCAACCGGCGTTTACCGTGGTGATGATCACGATCGGCCTGGGTTACGTGGTGCGTGGCGTCGTCACGATGGTGCCGGGCTGGGGCACCGAGACTTACCAGATCGCGACACCGTTCGTCGACGACGTCTGGACCCTGGGCGGAGTGATCCTGCCGGTGCAGCAATTGATGGTGATCGGCATGACCGCCGCCCTGTGTGCGCTCCTGTACTTCTTCTTTCGCTTTTCCACGCTCGGCGTGGCGATGCAGGCGACTTCACAGAACCAGCTCGCCGCCTACTACATGGGCATCCCGGTGCGCCGCGTCAACATGATGATCTGGGGCCTGTCCGCCGGTGTTGCCGCATTTGCCGGGATCCTGCTCGCGCCGGTGACCTTCGTGCACTCCAACATGGGTTTCATCGGCCTGAAGGCCTTTCCGGCCGCGGTGGTGGGCGGTTTCGGCAGCGTGCCGGGCGCGATCGTGGGCGGCCTGATCATCGGCGTGGTCGAAGCGCTGGCGGGCTTCTACCTGCCCGAGGGCTTCAAGGATGTCGCCGCCTACATCGTGGTGCTGGTGGTGCTGCTCGTATGGCCCTCGGGAATTTTTGGCGAAACCGGCAGGAAAAAAGTCTGATGCGGTTCATATTCAAAACCGACTACGCG
The DNA here is from genome assembly GCA_005240145.1 of Nitrosomonadales bacterium. Taxonomy (GTDB): domain Bacteria; phylum Pseudomonadota; class Gammaproteobacteria; order Burkholderiales; family SG8-39; genus RBG-16-66-20. The sequence goes on along the minus strand of SBAS01000104.1, from coordinate 29,702 downwards.
CAGGACATCCGCCTCGCCAAGCATGGCGGGCACCTGTTCTGGTACGGCCTGCTCGGCGCGATTCTTCTCGCGGCGCCCTGGTGGGCGAGCGAATACGTGATGTCGCAGCTGCATTTCATCTGCATCTACTCGATCGTCGGCTTCGGCCTCATGATCCTGACCGGCTTCACCGGCCAGGTGTCGCTGGGCCATGCCGCCTTCCTCGCCGTCGGCGCCTACACCGAGGCCCTGATGCAGGCGGCGGGGGTGCCGTTTGCAGTTTCGATCTCCTGCGCCGCGATTTTCTCGGCCGCCGCCGGCATCATCATCGGCCTGCCGGCGCTGCGCCTGAAGGGCATCTACCTCGCCATCGCGACGCTCGCCTTTGGCGTCGTCGTCGAGGAGATCATCACGCGCTGGACCAAGCTCACCGGCGGCAACGAAGGCAAGCACCTGAAGCCGGTCGAAATCCTCGGCTGGAAACTGGACTCCGATGCCGAGTTCTACTACCTGTGCCTGGCGCTGACGGTGCTGTGCTGCCTTGCCTGCGTGAACCTCTTGCGCTCGCCGACCGGGCGCGCCTTCGTTGCCATTCGCGATTCGGAGATCTCGGCCTCCTGCTTGGGCGTCAACCTCGCCAAGTACAAGACCATGGCGTTCGCCATCTCGGCGGCGCTCACGGGCGTCGGCGGCGCGCTTTACGCGCACAAGCTCGCCTTCATCTCGCCCGAGCAGTTCACGCTGTTCCAGTCGATCGAACTGCTCACCATCGTGATCCTCGGCGGCATCGGCTTCCTGCACGGCGCGGTGCTGGGCGCGGCGTTCATCATCGTCCTGCCGCAGCTGATTTCGATCGCCAAGGGCTGGCTGCCGGAAGGCATGGCGCCCTCCGGTCTGCAGGCGGTGGTGTTCGGCCTGATCCTGATTCTGTTCATCATCTTCGAGCCGCTGGGCCTGTACGGCCGCTGGCTCAAGGTACGCACCTACTTCGAGCTCTTTCCGTTCTACCGCAAGGGCATGTTCCGCCGCCAGAAGAGCTACATGAAATCGGAACGCCTCAGATGAGCTTTTTCAAGGTCGAGAACCTCGGCATCCGTTTCGGCGGCGTGGTCGCGGTGGACAAGGTGGGCTTCGAAGTGAGGCGCGGCGAGTGCTACACCATCATCGGGCCCAACGGCGCCGGCAAGACGACGATTTTCAACCTCATCGGCCTGCTTTATCCCGCGACCTCGGGAAAAATTACTTTTGAACAGAAAGAAATAAACAGCTTCTCGCCGCATCAGGTCGCCGATCTGGGCATCGCGCGCACGTTCCAGAACATCGAACTGTTCGAGCACGCCACGGTGCTGCAGAACCTGCTCATCGGCAGGCACCGCCACCGCAAAACCGCGTTGTGGCAGGAGCTGCTGTTCACCCCGAGCGTGCGCGCCGCGGAACTCGCGCAGCGCGAGGCGGTGGAGAAGGTGATTGACTTCCTCGAGCTTGCCAAGGTGCGCGACAACCTCGTCGCCGGCCTGCCCTACGGCTTGCGCAAGGTGGTGGAACTCGGGCGCGCGCTGGCCACCGAACCGAAATTGCTGCTCTTGGACGAACCTTCCTCGGGCCTCAACCCGGAGGAGACCGACGACATGGCGTTCTGGATCGAGGACATCAAGCGCCACCTCGGCGTCACGGTGTTGATGGTGGAGCACGACATGAACCTGGTGTCGCGCGTTTCGGACCGCGTGCTCGCGCTCAACCTGGGCAGCGTGATCGCCGAAGGCACCCCGGCCGAGGTCCAGGCCCACCCGGCCGTGATCGAGGCTTATCTGGGGAAAGCAGCTTGAACATTCTTGAACTTTCCAACGTAGAGGCGAGCTACGGACCGGTTCAAGCTCTCCGCGGTGTCAGTCTTACGGTGGAGAAAGGAAAAATCATCACCGTGCTCGGCGCCAACGGCGCGGGCAAGTCCACCATCCTCAAGACCATTTCGGGGATCATCGACCCGAGCAAGGGCCAGATCCGCTTCAACGGCGAGGAAATCCAGGGCCGTGATCCGGACCGGATCGTGCGCGGCGGCATCGGCCACGCGCCGGAGGGTCGCGAGGTGTTCGCGCTGCTCTCGGTAGAGGAGAACCTGAGGATGGGCGCCTACACCCGGCGCGACCGGGACGGCGTCGCGAAGGACATCGAACTCGTGTACGGCTACTTTCCGATCCTGAAGGAACGCGCCAGGCAGGAAGCGGGCCTGCTCTCCGGCGGGCAGCAGCAGATGCTCGCCATCGGCCGCGCGCTGCTCTCGCGCCCGAAGCTGATGCTGATGGACGAACCGAGCCTCGGCCTCTCGCCGCTGCTGACGCAGGAGATTTTCCGCATCATCGTGCGCATCAACCGCGAGCAGGGCACCACCATCCTGCTGGTCGAGCAAAACGCCAACATGGCGCTCGACGTCGGCGACCATGGATACGTGCTTGAAGTCGGCCGTATCGTGATGGAAGACACCTGCCAGAGACTGGCGCAGAACAAGGACGTGCAGGAGTTCTACCTCGGCATGAAGGCGCACGGCGTGAGAGGGCAACGCAGATGGAAAAAGAAAAAACAATGGAGATAGATACGATTCCAAAAGTGTTCTGGCACGGCGTGAGAACCCGCGCCGCGAAGACCATTTTCCGCCAGAAGGACCTCGGCATCTGGCGCAGCATCGCCTGGGAAGAGCTCGGGCGTATCGCGCGCGAAGTCGGCATGGGTCTCGCCGCGCTCGGCTACCAGGCCGGCGAAGTGGTCTCGATCCTCTCCAACACCAACCGCGAGTGGGTGTACGCCGACCTGGGCGCGCTCGGCGCCGCCGGCGTGGTGAACGGCATCTACCCGACCGATGCGCCGGCGCAGGTCGAGTACCTGCTCTCCGACTCAGGTTCCGTCATCGCCTTCGTCGAAGACGACGAACAGCTCGACAAATTGCTGGAAGTGCGCGCGAACCTGCCCAAGCTGCGCAAGATCGTGGTCTTCGACATGGAAGGGCTGGACGAGCTCAAGGATGCCCAGGTCATGAGCCTCGAGGAGCTGCGCGCATCGGGACGCGAGTACGATGCGGCGCACCCGGGCGAATGGGAGCGGCGCATCGAACTGCGCAAGCCCGAGGACCTCGCCATCCTGGTCTACACCTCCGGCACGACCGGCAAGCCCAAGGGCGCGATGATCTCGCACGCCAACGTCGTCCTCACCTGCGCGGCCTACCAGGAGGCGTTTCCGCAGGACGGGAGCGACGAACGCATGGCTTTCCTGCCGCTGTGCCACATCGCCGAGCGGGTCGGCGGCGAGTATCACGCCATCTACTCGGGCGCGGTGCTGAACTTCGTCGAAAACCCGGAGACGGTGCCCGACAACGTGCGCGAAATCGCGCCCACCGTGTTCACCGCGGTGCCGCGCGTCTGGGAAAAATTCTATTCGGGTGTCCTCATCGGCCTGAAACAGGCCGGGGCGGTGCAGCAGTTGGCCTATAAGCTGGCGATCGGAGTCGGCTTCCGCCGGGCGAAGCTGCGCGAGGAGGGCAAGGCGGTGCCCGCCTGGCTCGATGCCGCCTTCGGCCTGGCGCGCCTGCTGGTGCTGAACAATGTGAGGAAGCTGATCGGCGTGCACCGCGCCAAGGTGCTGATCACCGGCGCCGCGCCGATCTCGCCCGAACTGATCCGCTGGTACATGGCGCTCGGCCTGGAGATGTTCGAGGTCTGGGGGCAGACCGAGTCTTGCGGCGCGGTGACCTCGAACGTCGCCGGCAAGGTGAAGCCGGGGTCGATCGGGCCGCGCATGTCGCACGCCGAGATCAGGGTCTCCGCCGAGGGCGAACTGCTGGTGCGCGGCAAGACCGTGTTCATGGGTTACCTCAACCAGCCCGAGAAGACCGCCGAGACCCTCAAGGATGGCTGGCTGCACACCGGCGACGTCGGCAAAGTGGACGCCGACGGCTACTTCTACATCACCGACCGGATGAAGGACATCATCATCACCGCAGGCGGCAAGAACATCACGCCCTCGGAATTCGAGAACCACCTCAAGTTCTCGCCGTTCATCACCGACGCGGTGGTGATCGGCGACAAGCGGCCCTACCTGGTGGCGCTGGTGATGATCGACCACGAGAACGTCGAGCGCTACGCGCAGGACGCGGCGATCCCGTTCTCCAACTTCGCCAGCCTGTGCCGGCGGCCGGAGATCCAGGAGCTGATCCAGGCCGAACTCGACCGCGTCAACGAGGGTTTCGCGCGCGTCGAGCAGGTGAAGAGGTTCCGCTTGATCGAGCAGAAGCTCACCGCCGAGGACGAGGAACTCACCCCGACGATGAAGCTGAAGAGAAAACTCGTGAACGAGAAGTACAAAGACTTGATCGAGTCGATGTACGTGAGAGAGGCTGCGTGATTTTCGATCTCGAGGCGCACGCCGCAGCGATCGAGAAGAACGGTTACACCATCATCGAGGACTTCATGGACGCGGCGCGCCTCGCCGAAGTGCGCCGCGTCCTGGCTTTCTACCTCGGTACGCACAGCGGGCGCAATCCCTTCGAGGGGCACAGCACCGAGCGCGTCTACACGCTGGTGGCGCGTGCGAGGATCTTCTGGGACATAGTCCTCGATGCGCGCGTGCTGGCGCTGTGCGACCGGTTCCTGCTGCCGAACTGCCTGCTCACCGCGAGCCAGGCGATCTGCATCCGGCCGGGCGAAGTTCCACAAGACCTGCACCACGACGACACTTTCTACACCGTGCCACGCCCCCGGCCGATGATCTCGATCTCGACCATCGCCGCCGTGGATGCCTTCACCGCGGAGAACGGCGGCACCGAGATCATTCCCGGCAGCCACCTGTGGGGCGAGGACTGGCGCGCCCGGGCCGCTGCCGCCAATCCGGTCACCGTGGCCATGCCGGCCGGGGCCTGCGTGATGTTCTCCGGCACCTTCGTGCATCGCGGCGGCGCCGCGGAGCGATTGGCGCCGCGCCTTGCCTTTTCCAACCAGTATTGCCAGCCTTAGGCGCGGCAGCAGGAAAACTTCATGCTCGGGGTTCCGCCTGAAGTGGCGCGGCAGATGCCGCCCCGGTTGCAGGAAATGCTCGGCTATTCCATCTACCCGCCGTTCATGGGCCAGCTCACCGCAAGCCATCCGGCCAAGGCGCTGGAGGCGGGCTTTACGACCCCGGTGCGGGCCCAGGCACGCGCAGCCGGGGCCCGGCTGCCGGAGTGATAAAGTAATAGACAACAAGGAGGAGGAAACATGAAATTTCAACTGGGTTTGTTCGCCCTGCTGTTCACCGGCTCTGCGCTCGCGCAGACCCAGGGCGTGAGCAAGACCGAAATCGTCATCGGCACCGCGCAGGACCTGTCGGGTCCGATCGTGGCGCTGTCCAAGCCAGCGGCGAACGGCATGCGCATGCGCGTCGACGAGATCAACGACCTGGGCGGCATCCACGGCCGCAAGATCAAGCTGGTGGTGGAAGACCACGGCTACGATCCCAAGAAGGCGGTGCTGGCGGCCCAGAAGATGATCCAGCGCGACAAGATCTTTGCCGCGCTGGGATCGATCGGCACGCCCACGGCGATGGCGGCGATGCCGCTGTACCTGGAGAAGAACGTCGCGCACCTGTTCCCGCTCACCGGCGCGCGCCAGATGTACGAGCCGCTGCACAGGCTGAAGTACTCCAATTCGGCGCCGTACTTCTTCCAGATGCGCGCCGCGCTGAAGCGCATCATGGCGGAGAAGGGACTCAAAAGCGCCTGCGCGATCTACCAGGACGATGACTTCGGCCTCGAAGTGAAGGACGGCGGCGAGGCGGCGCTGAAGGAACTCGGCATGAAGTACAGCGAAGTCACCACCTTCAAGCGCGGCGCGACCGACTTTTCCTCGCAAGTGCAGAAGATGCGCGGCGCGGGCTGCGACGTGGTGGTGATGGGCACCATCATCCGCGAGACCATCGGCACCATTGGCACCGCGCGCAAGCTCGGCTGGAATCCGGAATTCATCGGCACCACGGCCTCGTACTTCGACATCATCCACAAGCTCGGCGGCCCGGCGATGAACGGTTTCTACTCCGGCTGCCTGACGAACTATCCCTACGCGGACGACGCATCCTCGAACGTGCGGGCCTGGTTCCAGAACTACAAGGGCAAATTCAAGGAAGACCCGACGGTGCTGTCGCAGTACGGCTACCAGCTGGTGACGCTGTTCGGTATCGCCGTGGAAAAGGCCGGACCCAACCTCACGCCCGACACGCTCGCCAAGGCGCTCGACAGCCTGGTCGTACCGCGCGACATGTTCGGCGCCGACGAGCAGCGCTTCACGCCCACCAAGCACCTGGGCTCGAGCCGCGCCAAGCTGTGCCAGATCCAGAACGGCAAATGGGTCGGCGTGACGGACTACATCACCGACTAGGAATCGGGCCGGTAAGTACTCCAAACGGCGCCTCGCGGCGCCGTTTTTCTTTCCGTCCTCGCCACTGCCAACATGTCGCGGCGCCGTATGCCAACGACGCATTGCTGAGCGCCGGCGAACACTAGAAACCGTGATCGTCCCGGCAGCCCCCGAGCGCTAGCCGACCACGTAAGCGGCGCCGCCGGTGGAGATCAGTTCGTCCGTGTCGTTGTGCAGTTCCATGTGCGTCACCGCGATGCGGCTGCCCTTGCGCACGATGCGGGCCGTGGCGATGAAAAACCTGCCGCGCCCGGGCCGCAGGTAATCCACGCGCAGGTCGACGGTGCCCATGTTCGGAAACGTGGTCGGCGTCGTGGCATTCTCGGACAGGACGGAGAGCATGATGGCGAAGCCCCCAGCGACGTCCAGCGTCGCGGAGATCACGCCGCCATGCAGGATCTGGCGGCTCGGGTTGCCGACCAGTTCGGGCCGCATGTCCAGGCGCAGCTTGGGTGCCGCGACGTCGAAGGACTCGACTTTCAAGCCGAGGTAGCGGTTGAAGGCGATGTGCTGCTCCATCACCTGGCGCATCAGGGCCTGCATGTCTTTTGTCTTTTTCGTGCTCACGATTCCCACCCCAGTTGGCGCGCTGCCAGGTCCTTCATGATCTCCGTGCTGCCGCCGCCGATCTGCATCACTTTCGACTCGCGGTAGATCCTCTCGGCGCGGGTGCCGCGGATGAAACCCGCGCCGCCCAGCGTCTGCACCGCGCCATCGGCGCAGTACTGCATGGTATCGGTGGAAAAATTCTTCAGCATCGCGAGCTGCGCGATGTGCCCCGGCTCGCGCGGCGCGCCCGAGAGTTTCCAGGCCGTGTCGTAGAGCAGGGCGCGCGCCGCGTGCACACGGGTCTGCATGTCCACCAGCTTGTGGCGGATCGCCTGATGCTCGACCAGGCGCTTGCCGAAGGTCTGCCGCGCGCGCGCCCAGTCGAGCGCATCCTCCAGGCAGGCCTGCGCAAAGCCGACCGCGCCCGCGGCCATGCCCAGGCGCTCAGAATTAAAGTTGCGCATGACGGCGCGAAAGCCGGCGTTCTCCTCGCCGATCAGGTTGGCGGCCGGCACGCGCACGTTGTCGAAGTGCAGGCTGGCGGTATCCGAGCACCACCAGCCCATTTTCTTCAGCGGCGCGCGCGTAAAGCCCGCGCGGTCGCGCTCGATGAGGAGCAGCGACACGCCAGCCGCGCCGGGCCCCCCGGTGCGCACCGCGACGGTGTAGTAATCGGCGCGCACGCCGGAGGTGATGAAGGTTTTCTCGCCATTGACGACAAATTCGCCGCCCTCCCGCGTCGCCCTGGTTTTCAGGTTCGCCACATCGGAGCCGCCGCCCGCCTCGGTGATGGCAAGGGCGCTGATCTTTTCGCCGGCGAGGATGGCGGGGAGGACGCGACGCTTGAGCTCTTCGCTGCCTACCGCCGCGATCGGCGGCGCGCCGATGGTGTGCGAGAAGAGGCTCGCCGAGAGGCCGCCGCAGCCGGCGCGCGCGAACTCTTCGCCGCTGACGATGCGGAAAAAATGATCTGCCGGTGTGCCGCCGTACTCTTCCGGATAGCCGAGGCCCAGCAGGCTGGCTTGCGCCGCCTTGCGATAGAGCTCGCGCGGAAACTCGCCCGCCTCATCCCAGGTCGTCGCGTGCGGCATGATTTCGCGCTCGACGAAGCGCCGTACCGTGTCGCGGAAAGCTTCGTGCTCCTCGCTGAGCGCTGGGTGCGCCTTCATGCCGGATCAAACTCGACCAGGAGATTGCCGGGGGCGACTTGGGCACCGGCCTCGATGTGGGTATTTTTTATTTTTACTGCAAAAGAAAAACTCAGACTGTGTTCCATCTTCATGGCCTCCAGCACGACCAGGGCCTTGTTCGCAGCCACTGTTTCGCCGACTTTGGCGTACACCGCAACCACACGCCCGTTCATCGGCGCGACGAGCCTGCCGTCGCTCGCGGCCTTGAGGCGCGACGGGTCGTTGACTGCATTGCGCTGGAAGAAAGTCTCGCTGCCGCGGGACCGGTGCGCCGGGTTGTTGCTCCAGCCGGTCCATGCGCCGAAATCGCCGCCGCCGAAACTGAAGCGCGTCAAAAAATCCGTCGTCGCTTCGCCCGCGGCGAAATCCCGGTTCCTCAGCACCGCGGCGAGGAAAGCCTTGTTGGTCGGGATGCCGAGCGCCACCGTTTCGTCCAGCGCGGCGGCGAGCTTTTCTCGCGCTACGTCGCGCGTAGGCGCATGCGCGACGAGCTTGGCGATCATGGAGTCGTAGAAAGGCGGGATCGTCATGCCGGACTCGAGCGCATGGTCCACCCGCACCGCCGCGGAAGGCTGCCAGCGCTCGAGCGTGCCCGCCTGCGGCAGGAAGTCCTGCTGCGGGTCCTCGGCGCACAGGCGCACTTCGATGGCGTGCCCGGAGAAGACGATGTCCCGCTGCGCGGCCGGCAGCGGCTCGCCCGCGGCCACGCGCAGCTGCCATTCGACGAGGTCCAGGCCGGTGACCATTTCGGTCACCGGATGCTCGACCTGCAGGCGCGTGTTCATCTCCATGAACCAGAATTTGCCGTCCTCCAGCAGGAATTCGACCGTGCCCGCGCCGACGTAGCCCACCGCGCGCGCCGCCTTGATCGCCGCCTGGCCCATCGCCTCGCGAAGCTTCGCGTCCACGGCGGGGGAAGGCGACTCCTCGACGAGTTTCTGGTGCCGGCGCTGCACCGAGCAATCCCGCTCGCCGAGGTGAATGCAGTTGCCGTGGCTGTCGGCGAAGATCTGCACTTCGACGTGGCGCGGATTGAGCAGCGCTTTCTCGAGCAGCACGCGCGCGTCGCCAAACGCGTGCTGCGCTTCCGACTGGGCGGTTTTGAGGGGTGATTCAAAAGCATCCCGGGAAGAAACAATGCGAATGCCCCGTCCACCGCCGCCTGCGAGCGCCTTGATCATCAGCGGGAACTCGGGACTTTTCTCATAGGTCGGCAGCACCGGGACGCCCGCCCTGGCGGCGATCGCCTTGGCGTTCGCCTTGTCGCCCATGGCCCGGATCGCCGCGGGCGGCGGGCCCACCCAGACAAGCTTGTTTTTCTGAATTTCGCTTGAAAAACTTTCGTTCTCAGAAAGAAAACCATAGCCAGGATGAACCGCTTCCGCCCCCGTATCCTTGGCCGCGGCGAGAATCGAAGGGATATTCAGGTAGGAGTCCCTCGGCGAGGAGCCTCCAATACGAACTGCCGCATCGGCCGAGCGCACATGCGGCGCATCGCGGTCGGCATCCGAATACACGGCGACGGTGCGCAGGCCCGTGCGCTTTGCGGTACGCATGACCCGGAGAGCAATCTCTCCCCGGTTTGCGACGAGGAGCGACCTGAACTTCATTTCTTCGGCAGAATGTGCATGTACTTGCAGATGATGCCGAGCATCGTCTCGTCCGAGCCGCCGCCGATCGAGCCCAGGCGCCCGTCGCGGTAGGCGCGCGACACCGGGTTGTCCCAGGTGTAGCCCATGCCGCCCCAGTACTGCAGGCAGGAATCCGAAACTTCCCGCGACAGGCGCCCGGCCTTGAGCTTGGCCATGGAGGCAAGTTCGGTAACGTCCTCGCCCGCGACGTACATCTCGCAGGCGCGGTAGGTGAGGGCGCGCAGCGCCTCGATCTCGGTTTTCAGTTCCGCGAGGCGGTAGTGCACGTACTGGAAGTCGAGCACCGTCTGGCCGAACATCTTGCGCTCGCGGATGTAGTCAATGGTGTCCTCCAGCGTGCGCATCAGCCCCGGCGCTGACCTCGCCGCTGCCCACAGCCGCTCCTCCTGGAACTGCTGCATCTGGTAGGTGAAGCCCATGCCTTCCTCGCCGATGCGGTGGCGCTGGGGCACGCGCACGTCGTCGAAGTGGATCAGGCCGGTATCCGAGGACATCATGCCGATCTTGTGAATCTTCGAGCTGCTGATGCCCTTCGTCTTCATCGGCAGGACGATCAGCGTCTTGTTCTTGTGCGCCGCGCCCTCCGAGGTGTTGGCGAGCAGGCACATCCAGTCGGCCTGCAGGCTGTTGGTGATCCACATCTTGGAACCGTTGATGACGTAATCGCTGCCATCCTTGCGCGCGCTGGTCTTGATCGAGGCGACGTCCGAACCGGCCCCCGGCTCGGAGACGCCGATGCAGGCGACATGCTCGCCTGCGATGGCGGGGGCGAGGAATTCCCTGCGCAGCTCGTCCGAGCCGAAGCGCGCCAGCGCCGGCGTCGCCATGTCGGTCTGCACGCCGATCGCCATCGGCACGCCGCCGCAGCGGATCTGCCCCAGCGTCTCGGCGAACACCATCGAATAGCTGTAGTCGAGCGCGGCGCCGCCGTAGGCCTCGGGCTTGGTGAGGCCAAGCATGCCCATGTCGCCGAGCTTCTTGAACACCTCGTGCGCGGGGAACTGCTCGGCGGCCTCCCACGCGTCGACGTGCGGGTTGATCTCCGCGTCGATGAATTTCTTCATCGTGCGGCGGATTTCCTCGTGTTCCTGGGTGAACTTCATGGGCGCGCGTCTCTCGTCGTGTCTGGCCGGCTGATAGGGTACTGTACTTGTCATTATGTCAATTTGTTCCCGCAAAATGGCGAAAACGGCTTGAAAGCTGCCGACGTTTCACATACTTCCGGCCAGCTGCGCATCGGCCAGCCGGTGCAACGCCTGGAGGACCAGGCGCTGCTCACCGGCGCGAGCCGCTTCATCGACGACCTCGATCTGCCCGGCGCTGCGCACGCCGCGTTCGTGCGCTCGCCGCACGTCCATGCGCAGGTGTTGTCGCTGGATGTGCAGCCGGCGCTCGCCGCAAAAGGCGTCCTGGGCGTGTTCACCGCGGCGGACCTGAGCGCGGCGGGCATCGGCCCGATGCGCGTCACGGTGCCGCAGAGGAATCGCGACGGCAGTGCAGTGCCTGAAGGCTTGCGTCCGGTGCTGGCCAACGATCGGGTGCGCTTCGTCGGCGAGGCGGTTGCGATCGTGGTTGCGAACACCGTGCGCGAGGCGCGTGATGCGCTCGAGCTTGTCGCAATCGACTACGAAGAACTGCCGCCCGTCACCGACCCGCATGCCGCGCTCGCCGCCGGAAGCCTGGCTCTCGACTGGGAAGGCGGAGACCGCAAGGCCTGCGACGCAGCTTTTGCGCGCGCGGCCCACGTCACGAAGCTGAAACTGAGAATAAACCGGGTATCGGCCGCGCCCATCGAGCCGCGGGGCGCGGCAGGTCTGTTCGATCCGGCGACCGGACGCTACACCCTGCACGCGCCTACCCAGGGCAGCAAGGCGATCCAGGCCGACATCGCATCCACCGGCCTCGTCGGCGACCCGCTCGCCCTGCGCGTGGTGACGCCGGATGTCGGCGGATCCTTCGGCGTGAAGATTTCCGCCTACCCGGAAATGGTCGCAGTGCTGCACGCCGCGAAGAAGCTCGGACGCCCGGTGAAGTGGTACGCCGATCGCGCGGAAGCGTTTCTTGCCGATGGCGCGGCGCGCGACCACGCCATGGAAGGCGAGCTTGCGCTCGACGCGCAGGGTCGCTTCCTTGCGGTACGCGCGCGCCTTGTTTCCAATACCGGCGCGTACCTCACCGGCAGCGCGATGAGCATCCCCACCTCGGGCGGCAGCCGCTGCATCACCGGCGTGTACGCGCTGCCGTGCTATCACGTCGGAACGCGCATCGCCTTCACGAATACCGTGCCGGTGGTCGCCTACCGGGGCGCGGGCAAGCCCGAGTTCACCTATCTGATCGAGCGCCTGGTCGACGCCGCCGCGCGCGAAACCGGACGCGACCGCGCGGACCTGCGCCGGCTGAACATGGTGCTGCCCGAGCAAATGCCCTGGACTACGCCGGTGGGGCTGGTGTTCGATTCGGGCGAATTCGAAAAGAACATGACCGACGCGCTGCGGCTCACCGATCGCGCCGGCTTCGAGTCGCGCCGTGCCGCTGCGGCGGCGCGCGGCCGCCTGCGCGGCTACGGTTTCTCGGTGTACCAGGAGCCGGACGGCTTTTACGAAAGCCATGTGGGCGCCGTGTTCGACGCCTCCGGCGAATTGACGCTCGCGCTCAGCGCCACGGCCAACGGCCAGGGGCACAGGACCACGTTCAAGCAGATCGTCTCGCAGCAGCTCGGCCTGCCGCACGAACGCATCCGCTTTATTTCAGGCGACAGCGACCTGACGGGCGCGGGCATCGGCTCGGTCGGTTCATGCGAAACGACCGTGACCGGCACGGCGATCGTGCATTGCGCGCGCATCATCATCGAGAAGGGACGCCTGGTCGCGGGCCACCTGCTCGAAGCGCCTGCAGCCGACGTCGAGTTCGAGGTCGGCGAGGCGGGCGGGTCGTTCGTGGTTGCCGGCACCGATCGCCGCGTGAGCATCGTCGAGGTCGCGCGCGCGGCCCACTCGGCCGACCTGCCGCCTGAAATCGCGCCCGGGCTCGGAGCGGAGGATTTCTACAAGCCGACCACTTACAGTTTTCCTTCGGGCTGCCACGTCTGCGAGGTCGAAATCGATCCTGACACGGGGCAGGTGGAGCTGCTTGCCTACACCGCGGTCAACGATTTCGGCGTGGTGGTGAATCCGCTCCTGCTCGAAGGACAGGTGCATGGCGGCGTTGCCCAAGGCATCGGCCAGGCGCTCATGGAAGAACTCGCGCACGACCCGCGCTCCGGCCAGCTGCTGACCGGCAGCTTCATGGATTACGCACTGCCTTTCGCCGCGGACCTGCCGTCGTTCGGCTGGGCGAGAAACGAAGTGCCGTGCAAGACCAACCCGCTGGGCGTGAAGGGTGTCGGCGAATCCGGCTGCACGGCGTCGCTGGCCTGCGTGATGAACGCGGTGATCGATGCGCTCGCGCCGCGCGGCGTCACCGCGCTCGACATGCCGGCGACGTCGGAGCGGGTCTGGCGCGCGCTTGCCGCAGCCCGACGCTGAATTCGTTGACTATCGCCCGCCATGCTGGAGTCGCTGCCAGAGGTCCCGCGGCGAAACGACGGGTATGCCGGCGTATGCCCGGAGTTTCAGTATTGCGCCGTCGCCGGTGACGACGATATCCACTCTGGCGCGCGCTGCGCATTCGAGAATTGCCGCATCCGCCGCGTCAATCCGCGCGGGGCGACTGCCCAGACGCGGCGCCGAAGGCGCAAATTCCAGTTCCGAGAAAAAGCCGGTCAACGTCTCGACCCGATCCGCAGGCATGCGCAGCTTTCTCAGAAAATTGCGTCGCAGTTCCGCCAGTACAGGGGCGCCAATAACGATGTCATGCTCCGCCAGCAAGGCACGCAGCAGGTGGGAACACAGGCCGCGAGTTGCTAGCGCGGCGAAAAGAACGTTGGTGTCCGGGAAGACCCTCAAGACACCGTGGCGAACGCGTCCTCATCGGTAAGCAGGCCGCGCGCCTCGGCGAACGGCAGCACCACGCGCCGCGCCTCCTCGAAGCGGGCCATCGAGAGCTGGCGGCGCAACGCTTCGCGCGCGAGTTCGCTCTTCGGGCGGCCAGTGCGGCGCGCAAAGCGCGTCAACGCCCGATCCAGCTTTTCGTCGAGACGTATGGTCAAGGTGGCGCTCATGGCATCATTCTCCGGGCCGCTTCGCTTGTGTTGCATTGTAACACGATGAAGTCCGCGCCGGTTCAGGGCCGCGCCACGCCGAACTGCATGGGCCTCAGGGTTCTATTTTCGGCAACCAGAGAAAGGCAGAAACCCAGCACGTTTCTCGTGTCGCGGGGATCGATGATGCCGTCGTCGAGCAGCAGGGCGCTCGTCACCAGCGCGTCCTGCTGGCTCTCGAAGTTCTCGATGATCTGTTTCTTCAGATCGGCGATCTTCTCCGCGTTCACCGGCAGGCCTTTGCGCTTCATGCCGCCTTCCATCACGATGGCCATGGTCAGCGCCGCCTGCTCGGCGCCCATCACCGCGGTCTGCGCGTTCGGCCAGGAGAAGAGGAACCTCGGGTTGTAGCCGCGCCCGCACATGCCGTAGTTGCCGGCGCCGAAGGAGGCTCCACACATGAGCGTGAGTTGCGGCACGCTGGCGTTGGTGACGGCCTGGATCATCTTCGCGCCGTGCTTGATCATGCCGGCCTCTTCGGAGGCCTTGCCGACGATGTAGCCGGTGGTGTTCTGCAGGTAGAGGATCGGCAGCCCCGCCTGGCAGCAGGCCTGGATGAAGTGCGTCGCCTTGTTGGCGCCGGCCGGATCGAGCGGCCCGTTGTTGGTGATGATGCCGATCCTGTGGCCCTGCAGCGCGGCATGGCCGCAGACGGTGGCCACGCCGTAGTCCGCCTTGAAATCGAGAAAGTCGGAATCGTCGACGAAACGCGCGATGGCCTCGCGCATGTCGACCGGCTTGCGGTAATCCGCGGGAATGACGCCGAGCAATTCTTCCGCCGGATATCTGGGGGGTTTCCCCTTGGGAAGGTCCTTGCTTTCCCAGTTGAGGCGGGAAAGCACCTCTCTGGCGAGTCGAACCCCGTCGGAATCGTCTTCGGCCAGATACTCCCCGAGCCCCGACACATGCGTGTGCATCACCGCGCCGCCCAGCTCCTCATCGGTCGCGATCTCGCCGGTTGCGGCCTTCAGCAGCGGCGGTCCGGCGAGGAACGCCTTGGCGCGGCCGCGCACCATGATCACGTAGTCCGAGAGCCCCGGCATGTACGCGCCCCCCGCGGTGGAGGAGCCGTGCACCACGGTCACCACCGGCAGGCCGGCGGCGGAAAGCTTCGCCAGGTTGTAGAAAATCGAGCCGCCGTAGATAAAGCCCTGCACGCGGTACTTGAGCAGGTTGGCGCCGGCGGATTCGACCAGGTGCACGAACGGCAGTTTGTTTTCGAGCGCGAGTCCCTGCGCGCGCAGCAGCTTCTCGCGCCCCATGTGCTGGATCGCGCCGGCGTCGATGCCTGAATCGCTCGCTACGACCACAGCGCGCGCACCGCCGACATAGCCGATGCCGGCGATCATGCCGCCGCCAGGAATGGACTTCTCGGGATCCGGATTGTCCAGGCAGTATCCGGCCATCGAAGACAGCTCCAGCCAGGGCGCCCCGGCATCGAGCAGGCGCGCGATGCGTTCGCGCGGCAGCAGCTGCCCGCGCTTGTCGAAGAGGGGTTTGGCTTCCTCTGATTTGTCCCTTGTTCTTTTCTCAAGACTTCTCAAACGAGAGACAAGTTCGAGCATCCGCTTGCGGTTGCTCTGGAATGCCGCCGAATTCGGGTCGAGTTTCGACTGGATGGCCGGCATCAGTCGAGAACCCTGGGCCTGGAAGCGAGGTGGAATCCGTCGTAGGCGGGGGTCGGTTTCTTATTGCCTATTTCCCGCAACCGCTTCGCGTTCGGCACTGCGCCGTCGACGCGGATGCAGGAGCCGGAAACGAATGCGGCGGCAGACGAGAGCAGGAAGCAGATCGCCGCCGACACCTCGGATTCGGTTCCCAGCCGCGCCAGCGGCACATGGCCCGGCAGGGTGCGGATATGCGCCGTCATCTCCGGCGGATAGTTGTCCAGCCCGCTGGATGCGATCCAGCCCGGCGCCACCGCATTGACGCGTATCGGCGCCCACTCGAAGGCCGCGGTTTCCGTGAAGTTGAGCATGCCGGCGCGCGCCGCGCCCGAATGGCCCATGGTCGGCATGCCCTGCCACATGTCGGCGATGATATTGACGATGGCGCCGCCGCCGGTTTTCTTCATCCACTGCGTGTAGCACTCGCGCGCCACGAGGAAGCCGCCGGTGAGGTTGGTGCGCACCACCGCGTCCCAGCCTTTGGCGCTGATCGCCTCCAGCGGCGCGGCGAACTGCCCGCCGGCGTTGTTGACGAGGGCGTCGATGCGGCCGAAATCCGAAAGAATGCGCGCGACAGTTTGCTTGACAGTTTCCTCCTCGCGAATATCGCAGGCGTAACAGCGCGCTTCGCCTGCGGCTTTCGCGATCTCGTCGCGTACCGCCGAGAGTTTTTCAGGCTTCCTGCCAACAAGGGCAACCCTTGCCCCGAGCGAGGCCAGTTCGTGCGCGTTGCAGCGGCCAAGGCCCGAGCCGCCGCCGGTGACGATGGCGACCTGTCCGGCGAACAGGTCGGGACGGAAGACCGATGCATAGCGCGAAGGCGTGTTCATGACTCTACCAAGCAAAAGCTTTGCTCATTTCAATCAGAGCGCCGGTGCCCTGGTGTGGAAATCGGTCGCGCCCTGGTAGGCGTGCCCGAGCGCGAACAGCGTCGCCTCGTCGAAGGGCCGGCCGAGCAGCTGCATGCCCACCGGCATTCCCGCCTTGGTGAAGCCTGCCGGCGCCGACAGGATCGGCACGCCGAGGAAGTTGCCCGGGCGAGTCAGGCGCGTGAGCTGCGCCATCATCGCCAGCAGTCTGGGGCCGCCGCCGACGTCCGTTTCGGCAATGGTCGGCGTCTGGAACCCCACCACTGGCGCGTGCAGCACGTCGACTTTCGAGAACACCGCGCGGCAGAATGCTTCGAGCGCCACACGGCGCAGGCGCAGGCTGTCGATATAGGCGGCAGCCGGCACCGTGAGCCCGGACTCGAGGCGCGCGCGCACCTGTGCCGAGTAGTCCTGCGGTCGCGTGCGCAGCCAGTTGCCGTGCAGCGCCGCCGCTTCGGAGGAAATGATCATGGTCGCGGCCGTGTTCCAGGAATCCACGTCGGGCAAGTCCACGTCGACCACCTTCGCGCCGATCCTGCGAAACGCCTCCAGCGACGCCTCCATCTGCGCCACGATCTCGGCGTCGCAGCCTTCGTAGAAATACTGCTTCGGCTTGCCAATGACGAGGCCCGCCACCGGGCGCGCCAGGGAGGCGAGGTAGTCCGGCACCGGGCGCGGGTCGGACACCGGATCACGCGCATCCGGCCCCGCTATCGCAGCCAGCAACAGCGCGCAATCCTCCACCGTGCGCGCCAGCGGTCCCACGGTATCCATGGAGAAGGACAGCGGCATGGCGCCGGCACGCGAAACCCGGCCATAACTCGGCTTCATTCCCGAGGTGCCGCAAAAGCTAGCCGGCAGGCGAATGGAGCCCCCCGTGTCCGAACCCAGCGCCGCGTAAGTGGCGCGCGCCGCCACCGCGGTGCCCGAGCCGGACGAAGACCCCCCGGTGATGCACGCCGGGTTCCAGGCATTGCGGCAGTGGCCGTAATGGTAGTTGTGGCCGGTCGGGCCGAAGGCGCACTCGGCCATATTGAGGACACCGAACTGGATCGCGCCAGCCGTGTCGAGGCGCTCGAGCACGCTCGCTGTCGAAGGCGCCGGGCGCCCCGGCCCGATCTTGCCGCCGTAACTCGAGGCGACGCCCTTGCGGTAGTACATGTCCTTGTGCGCCATCGGCACGCCGTGCAGCGGGCCGCGCAGGTGGCCGCGTGCGAGTTCGCGATCGGCGAGCCGCGCCGCCTCCAGCGCAAGTTCGTTGTCGATGCGCAGGAATGCGTTCAGCTTCGGCTGTACTACCTGCGCGCGCGCCAGCGTCGCCTCCATCGCTTTGGTCGCGCTGACGCGCTGCGCGCGGATGGCGGCGGCTAGCCCCTCGCAGGACAGGCCGAGGATCTCTGTCTCGGTCATGGCGCGTTGCGTTCTTGCGCGGCGACGTAGCCCGAGGGCTCGTCTTCGAAGGCGAGCTGCGCGAAGGCCTTGGCGGAGTTGCCAAGCACCATATTGATGAAGCGCGCGTCATCCGCCGCGCTTTCCACGCTCGGCGTGACGCCCTGGGCGCTTATCAGCGCGGCAGCGACTTCGGGACTGACGGGTGTGCTCATGTTTTCCTCTCCGTTTGGTTTCTTCTGCACAAGCGTGGAGCATAATGCATAGCACAAGGAGAACCTAGTGCTGAAAATAAACTCCGTCCGCCTTTGGCAATCCCTCATGGAGCTCGCGCAGGTCGGCGCCACGGCGAAGGGCGGCGTGCGGCGGCTGACGCTGACGGATATCGACAGGCAGGGGCGCGATCTCTTCGTGCGCTGGTGCGGCGAGGCGGGCATGAGCACCGAGGTCGACCGCATCGGCAACATTTTCGCGCGGCGTGCCGGAACTGACGCGCAGGCACTGCCCGTGGCGGTGGGCAGCCATCTCGATTCCCAACCCTCGGGGGGGAAATTCGACGGTGCCTACGGCGTTCTGGCCGGACTGGAGATCGTGCGCTCGCTGAACGACGCCGGCGTACGCACGCGCGCACCGATCGAAGTCGCCGCCTGGACCAACGAAGAAGGCTCGCGCTTCGTGCCGACCCTGATGGGTTCGGGCGTATTTGCCGGTGTTTTTCCCCTGGAGAAAATCCTTGATGAGAAAGACGTGGACGGAATCAGTGTTCGCGAGGCATTGGCGAGCACGGGCTACGCCGGCCAGGCGGAGCCGCACAGGCTGGGCGCCTATTTCGAAGCGCACATCGAGCAGGGCCCGGTGCTGGAAGAGACCCGCACCACCATCGGCGTGGTGCTGGGCGCGCTCGGCCAGCGCTGGTTCGACGTCGCGATCACCGGCCAGGATTCGCATGCGGGCCCAACGCCGATGCAAACGCGCAAGGATGCGCTGCTTGCCGCGAGCCGGCTGGTGCTCGAGGTGAACCGAATAGCTACGACCTTCCCGGATTACGCGCGCGGCACGGTCGGTTTCATGCAGGTGAAGCCGAACTCGCGCAACGTGGTACCTGGCGAGGTGCGCATGACGGTCGACCTGCGCAATGCCAGGGATGTGACACTGAGCGCGATGGTGGAAGAGCTGAAAAGAATAATTGCACATGTCGAAAAAGAAACCAGAACGGAAATTGCGCTGAACGAAGTGGTCTATTTTCCGCCCAGCGAGTTCGCGCCGGACCTGGTCGATAGCGTGCGCGAAGGAGCGAAGAAATTCGGCTACTCGCAGCGCGACATCGTGAGCGGCGCCGCGCATGACGCGGTGTACATGGCGCGCATCGCGCCCACGGCGATGGTGTTCGTGCCCTGCGAGGGCGGCATCAGCCACAACGAAATCGAAAACGCGCGTGCGGAAGACATCGTCGCGGGATGCAACGTGCTCCTGCACGCGGTGCTCGAACGCGCCGGCATCGACACAGGATGAGGATCACGGGCCTGCGGGCGTACTGCCTGCGCTCCAAGCTCGCACAACCGTTCGCCTTCTCGCAGGGCTGGGTCGGGGAACGCTGCGCCACCCTTGTCGAGGTGAGCACGGACGAGGGCATCACCGGGTGGGGCGAAGCGCTCTGCCAGGGCCTGCAGCCGCCGGAGATCGCCGCAGCGAGCGTGCATGCGCTTAAGGAGTGGGTGGTCGGCGCGAACCCGCTCGCGCCCGAGGTGCTCTGGCATCGCCTCTACCACCAGACGCGCGACTACGGCATGAAGGGCGCGGTGATCGGCGCGCTGAGTGGAATCGACATCGCGTTGTGGGACATCGCGGGCAAGGCGCGCGGCGCGTCGGTCGCCGAGCTGCTGGGCGGCGTGTTTCGCGACCGCGTCCAGGCATATGCGACGGGCTTCTACCGTGTCGCCGGCAAAGGCGAGGCGGATCGCCTGGCTGACGAGGCGCTGATGCGACACCGAGAGGGTTTCCGCGCGCTGAAAGTGAAGCTTGGATTCGGCATCGACGACGACCTCGCGGTCATGCGCGCGATCCGCGAGCGCACCGAGGGGCTCACCTACGAGGCGATGATCGATACCAACCATGCCTACGGCGTGGCCGAGGCGATCCGGCTCGGCCGCGAACTCGAGGACGCGGGATGGCGCCTGCGCTGGTACGAGGAGCCGGTGACGCAGGAGGATCTCGACGGCTACACCGAAGTGCGCCGTGCCCTGTCGACGCCGATCGCCGGCGGCGAAAACGAATTCACCCTGTTCGGCTTCCGTGAATTGCTGTCGCGCCGCGCGGTGGACATCGCGCAGCCGGACATCTGCGCCGCGGGCGGCTTCACCGGCTGTCGGCATATCGTCGCCCTCGCCCACGCGCACGGCGTGCAGGTGAACCCTCACGTCTGGGGTTCGGCGGTCGGGCAGTGTAAGCGGACACATGGTTTGCAAAAATCGCCCACTTGGTTTGCAACCGCGTAAATCGGCCGTTTCGGCCCCCTTTTAGGCCCGTTTAAGAGCCCCTCCCGGCACGCTGATAGGCTGGTGCCCCGCCTCAACCAGGATCGCCGCCATACATGCTGCAATAACGCCGCCGCCACGGCGCCGGCGGCAAGTGGAAGGGGCTGAAAAAGCTCGGCGAAAAAGGGCGGCATGCGATCGAACCGGGGAGTTTGCCGGAAAGATTAGCACGGCGCGCCCCGCACCCCGAGATACCTGAAACCCTGCACCGCGCGGAAGTGCCCACCGTAGCCGCCGCCGTGGGACTGCGTTCCTTTTCGCGTCGCGCTCCTGTTGATCGACGCCTTCGAGCGCTCGCGGTTTGTGCCGCATAGCGACCCGCTGACCTGCGTCCAGCTCGTGCTCCTTCGCAGCGCGGCCGCCAGGCCAGGGTGCGAGGTGTGGAGCAGCGACGTGAGCTTCAGCTTGTAGCGGTTCTTCCCCTCGAGCCATCGCTGGCACACGGCGTCGAGGAAGCGCAGGCCGACGCCGGCGCCCTGCCACTCAGGCATGACCACCAGGCGACACGCGCGCGCCTCCACGAGGCCCTGGCGCGTGCCGACGGCGACGTGCGCCACCAGCTCGCCGTCGACCGTCGCCACGTAGTTCGTCGCCGCGAGGAACGACCCCAAGCTGGGCGAACTCAAGTGGATCGTGGAACCGAACGGCGCGATTCGCGGCTGGAACGAGAAGAACGCAATCGAGATCTCGGTGACCCCGAAGCTCGAAGGCGGCAAGGTTTCCTGGGCCTGCCGCGGCTACCCGAACGCCTCCATGCCGGCAAGCTGCGGCGGGCGCGGGTAGGGCCTTCCGCCCGTCAGCAACAAACCGGCGCGGCCGACCGCGGCCTGCAGGTCCGGCACCAGGTTTTCCTTTCCCAGCATCACTGCGAACCCGCTGCGCCGCATCAGCGACAGCGGCTGGTCGTTGGCGTCACATAGCACCAGCGCCGCGCCACGCTTGGACAGGTTGCGGTGCAGCGCTTCCAGCGTGTCAAGGCAGGTGGTGTCCAGGTTGATCACCCTGTGCAGGTCGAGGATCAGCACGCGCGGCAGCGGTTCGCCGCTGCCCGGCTCGATCAGTGCCTCGAGCTTGCCGACGGCGCCGAAAAACAGCGAGCCGAACACCCGGTAGGCCGCCACACCCGGCGGCAGGGGCACCTCGGCGCCGACCGGCTCGATGGTGGTGAGCGTGGAAATCCGGTGGATGAAGAACAAGGCCGCCAGCACCAGGCCGATCTGCACGGCGACGGTGAGATCGACGATCACGGTCAGCAGGAAGGTCGAGACCATGATGGTGCGGTATTGCGGGGAGAACTGCCTGAGGCGCGCGAATTCCCCCCATGCGCCCATGTTCCAGGCGACGAACAGCAGGATCGCCGCCAGCGCGGCCAGTGGCACGTGCACGGCGAGTGGCGCTGCGAGCAGCGCGATCGCAAGCAGCGTGAGCGCGTGGACGATTCCCGCTACCGGCGTGCGCGCGCCGCTGCGGACATTGGCCGAAGTGCGGGCGATGGCGCCGGTGGCAGGCATGCCGCCGAAGAACGGCGTGACGAAGTTCGCCACGCCCTGCGCCATCAGCTCCTGGTTGGGGTCGTGGCGGTCGTCGATCATGCTGTCGGCGACGCGCGCGCAGAGCAGCGACTCGACCGCGCCCAGCAGCGCAATGGTGACAGCCGGCCCGATGAGGTTGCGCGCGTTTTCCAAGGACAGATCCGGCAGCGCCAGCGGCGGCAGCCCGTTCGGGATGCCGCCGAAGCGCGTGCCGATGGTTTCCACCGGTAGGCCGAACGCTGCCGCTGCAGCGGTGGCTACGACGAGGACCACCAGGGTCGAAGGCAGGCGCGGGAACGGCCCCCGCTTGAGCGTGCCCCAGAGGATCAGTAGCAGGAGGGATGCGAACCCAAGAGCGATTGTCGGCAGGCTGATGGTGTCGATCGCGCCGGAGATGGCGCGTGTCGCGCCAAAGAAGTCGGCCGGCATGTTGTCGATCTTCAGGCCGAGGATCTCCTTTACCTGCGAAAGCCCGATCAGCACCGCGATGCCGTTGGTGAAACCAATGACGATCGCTACCGGAATGTAGCGAATCAGCGAGCCGATGCGGGTGAGCCCCATCACGAAGAGCAGCACGCCCGCCATCGCCGTCGAGACGAGCAGATTGCCAAGCCCGTACTGCTGCACGATGCCGTAGACGATGACGATGTAGGCGCCGGCAGGACCGCCGATCTGAACGCGCGAGCCGCCCAGTGCCGAGATCAGGAACCCGGCGATGATCGCCGTGAACAGTCCCGCCTCCGGCTTCAGTCCCGAGGCGATCGCGAACGCGATGGCGAGCGGCAGGGCGATCACCCCGACCGTGACGCCGGCGCCAACGTCCGCGGCCAGCGTGCGCCGGTCGTAGCCCTTCAGGCACTCCAGCAATCGCGGGCGGAACGGGTGGAGCGCCTTCACCGTCAGCCCGCAGCTCTCACTTGACGCGCATGCCGGGCGCGGCGCCCGTTTCCGGCGAAATCAGGAATATGCCCGGGCCTTCGCCCGACGCGGCGAGCACCATGCCTTCGGAGACCCCGAACTTCATCTTGCGCGGCGCGAGGTTCGCCACCACCACGGCGAGCAGACCTTCCAGCTTCTCCGGCGCATACGCCGACTTGATGCCGGCAAACACCGTGCGCGTCGTGCCACCCACGTCTAGCGTCAGCTTGAGCAGCTTGTCCGCGCCTTCAACGTGCTCGGCCCTGACGACCTTCGCTACGCGCAGGTCGAGCTTGTTGAAATCGTCAATCGATATCGTCGCATCGCTCACGGCGTCTTCCTTCCTCACATCTGCTGAGGGTCGAATGTCGAACAGTGCGTCGAGCTGCTTGTCGTCGACGCGTTGCATGAGGTGCTTGTACTCGCCGATGGCGTGGCCCGTCGGCAGCAACTCGCCGGCGTGCAGCCATTGCAGTTCAGGCACGTTGAGGAAGCGTTCGACCTGCTTTGCCAGCGCGGGCATGACCGGCTTCAGATAAATCGTCAGGATGCGGAATATCTGGATCGAATCCGAGCAGGCGCGCTGCAGCGCCGCGTCGCTGCCGGGTTTCTTCGCCAGTTCCCAGGGCTTCACCTGATCGACGAACGCATTCGCCTGGTCTGCCCAGTGCATGACCGCGCGCAAGGCCTTGCCGTATTCGCGCCCGTCGTACATTTCAGCGATGCTCGCCGCGTCGGCCTGCATCCCGCTGACCAGTGCGTTCGAACTTTCGACGCCGACGAGTTTTCCGCCGAACCTCTTCGACAGGAAACCCGCCGCGCGGCTGGCGATGTTGATGTACTTGCCGATGAGGTCGCTGTTGACGCGGGCAAGAAAATCGTCGGGATTGAAGTCGATGTCTTCGACGGCCCCGTTTAGCTTGGCAGCGATGTAGTAGCGCAGCCACTCGGGATTCATGCCGAGGCTCAGGTAGCGCAGCGGATCGATGCCCGTACCGCGCGATTTGGACATTTTCTCGCCCGAGACGGCGATGAAGCCGTGCACGTAGACGCGCTCCGGCGCCTTGTAGGGCTGGCCCGCGAACTGCAGCATCGCCGGCCAGAACAGGGTGTGGAAGTAGATGATGTCCTTGCCGATGAAATGGATCTGCTCGCAGGCATTCATCGTCTGCTCGAAATCCAGGCCTTTCTTTGTGCAGTAGTTCTTCAGGCTGGCGAGGTAGCCGATGGGCGCGTCGAGCCAGACGTAGAGATACTTTTCCTCCGCGATATCGGGCACGCGGATGCCGAAGTAGGGCGCGTCGCGCGAGATGTCCCAGTCGCCAAGCGCCTTGTCGCCCTCGCCTTGCAGCCATTCCTTGGCCTTGTTTGCGACCTGGGACTGCAGCCTGTCCTTCTGGTTGATCCACGCCTGCAGGAAAGCCTTGCACTTCGGATCCGAGAGCTTGAAGAAGAAATGGTCGGATGTCTTCAGCACCGGCTTCGCGCCCGAGAGCGTCGAGTAGGGGTTCTTCAGCGCGGTGGCGGAGTACACGCTGCTGCAGTTTTCGCAGGCGTCGCCGTACTGGTCCTTCGCGCCGCAGTTCGGGCACTCGCCCTTGAGGTAGCGGTCGGCGAGGTACATGCCCTTGACCGGGTCGAAGAACTGCTCGACCGGCTTGCTGTAGACGAGCCCGGCCTGCTTCAGGCGGCGGAAGATGTCCTGCGACAGCGCCGTGTTTTCCGGCGAGTGCGTCGAGTGCCAGTTGTCGTACTCGAGATGGAAGCCGTCGAGGTAGCGCTTGCGGCCGCCCTGGATGGTGGCGATGAACGCTTCGGCCGAGACGCCGGCCTTCTCCGCCGCGAGCATGATCGGCGCGCCGTGCGCGTCGTCGGCGCCGACGAAATGCACTTCGTGGCCTTGCATGCGCTGGAAACGCACCCAGATGTCGGCCTGGATGTATTCCATGATGTGGCCGATATGGAACGCCCCGTTGGCGTAGGGGAGAGCGGTGGTGACGAATAGCCTGCGGGACATGCGCTGCTCTGGGAAAACGGCGATTTTAGCTTACACTCCACGCATGCCTCTGACTGAATCGGACGTCCACGCCGTCCTCGCCAAGATCGTCGATCCCAACACCGGCAAGGATCTCATCGCCACCCGCTCAGTGAAGGCCGTGAAGGTCGCTGGCAGCACCGTATCGCTCGAAATCGAACTCGGTTATCCGGGCAAGAGCCAGCACGAACCCATGCGCCGGCAGGTGCTCGAGGCGCTGAAGGCAGCCGGTGCGCCCGGCGCCAGCGTCACCGTGCGCTCGAAGGTCGTTTCGCATGCGGTGCAGCGCGGCGTGAAGCTGGTGCCCGGCATCAAGAACATCATCGCCGTCGCCTCGGGCAAGGGCGGCGTCGGCAAATCCACCACTGCGGTGAATCTCGCGCTCGCCCTGCTCGCCGAAGGGGCGACGGTCGGGATTCTCGACGCCGACATTTACGGCCCCTCGCAGCCGATGATGCTCGGCATCGCGGGCCGGCCCGAGTCGAAAGACGGCAAGAGCCTGGAGCCGATGCAGGGCCACGGCCTGCAGGCCAGTTCGATCGGGTTCCTCATCGACGTCGACACGCCGATGGTCTGGCGCGGTCCGATGGTGACGCAGGCCCTGGAGCAATTGCTCAAGGACACGCGCTGGCGTGAACTCGACTACCTCGTCGTGGACCTGCCGCCCGGCACCGGCGACATCCAGTTGACGCTCGCGCAGAAGGTGCCGGTGACCGGGGTGGTGATCGTCACCACGCCGCAGGACATCGCCCTCATCGACGCCCGCAAGGGGCTCAAGATGTTCGAAAAGGTCGGCATCCCGATCCTCGGCATCGTCGAGAACATGTCGATCCATGTCTGTCCGCAATGCGGGCACGAGAGCCACATCTTCGGCCAAGGGGGTGCTGCGCGCATGTGCAAGGACTACGGCACCGAGCTGCTCGGCCAGCTGCCGCTCGACGGCTCGATCCGCGAGCAGGCCGATTCGGGCAAGCCGACGCTGGTCTCCGACCCGGATGGCAAGATCTCGTCGATCTACCGGCAGATCGCGCGCCGCTGCGCGGTGCGCATCGCCGAGTCGCAGAAGGACATGACCTCGAAATTCCCCAATATCGTGGTGCAGAACACGTGAGCTGGGTGCGCGATGGTGCTCTGTCTGGGCGCGCCTGAAATACAAATCATGGTGCGCGCCGGCCACGTGATCGAGTAAAGCCGCGCATGGCTGAAATCCGTCGCGGCGATTTGTGATCGCGGTGACAGGGGTGTAATATACGTATTACATCTCTCTAGAGCATCACACGCGATGACCTTGACCGTGCGCCTCGACCCGGAATTGGAGCGCAGACTGGAGTCGGTCTGCGAACGCCGCCGCACCACCAAGTCGGCGGTCGTCACTGATCTGGTGCGCAAGTTTCTGGCGCGTGAGCCGCTGGAGAGCGCCTACGAGGTCGCGGCGCGTCTGGGCGTGATCGGTTGCGATCCGACCGGGCCAACGGATGTTGCGGCGAACGCGAAAAAGTACCTCCAGCGCGCCATCCGTGCAAAGCATCGTCGTTGACGCGGGGCCGCTGGTCGCTCTTTTCAAGCGGCGCGACCGGGATCACGCGCGTGTCTCGCGCTTCCTGCGTGCCAATCCGTGCGCGCTGCTGACGACCTGGCCGGTGGTGACCGAGGCATGGCACCTGATCGGTGAGCCGGCGCGTCTCACGTTCATGCGCTGGGTCGTCGACGGCGGGATCGCGGTGCTGGAGCTCGAGCCGGACGATGGTTCGGCCATGCTTGCGCTGCTCGAGAAGTACCGCGACCGACCAATGGATCTGGCCGACGCATCGCTGGTTCTGCTTGCCGAGCGACTTGGCATCGCCGAAATCCTGACGGTGGATCGGGCGGATTTCGATGTGTACCGGCTGTCGGGCAACCGACGGTTTGTCCAGGTATTGTCAATCTAGGGGCATGTCATGACCATCAAATCCGACAAATGGATCCGCCGCATGGCGGCCGGGCACCGCATGATCGAGCCATTCGAGCCCGGGCAGGTGAAGGAGGCGAACGGCAAGCGCATCGTTTCCTACGGCACCTCGAGCTACGGCTACGACATCCGCTGCTCGGAGGAATTCAAGATCTTCACCAACATCAATTCGACCATCGTCGATCCGAAGGAATTCGACGCCAAGTCCTTCGTCGACTTCAAGGGCCCGGTGTGCATCATCCCGCCCAACTCCTTCGCGCTGGCGCGCACCGTCGAATACTTCCGCATCCCGCGCAACGTGCTCACCATCTGCCTGGGCAAGTCCACCTACGCGCGCTGCGGCATCATCGTCAACGTCACGCCGCTCGAGCCCGAGTGGGAGGGGCACGTCACGCTGGAGTTCTCCAACACCACGCCGCTGCCGGCCCGCATCTACGCCAACGAGGGCGTGGCGCAGGTGATCTTCATCGAGTCGGACGAGGTCTGCGAAACTTCCTACCGCGACCGCGGCGGCAAATATCAGGGCCAGAAGGGCGTCACCCTGCCGCGCATCTAGCTCCCACAATGTTTAGTGGGTCGGCGGGTTAGCGGTCCTACCTATAGTGGTTTCTCAGGCCGGGGCAGCGGCTCCTCCCTCTGGGAGCCTGTAAAAAAGTGTCACAAAACCCTTGACTCAAGGGGGTGACTCCCTATAATTCGCAAAAATTCCCTGTTAACTCAAGGACAAGAAGGAGGTCATCATGACAAGCACCAGGAACTCAGGTTCGGTTGTCTGCAGCCTCGACCTTCCTGAAACCTAGTTCGCAAGGAGACGTTGATGGGCGTACGCCCGAGCAGCATTGGACGCAACGGAAAGCAATCCGCACAGCCGCAAGAACAGCTCTTCGACACGCATCCCGAAGTCAGCCTTGACTTCGAGATCGTGCGCCAGGCCGCCCGCCAGAAATACTCGCGGCCGTTCCTGATCCTCGACAACGCCATCGTGCGTGAAAAAGCGCGCCGCTTCCGCGCTGCCATGCCGCGCGTGCGGCCGCACTACGCGATGAAAGCCAATCCCGACCGGCGCGTCCTGAAGACGCTGCTGCAGGAGGGCTGCAGCTTCGAGATCGCCTCCGCCGCCGAGCTCGACATGCTGCTCGCGCTGGGCGTGAACCCCGCCGAAGTCTTCTATTCCAATCCGATGAAGTCGCGCCAGGCGGTCACCTATGCCGCCGCCAAGGGCGTCGAGTGGTACGTCGTCGACAGCGTCGATGAGCTGCGCCGCGTGCACGAGCTCAAGGCCGACGCGAAAATGTACCTGCGCATCGCCACCCCCAATATCGGCAGCGACTGGCCGCTGTCGGGGAAATTCGGTGCGGGGGCTGCCGAAGCGCGCGAAATGGTCGCCACTGCGGCCAAGCTCGGCGCCGACCTTGCCGGCGTGACGTTTCACGTCGGCTCGCAGTGCCGCAACCCGGAGAACTGGCGCGTCGGCATCGAGAAGGCGCGCCTGCTGTTCGACGTCATGACCAAGGCGGGGCTCAACCCGCGCATGCTGGACATCGGCGGCGGTTTTCCGGTGCGCCACGTGAAGCCGATTCCGTCCGTAGAGGTGATCGGCGCGGTCGTGAATGAAGGGCTCAAGGCCTTCGCGGAAGAGGTGCGCGTGGTCGCCGAGCCGGGGCGCTACCTGGTTTCGGACGCGGGATATTTCGTCTGCCGCGTGATCGGCACCGCGACGCGCGGCGGCAAGCGCTGGATGCACTGGGACGCGGGCCTCTTCGGCGGCGTGATCGAGACCACCGAGGGCCTCAAGTACCGCATTCGCACCGAGCGCTCGGGGCCGGATATTCCCTGGCACGTCGCCGGACCCACCTGCGATTCGGTGGATGTCGTGCTGCGCGATGAACCGATGCCCTCCGACCTGCAGGAAGGCGATTTCATCTACATCCGCAACGCGGGCGCTTACACCACGGCCTACGCGAGCGAATTCAACGGCTTTCCGCTGCCCGAGGTGCGGATTTTCGAATCCAAGCGCTAGGCACGTTCGCCAACGCGCTCACGCGCGTTCATACAGCACGAAATCGAAACGCACACCTTCAGCCGAGGTGTGCGTTTCCCTTTGGGAGGCGCGCCAGGCCTTGCGGTCCCAGTCGGGGAAGCGTGTGTCGCCTTCGTAGTCGCGGTCGATTTCGGTCAGCACCAGGCCATCGGCGAGCGGCAGCGCCGCGGCGTAGATCTCGGCGCCGCCGATCACGAAAACCACCGGTTCGCCCGCGCATAACGCGATAGCGCCCTTCAGCGATGCGGCCACGCTCGCGCCCGGCGCTTCGAAGCCTGGCCTGCGGCTGATCACGATGTGCTCGCGATCGGGCAGGGGTTTGGCGAACGATTCCCAGGTGCGCCGTCCCATGATGATGGGATGGTTGAGCGTGAGACGCTTGAAGTGTTTCAAATCTTCGGGCAGGTGCCAAGGCAGCTTGCCGTTCGCGCCGATGACGCCATTCAGCGACACCGCGGCAACCAGGTAGATGCGTGTCGTGCCTGCGGCGACGGACGGCGGGTCGAACCCGGCTATTCGTGACATACGACCTCGTCCTGACGAATTCTTGCGTGGATCATTGCGGCATGAACATCATGGATGCGCCCATTACGGAGCCCACGCCGCCGTCGCTCGGCCAGGCGCGACGGGCGTTCGAGCGCGACTACCTGGTCCGCGTACTTACGATGGCCAGGGGTAACGTGACCAACGCAGCGCGCCTTGCAGGGCGCAACCGGACCGAATTCTACCGTCTGCTCGAGCGGCACTCGCTGTCTGCGGGCATGTTC
>SBAS01000052.1 GCA_005240145.1 Nitrosomonadales bacterium | reverse complement strand
TCTCCTGTAGAGAGTTTTTTGGACGGCAAACCCGATTCTCTCGGATTCACCGGCGAAACCGCCACCTTCCAACCTTCAACTACGCTCGGGACACCGCCTCAAACCTTGCTGAAATATGAAACCTTGTTTCATATTTCAGGCGACTGTAGGATCAGGCCATGACAATCAACTTTCTGACGACGCGTGATGCGGCCCGGCTGTTGGGAGTGTCCGTGCGCACGGCCCAGCAGTGGCTGGAACAGGGCAAGCTGAAGGGCTGGAAGACTGACGGAGGGCATCGGCGGATTGACCGTGAGTCGGTGCTCAAACTCTGTCGCAAGCACAACCGCGAGACGGCGAAGTCGAAGGAGCAGCCTGCGCTGCCGGTCCTGGTCGTGGAGGACGATGTCGAACTGCTCAAACTTTATCGCCTGCAAATAGCCAGGTGGCCTTTCGATGTTTCCCTGTACACGGCCACAAACGGCTTCGAAGGCCTGGTGATGGTGGGAGAAGTGATGCCGCGCCTGCTGATCTGCGATTTACGCTTGCCGGGCGTCAGCGGATTCCAGATATTGCGCATATTGCGCGGCATTGCGCGCTACCGGGCAATGAAGATCGTCGTGGTGAGCGGCCTGCCGAGCGACGAAATTGAGGCGCACGGAGGGCTGCCGGAAGGGGTGCTGCTGCTCGGCAAGCCGATCGATTTCAGCCGTCTTGAGGCTTGCGTCCCCGCAAGTGGTGCACGCAGGCAATGGCGCGAGGTCTCCGATCGCCCTCTACCATCAAGGCGTTACGAGACGGCTAGATAACCAGCACATGGGATAGGCCGCAGCAATAGAACCAGACGTTGATTCGCCGCAGGCATCCGCGGACGCAGCGGCGCTCACAGGTACCGTTACAGTATCCGGTTGAACCAGAGGAGCGAAAGCAGGCCGGCAAGCAAAGTGAAGAGCGCCGCGGCGGCGGCGAGGAGCGCGGTGACTTCGGTTTCCTTTTTCTCCATGCTGAGCCGCGAATTGAGGGTCTGGTAGACCTTCTTCAGTTCGGCGGCGGAGCCAGCGTGAAAGTATTCGCCCTGGGTCATGATGGCAATGGACTTCAGCGTTTCTTCGTCCAGGCGCACGCGGAACGACCAGCCCTCGAAGCCGATAATCTCGCCCGAGGCGGTGCCGAAGCCCACGGTGTAGACGCGCACGCCGCGGTCGGCGGCCAGTTTCGCGATCTCGATGGGGTCGGGGCCGGTGGTGCGCTGGCCGTCGGTCAGCAGGATGATTACCGCCGAACTGTAGGAACCCGGTGTCACCGGCTTGAAATCCTTCTTCGCGTCCTTCTTCGCGCTGCCGATGGGCGCATTGCGCGGCGCGTCGCGCCCGAAGAGCGCCGAGCTGACGTCGAAGCCGGCGTCCGGGAACAGAGTCGCGAGCGAGACGATGAGGCCGCTGCCGGTGGCGGTCGCGCGTTGCAGCTGGATGCGGTCGATCGCCGCATTGATGGCTTCACGGTCGTCGGTCGGCGGCTGCACCAGGGATGCGGTGGCGGCAAAAACCACGATGCCGATCTTGGTCTTGGGCGAGGCGTCGGAAACGAACTGCTTGGCGGCGTTCTGCATCGCGACCAGGCGGCTGGGTTCGATGTCCTTGGCGCGCATGCTGCCCGAGGAGTCCAGCGCCATGACGATGGTCTGTTTCTGCGTCGGCAGGGTAACGGTGGCCGAAGGCCGCGCCATCGCGAGCAGCAGCAGCGCCATGGCGAAGAGGAACAGCACCGGCGGCACGTGGCGCCGGAACCTGGAGCCCACGCCCATCGCTTCCTTGATCATGCCCAGATTGGCGTAGCGCACCGCGGCTTTACGCTTGCGCCGCAGCAGCAGGACGTACACCGCCACCAGCACCGGCAGCAGCAACAGGAGCCAGAGCAGTTCCGGCCAGGCGAAGGTGATGACGTTCACGCCACCTTCTCCAGGTGGCCGGGAAAGCTGCCCCCGCCAGGCGAACCGCCTCCTGCCAGGCGGCTGCGGCGCTTGCGCAGATCGGCGAAGCGCATCAGGGCGTCGACCAGGTTGCCGTCGGTGGCGAGTTCCAGGCAATCGATGCCGGCGCGCGCGAGTGCACTGCGCAACTCGCGCTCACGCCGCTCGGCGACCGAGGCAAAGCGCCTGCGGAAGGTCTTGTCGTGCGTATCGACGAAGAGCTGCTCGCCGGTTTCCGCGTCCTGCATCACCAGCATGCCCATGTCGGGCAGCTCGCGCTCCAGCGCGTCGTAGAGCCGCACCGCCACCACCTCGTGGCGCTGCGCGAGGTGCGCGAGCGGCTCGGCCCAGCCCGGTGCGCTGAAGAAATCCGAAACGATGAACACGATCGAGCGCCGCTTCATCACCTGGAAAGCCGTGCGCAGGAATTCGCGCAGGTCGGTGCCGCCCGAGCGCGGCAGCTCGGGGCGCGCAAGCAGCTTGTGCAGCACGCTCAGGACGTGGCGCCGCCCGGTGCGCGCCGGGATGACGGTATCGACGCGATCGCCGTAGAACAGCGCGCCGACGCGATTGCCCTGGCGCGTGAGCAGCCGCGCGAGCACGGTGATGAACTCCGTCGAGAGCGACCGCTTCTTGACCTCCGAGCCGAAATCCACCGACGGGCTGAGGTCGAGCAGGAACCAGGCGGTGACCTCGCGGTCTTCGTGGTACTCGCGCACGTACGGGGTCTGCATGCGCGCGGTGACGTTCCAGTCGATGTGGCGCACGTCGTCGTGACACTGGTACTCGCGCAGGTCGGCAAGGTCGATGCCGGTGCCGCGAAACAGCGTGCGGTAATCGCCATGCAGCATGCCGTCCAGGCGGCGGATCACCGTCCATTCCAGACGGCGCAGGACCTGCTCAGGCCTGGAATCAGGACTGCGCGGCGACGCTGACATGGGTTTCCAGCGGTTTTTCCGGCGCTGCAATCCGGCGCAGGACGCGGTGCACCAGCTCATCGGCGCTGATCGCCTCGGCCAGCGCCTCGTAAGTCAGCACCAGCCGGTGGCGGAACACATCGGGCACCAGGTCGATCACGTCCTGCGGCAGGACGTAGGTCCGGCCGCGCAGGTAGGCGAGCGCGCGCGAACCCTCGATCAGGTGTATGGGTCCGCGCGGACTGACGCCGAAGGAAAGGAACTTCGCCAGGTCGGGCAGGCCGTGCGCCGCCGGATCGCGCGTCGCCGTGGCCAGCCTCACCGCGTACTTGATCAGCGACGGATCGACGTAAACCTTGCGGCATTCGCGCTGCAGCCCGGCGAGTTCCTCGGTGCTGCTCACCGCCGCCACAGCGTTCTCGATACCGGTCACGCGCTCGACGATGACGAATTCCTCCTCGGGCGTCGGATAGCCGACCAGAACCTTCATCATGAAGCGGTCCACCTGCGCCTCGGGCAGCGGATAGGTGCCCTCGGTCTCGATCGGGTTCTGCGTCGCCATGACGAGGAACGGCTCGGGCACCTTGTGCGTTTCGCCGGCAATCGTCACCTGGCGCTCCTGCATCACTTCGAGCAGCGCGCTTTGCACCTTGGCCGGCGCGCGGTTGATTTCATCGGCCAGCAGCAGGTTGCAGAACACCGGCCCGAGCGAAGTGGAGAATTCGCCTGTCTTCTGGCTGTAAATGCGCGTGCCGACGAGGTCGGCGGGCACCAGGTCGGGCGTGAACTGGATGCGGCGGAACGTACCGTGGATCGTGCGCGCGAGCGTCTTCACGGTGAGCGTCTTGGCAAGGCCGGGCACGCCTTCGACCAGCAGGTGGCCCTGCGCCAGCATCGCCACCATGACGCGCTCCAGGAAGTGGTCCTGGCCGACGACGATTTTCTTTACCTCGTAGAGAATCTTCTCCATCGCCTGCTCCTCGGCTAGAACGGCGGCACGCCCACTGCCATAGCCGCATTCTCGACGGGTACGGCGAAGCCGACGCCGACGAAAACGCGTTGTTCGGTCGGATTGAGTATGCCCGTAACGATGCCGACTACCTCGCCCGTCGCATTCACCAGCGGCCCGCCCGAATTGCCCGGATTCACCGCAGCGTCGAACTGGATGAGGTTGGTGAGGAGGCGCTTGCCCTCAGGGCTGCGGTAGTCGCGCTTCAGCCCGGAAACCACGCCCGAGGAAACCGACGGGCCGATGCCGAAGGGAAAACCGACCGCGGTGACGTGATCGCCAGGCGAGAGGCCACTCGTCGATTGCAAGGTCGCCGCCTGGAGGTCATCGGGCAGGGACTTCGCCTGCAGCACCGCCAGGTCGTCCTCGGGCCGTGTGCCGGTGACGACGGCGTCCGACTCCAGCCCTTCGTGAAACACGACGCTGATGCGCTTCGCCCCCGCCACCACGTGGATGTTGGTGAGGATCACGCCGGTATCGAGGATCACCACGCCGGTGCCGACGCTGGACTGCATTTCCTCGCCGTCAGGCCCGACGACGAATCCGCGCACGCGCACGACAGAGCCGCGCACCGCTTCGGCCGCCTTGGCGGCGACAGACGGCAGGGGCACGGTTTCAAGCGCCTTGGTCACCGCGGCGTCGATGTCCTCCTGCGTGAGTTCCTGCGGCGCCGGCACATAGGACCACTGCAAGAGCACCACGCCGAGGGCGAGCAATCCGGGCGTCGCCGCGAGCAGCGGGACGCGATGCCGGCGCAGGAATTCCTTCAATGAAAATCTGCTTTGGGCGCCAAGGCTTTTCGGCGCCAATACTTCACTTACCGCCTTCGGGCGCGAACTGCTGTAGAGGGTTGTCCTTCTCATGCCGCCTCCGCGCGTGGATTGCGAAAACATCCTACCACTGCCCGAGCCTCAGGCGTCCCCGGCAAGCTTGAGTCGCTGCACCTTGCCCGAAGGCCCCTTGGGCAGTTCGGCCAGGAAGCGGAATTCCCGCGGCGTCTTGTAGCGCCCGAGTTCCGCCAGGCAGAATTCCCGCAGGGCTTGCGGGCTCGCCCGGGCGCCGGGCTTGAGCACCACGCAAGCGCGGATATCCTGGCCGTAATTCGGGTCCGGCACGCCTACTGCAGCGGCCTCGAGGACCGCCGGGTGCCGCAGCAGCGCCTCGTCGATTTCGCGCGGCGCGATGTTCTCGCCGCCCTTGATGATCAACTCCTTGAGGCGCCCGGTGATGTAGAAGTAGCCGTCCGCGTCCCGGTGCCCAATGTCGCCGGTACGCAACCAGCCCGCCGCGTCGAAAGCCGTCGCGGTCTGTTCCGGCGATTTGTAGTACGAGCGCATGACGCAAGCCCCGCGCAGCAGGATCTCGCCGCCGTCCATCTTCGCTTCCAGGCCGCAGGGCAGGCCGAGGCTGCCGTATCTGCGCCGCGCAGGATCCTGCGGATTGGCGAAGGCGACCGACGAGGTCTCGGTCATGCCCATGCATTCGATGACCGAGACGCCGAACGTCCGCTCGAAAGCGCGCTGCTGATCCGGCGGCAGCGGCGCCGAGGCGCAGCGCCCGAAGCGGACATGCGGAAAATCACGGCGCCGCTTCTTCCCGGCCGCGTTCAACAGGTAGGCGATGATCGTCGGCACCATGTTGATCCACGTCGCCTGGTGCCGCTCCACGAGATCCCACCAGGTGCTGACGCTGAAACGGTGCGGCGCGATCAAGCTGCCGCCGGAGACGAAGGGGGTGACGGTGGCGATGACCTGACCGTTGATGTGATAGATCGGCAGCGACGACAGGCAACGGTCCTCGGCCGTGAGCCCGTGCCAGGCGGCGACACTGCGCGCACCGGCGAGCAGATGGGCATGGGTGAGCAGCGCGCCCTTGGGCGTGCCGGTGGTCCCGGAGGTGTACATGAGAAGCGCCGGGTCGCCGGGCGCGACGGCCTCAAGGTTTTCTTGGGGCAGTCTTTCTTCGATAAACAATTCAGCCGCATCCGGATCGATGACGATGACTTCGATCGGACGCTTCACGCCGGCGAGCGCCTCGCCGAGCGGCTTTTCGTATTCAGGTGAAGTAAACAACAGCTTGCAGTCGCAGTGATCGAGGACATAGGCGAGCTGCGAGCGCTGCGCGAGCAGGTTCAGCGGCGCGACCGCGTAGCCGCCGATCATCGCCGACAGGAACAGCAGGGCCGTCTGGTAGCCGTTGTGCAGGTACAGCGCGACCTTGTCGCCGCGCGCCAGGCCGCGCGATCGCAGGTAGCGCGCCAACAGGCGCGCCTGGCGATCGATTTCGCGGTAGCTCAGCACCCGTCCGGTTTCGGGCGCGATCAGGAAGGGGCGCTCCGGCTGGCGGTCCAGATGGCCCGCCAGCACCTCGCGCAGCGTATTCGGCACCCGGGTCCGGCTCATCGCCCGTGCTTGGCGAACCAGCCGCCGAAGATCTCCTCCTCCGCGGGCACGCGCTCCGGGATCAGGCGCGAGATGCGGGTGATGTTGAGAAAGTGCCGCCAGTGCATGTTGTCCGAAAAGCTGTTGCCGCCCCAGGTGCCGCAGCCCATGGACAGGGAGAACGGCAGCCCGTTGTCGAAGCTGCCGCCGGTGGCGATGGCGTGCGCCTGGTTGACGATGACGCGTGCCACATCCAGCTCGAGGCCAAGTTGGCGCACCTGCGCTTCGTTCGTGGTGTGTATCGACACCGAGTGGCCCTTGCCCTGGTAGTCGTAGATCGCGCTCGTGATACGGAAGGCGTCGTCAAAGTCGCGCGCCGTGTAAACAGCGAGCACAGGCGCGAGCTTCTCGCCGGAAAACGGATGCGCCGGGCCGGTGCCGCTCTCTCGCACCATGAGGAACTTGCCTTTGCGGGAAAGGCGAGCCAATGCAGAAATCTTTCCCGCGGACTGCGCGGTCGTGTCCGGCGAAAGCTTGCCGCCGGGGAACATGACCTCCTGCAGCTGCGCCTTCGCTTCGGCATCGAGCATCACCCCGCCCTGATTTTCCAGCTCGCGCAGCATCGCCTCGTACACCGGCGCGAGGACCACCAGCGCATTCTCCGAGGAGCAGCTGGTGGCGTTGTCGAAGGTCTTGGAGAGCGCAATCTTGCGCGCCGCGTCCGCGAGATCGGCGCTCGCGTCCACGATCGAGACCACGTTGCCCATGCCGACGCCGATCGCCGGCGTGCCGCTGGAGTAGGCGGCGCGGATGTTGGCCTGCGAGCCGGTCGCGGCAACAAGGTCCGCCAGACGCATCAGCTCGTAAGTGGAGTCCTTCGTGATCGGCGCGGGCAGCATCTGCACCAGATCCGGCGGGGCGCCGATGCGCTGCAGATTGCCGTTGACGAAATCAAGCAGCAGCGCGAGCGTGCTGTAACCCTTCGGCGAGGGCGCGAGGATGATCGCGTTACCGCACTTCACCGCGTTGATGATCTGGTTGGCCGGCGTCGCGCCCGGGTTGGTCGAGGGCGTGATCGCGGCGACCAGGCCGACCGGCCGCGCGATTTCGGTGACTCCTTTTTCCGGCATCTCGGCGATCACGCCGACCGTGCGCACACCCGCGATGTCGCGCAGCAGGCCGAGCGTCTTGCGATGGTTCTTGGCGAATTTGTCCTCGACGTTGCCCAGGCCCGTGTCGCGCACCGCCGTCTCGGCGAGGCGCCGGTTGTTCTCCGGCCTCATGATCGCCCAGCCGCAGGCGAGCGCCGCCTCATCCAGGCGCGCCTGAGGCCATTTGGCGACCACCGCCTGCGCCGCGCGCGCGCGCCGCACCAGCTCGGCGACCGGGGTCACTCCAGCTTGATTTTCGCGTCGCGAATCAGCTCGGCCCATTTCCTCAACTCGCCTTTCACCACCCGGTCGAGCGCCTCGGGGCTCGAGCCGACGGTGTCGCCGCCTTGCTCGAGGAGCTTCTGCTTCACCTCCGGGAGCTGGATCACGCGCGCCATCTCCCTTTGCATGCGCGCCACGATTGCCGGCGGCGTTTTTGCCGGCGCGAACATGGCGTACCAGGAATCCACCTCGTAGTCCGGGATGTTGAGCGCCTCGGCGACGGTGGGAATCTCCGGCGCGCCAGGATTGCGTTTCAGCGTGGTCACCGCCAGCGCGCGCAGCTTGCCCGCGCGCACGTGGGAAATCGCCGCCGGCATGGTCACGAACAGCAGCCACACCTGGCCGCCGAGCGTGTCGGCAACGGCCGGGCCGCCGCCCCTGTAGGGCACGTGCACGATGTCGATGCCCGCTTTCAGCCTGAGCAGCTCGCCGCCGATGTGCGAAGGCGTTCCGGCACCGACCGAGGCGTAGTGCAGCTTGCCGGGATGGGCGCGCGCGGTGCTGACCACGTCCTGCATGCTGCGCAGCGGCGAACCGGGGTTGGCGGCGACCAGCTGCGGCACGCTGACGATCAGCGTCACCGGCATGAAATCGCGCTCGATGTCGTAAGACAGCTTGTACAGCAGGGGGTTGATGGTGTGCGAACTGAGCGTGAAAAGGAAGGTGTAGCCGTCGGGCGCCGACTTCGCCGCCGCCTCGGTGCCCACCGCGCCGCCCGCGCCGCCACGGTTCTCGATGACGATCGTCTGGCCGAGCGCCTCCGAAAGCCTGGGCTGCACGATGCGTGCGATGACGTCGGTGCCACCGCCCGGCGGGTACGGCACGACGAAGCGCACCGGCTTGGTCGGCCATTCCTGCGCCAGCGCCCCCAGAGAGAAGGCTGCCGCGAGGCAGCCAGCCAGCCACCTATTCATAGGACTTGTACTTCGCCAGCAGTCGCCTGGGCACCTTCAGCGCATCGCGGCGGAAAGGGTCGCCCAGTTCCTTGGTGCACATCATCTCGACGATCGTGGTCTTGCCCTCCTTCTGCGCCTTGCAGGCCGCGCGAAGCGCCTCGCCCACGTTCGACACCTTGTCCACCACGACGCCTTCCGCGCCCATCGCCCTGGCGATGCCGGCGAAGCTTGGATTCTCCAGGTTCACGCCGAGGAAGCGGTTGGAGTAAAAGTCCACGTGATTCTTCTTCTCGGCGCCCCACTGCTCGTTGTTGAAAACCACCGCCGTCACCGGAATTTTTTCGCGCACGCAGGTGAGGATTTCGCCGAAGCTCATGCCCCAGGCGCCGTCGCCCACGTAGGCCACCGCAGTACGCCCAGGCGCGCCCACTTTACAGCCGATCATGGT
The DNA here is from genome assembly GCA_005240145.1 of Nitrosomonadales bacterium. GTDB lineage: Bacteria > Pseudomonadota > Gammaproteobacteria > Burkholderiales > SG8-39 > RBG-16-66-20. Next base: position 13,254 of record SBAS01000052.1, on the reverse strand, counting down.
CGGGAACGCGTAGCCGCAGTTGCCGAACATCATCGCGCCAAACATGCTGCGCGGCCGATTGAAGCGCAGGTACGAATTCGCCACCTGGCAAATGTTGCCGATATCAGTAGACACCATCGCGTCCTCCGGCATCGCCTTTTCCAGTTCGCGCAGCATCATGCGCGGATGCATGTAGGCCGAACCCTTCGCCACTTCCAGGCTCCAGGGGTCCTTTTCATGGTCCCAACCCGCGACTTCCGCGGCCCAGGCCTGCTTCTCCTGCTGCACGACCTTCTCGATCTCGGCCTTGTTGCGCGCAAGCGTCCGTCCCTTTAGCCGTGCGGCGATCGCCTGCGCCGCTTCGCGCGCGTCGCCGTTCACCGTGACCGAAGTTTTCTTCACCAGGCCCAGTACTTTCGCATCAGCGTCCACCTGCACCAGTTTGGCGCCGGCGGGCCAGTAGTCGAAGCCATATTGCGGCAGAACACCAAACGGCCCGAGGCGCGAGCCAAGCGCAAGCACCACATCGGCCCTGGCGATGATCTTCATCGCCGCCTTGGAGCCATGGTAGCCGAGCGGGCCGCACCACAGTCGATGGTTGGCCGGGAACGAATCGTTGTGCAGGTAGGAATTGCAGACCGGCGCATCCAGCAGCTCGGCGAGCGCCACGCAGGCGTCCACGCCGTTGGCGGCGATCACGCCGCCGCCGGAAATGATGACCGGAAATTTCGCGCCGGCGAGCGCATCGGCGGCCGCATCCAGGCTCGCACTGCCGCCGGGGCCGCGCTCCACCCGGATCGGCTGCGGGATCTCGCACTCCAGTTCGCCGTAGAGGAAGTCGCGCGGGATGTTGAGCTGGGTCGGACCCATCTCGAGGATCGCGCGATCGAAGGCGCGCGCAGTCAGCTCGGCGATGCGCGCCTGGTTGTTCACGTGCGCCTGGTATTTGGTGATCTTCGAGAAGATCGGCAGCTGGTCGGTCTCCTGGAAGCCGCCCAGGCCGATGGACAGCGAGCCGGTTTCCGGCGTGATCGCCACCACGGCGCTGTGCGCCCAGTAGGCCGCGGCGATCGCAGTGACGAAGTTGGTGATGCCCGGGCCGTTCTGCCCGATGCACACGCCGTGCTTGCCGGTGACCCGGTAGTAGCCGTCGGCCATGTGCGCCGAGCCCTGTTCGTGCACCGTGGGGACGAAGCGGATGCCGGCGGCCGGGAACAGATCGAGCGCGTCCATGTAGGCCGAACCGACGATGCCGAAGACGTTCTGCACGCCCTGGGCAACCAGCGTCTCGACCAGTGCCTCGGACGGCGTCATGCGCTGTTTGCCTGCGACGGGGATGCGTTTCACTTCGGCGATGTCGGTCATACGGGCCTCCGATTGAAGTGGAAAAGTCTCTCACAAATCTCCGCGATTCGGCACATTTATCGCCGCATCAGGATTTTCATGCGGCGAACGGACACGCCGTGCTAGCGTAGCCGTACAACTATTCGAAACGACGCCGATGTCCAGTCTGGTAGCTCCGCACGGCGGCCGCGCGCTGCGTGCCCTGCAGTTGGAGGGTGCGAGCGCCGCCGAAGAGCAGCGCCGTGCGCAAACGCTCCGCAGGCTGCGGGTGAGCTCGCGCGAGAAGGGCGACCTGATCATGCTCGGTATCGGCGGCTTCACGCCGCTGGACGGCTTCATGGGCAAGGCCGACTGGCAGGGTGTGTGCGACAGGATGCAGACCGCTGCGGGCGTGTTCTGGCCGATTCCGATCACCCTTTCGACCAGTGCCGCGAACGCCGACGGGATTGGCCCCGGTTCTGAAGTTTCCCTGGAAGATCCTGATGGCGGGGGCCTGCTTGCGACGATGCGCGTCTCGGAGAAATACCGCATCGACAAGAAGCACGAGTGCGAAGCGGTGTTCAAGACCGCGGACAGCGCGCACCCGGGCGTGAAGATGGTGATGGAACAGGGCGAGGTGAATCTCGCCGGCCCGGTTACGGTGCTCTCCGACGGGGGTTTCAAGGCGAAATACGGCGCGCTTTTCATGACGCCGGCCGAGACGCGCGCCGAGTTCAAGCGCCTCGGCTGGACGCGCGTCGCGGCGTTCCAGACGCGCAACCCGATGCACCGCTCCCACGAGTACCTCGCCAAGGTGGCGATCGAAACCTGCGACGGCGTGCTGGTGCATTCGCTGCTCGGCGCTCTCAAGGCCGGCGACATTCCGGCCGAGGTACGCACGCGCGCGATTTCGCTGTTGATCGAAAAGTATTTCCGTCCGGGCACGGTGGTGCAGGCGGGCTATCCCCTAGACATGCGCTACGCGGGGCCGCGCGAGGCGCTGCTGCACGCCCTCTTCCGCCAGAACTACGGCTGCTCGCACCTGATCGTCGGGCGCGATCACGCCGGCGTCGCCAAGTACTACGGGCCATTCGACGCGCACAGGATCTTCGAGCAGATCCCGGCCGGCGCGCTCGAGACGCGGCCGCTCAAGATGGACCTCACCTTCTGGTGCCACCGCTGCCACGGCATGGCTTCCGGACGTACCTGCCCGCACGGCGCCGAGGACCAGCTGCAGGTGTCCGGCACGCAACTGCGCAAGTGGCTGGAGGAAGGCGCCGAAGTGCCGCCGGAGTTCTCGCGACCGGAAGTCCTTGCAATTCTGCGGGAGTACTACGCGGCGAGCCGTTGAGCGGCTGCGAGTTGCTCCTTCGCGAACGCGAGAAAGCCGGCCACCAGCTTGGAGTGGAAGCGCTCCTTCGGGTAGACCACCGAGAAATTGCGCAGCAGCCGCGGCCGCAACGGGATCTGCACGAGCTGTCCGAGCTGCAGCTCCTTGGCGACGATGACGCGCGACATGATGGCGAAGCCCAGGCCGGTGGCCGCCAGACCCTTGATCGCCTCGGGGCTGCCCAGCTCGACCACCACGTCGAGCGATTCGGGCGCCACGCCCTCCTTCTGCAGGTAGTGGTCGATGACCTCGCGCGTTCCCGAGCCCGCCTCGCGGTTGATATACGCATGCCGGGTGAGCGCCGCGGGCAGCGTGAACGCGTCCTGTGCGAGCCGATGCGAGGGCGCGCAGACGACCTGCAACTCGTCCTCGCAGCACAGCTCGGAGAGCAGCGACGCGCGGTGCGAGTCGCCCTCGATGAAACCGAGGTCGAGGCTGCGCTCGGCGACGCGGTCCTGCACCGCCTCCGAGTTGCCGACGAAAAGCGTCGGCACCACTGCGGGGAAACGCGCCTTGAACTTGCCGATCAGCTGCGGCAGCACGTACTCGCCGATGGTCATGCTCGCACCGATCAAGAGCGGCCCCGCGGCCTGGCCGCTCATCTCCTTCAGCCGCCGGTCGAGCTCATCGGCCAGGCCGAGGATGCGCTCGGCGTACTCCAGCGCGACGCTGCCCGCGGGGGTGAGCGAGATGCGGCCGTGGACGCGGTCGAAGAGCCGCGTGCCGAGGTGCTCTTCCAGATGCTTGACCTGGAAGGTGACGGCGGGCTGCGTCATGAACAGCGCCTCCGCCGCCTTGGTGAAGGAGAGGTGCTTCGCGACCGCGTGGAATACCTGGAGGCGCCGGTCCGCCATGCGGGGATATTACCCGACTCGCGCCGGGCCAAGGCATCAGCGCAGCCACTTCTCCACCTCGCCCCGTTGCACCTTTCCGGTCGTGCTGCGTGGAAATGCGTCGAACGCGACGAAGTGGATCTCCTTCGGCCGCTTGTAGCCGGCGAGCTGCCCGCGGCACAGCGCGATCAGCATCTGCGCGCTGAGCGCTGCATCTTTGCGAGCGACGAACGCGACCGGGACCTCGCCCCATTGCGCGTCGGGCTTGCGGACCACGACGGCTTCGACGACGCGCGGGTCAGACAGCAGCACGCGTTCGATCTCGGCTGGATAGATATTTTCGCCGCCCGATTTGATCAGGTACTTCACCCGATCGACGAAGCTGAGCTTTCCGTCCGGGTTGCGCCGGAACGCATCGCCCATGTGAAACCAGCCGCCGCGAAAATCACGCGCGGTCGCCTCGAGCGCGTTCCAGTAGCCGCTGAACAACGTCGGTCCGCGCATGGCGAGCTCGCCCGCTTCGCCGTCGGCCACATCGGCGTCGTTGGCGTCGACAAGCCGGATTTCGCAAAGCGTGCTGATCGTTTTTGCGAGCGATTGCGGGACCTGCCCGATCTCGAGAACCCCGGCCGAAGCTGGCGGCATCCCGGTCTCGGTAGCGCCGAACGTATTGGAGAACGGCGCTCGCATGAGCGCGGTGACCTCTGCGATCTGTTGCGGCGGAATGAGATCGGCCATTGCGCCCAGCCGCTTCGCGCCCTTTGGCGTGATGCCGCGCTCGCGCAGCGCCGCGCAGAACCGGTCCACCGTGCCCGGCAGGATGACGAGCCACCAGAGCTTGTGCGCGCCGGCAAGCGTGATGATCCGGTCGAGATCAAAGCCGTCGACCACGATCACGTGCGCGCCGGTGCACAGGCACGAGATCATCTGATCGCTCGAGGCCATGTGAAACATCGGCGGCCAGGCGATGAACACATCACCGGGTTCGAGCCCCATCTCCTCGCGATTGACGTGCATGCGCGCGATCTCGGCACGATGGCTGATGAGCGCGCCTTTCGGCAGGCCGGTCGTGCCGCTCGTGTAGAGGATCAGCAGGCCGTCCTCGGGATCGATCTCGGCATGCGGTTCCTCGTCCGAGACGGCCGCAAGCGCCGCCTCATACGGCGCGCCGAGCAGCAGTGTCTGTGCGACGCGATGATCGATTCGATCGAGGGCGGCCGCGAAACGGGGCGAGACGACCACGAGCGCCGGTGCGACCAGCCGGATGCAATACTCCAGCTCCGGATCGGCCAGGCGCCAATTCAAGGCGCAGGCGATCGCGCCGATCTTCGCGCAGGCAAGCTCCAGCTCGACGTACTCGATACGGTTCTCGGCAAGCATCGCCACACGCGTGCCCCGCTCGACGCCGCGAGCCCCGAGCGCATGGGCAAGTCGGTTCACGCGCGCATTGAAGGCGGCGTAGGACAGCGTTCGGTCGCCTTCGCTGACCGCCGGGGCATCGGGCGTGCGCGCCGCCTGCGCCCGCAGCAGATCCCCTACGGTAAGCTGTGCTGCGCGTTGTACCTCGGCAGGAAGGACCATCCAGAATAGTATAGGCGGGGAGCACATGCAGACATCTGAACACTTCTCGGAAGGCAGCCGCCATCTGCGCGGACGCTACGCGATCGCCGGGGTGGGCGAGACGACCTACACCCGGGGCTCTGGGCTCACCACTCGCGCCCTCGCATGCTGGGCGATCCGCAGCGCGATGCAGGACGCAGGGCTCGCCGCGCGCGATGTCGATGGCGTCCTCGCCTATCAGATGGGTGACTCGGTGTCATCGCCCTTCGTCGCGGGCGACCTGGGGATCCGTCCGAATTTCTTCATGGACGTGCAAGGCGGCGGATCGAGCACCGAGGCGCTGGTCGGCCTGGCGATGGGCGCGATCGAGGCCGGCATGTGCTCGACCGTCGTGATCTATCGCGCCATGAACGGCTACAGCCAGGCGCGGGTCGGCGGCAGCGGGCGCGTCGAAACGCCCGTCAGCGGTGACGAGCTGCACGACGGCGCATACGGCTGGCGCTCGCCCGGACAGCGGTTCGCGCCCACCTTCATGCGCCACATGTATGAGTTCGGCACGCGTCCGGAACAAGTCGCGATGGTGCGGGTGGCGCATAGCAAGCATGCCTCGAACAATCCGAAAGCTCTTCATCGCAGGCGCGTAACGGTCGAGGACGTGCTCGCGAGCCGCATGATCTGCACGCCGCTGCATCTGCTCGATTGCTGCATTGAAACGGACAATGCCACCGCGATCATCGTGACCTCGATCGAACGGGCGCGCGCGCTGCGGCGAGCGCCGGCGGTGATCCTGGGCGTCGTCGGCCGGATGTGCAAGCCACGGCCCGATATGCACTTCCAGCACGGCCCGATCACGACCGTTGCCGCAAAGTGGGCGGCGCCGCGCTTGTGGAGCGGCGCGGGCGTGGGCCCAAGCGATGTCGACGTGACCGGCTCCTACGACGCCTTCACCTTCACGACGCTGCTGCAGCTTGAAGACTACGGCTTCTGCAAGAAAGGCGAAGGCGGCGCCTACGTCGCGAGCGGGGCCATCGAGCTCGGCGGCAAGCGCCCGAACAATACTTCCGGCGGGCACCTGTGCGAGGGCTACACCCATGGCGTGAGCATGGTCGTCGAGAACGTCCGCCAGCTCCGGCATGACGCCGACGATTCATGTCCGCTCGGCCCCGATGCCCGACGCATGCATACCTACGACTACCGGGAAGGCGGCTGCCGGCAGGTGCGCGACGTCAACGTGACCGCGAACTTCGGCTGGGGCACGCCGGCCTACGGTTCGGCCCTCGTGATGAGCCGGGACCGGTAAGGGAGAGCACGATGGCGATGACCGGACAGTACCTCGGCATGACGCTCTCGATCGCCGAGCTGGATCACGAGAACGCCGCCTACTTTCGTTTTTGCGCGCGCGGCGAGCTACGCCTGCAGCGCTGCAAGGCATGCTCCCTGGTGCGCTATCCACCCGGACCGGCGTGCCCGTGGTGTACGGGCGACGCGTTCGATTGGGTGCCGATGAGCGGGCGCGGCGCGGTGTACTCGTACACCGAGGTTCGCCACGCCGTGCAGCCCGCGTTTCGCGCCCATGTGCCCTACCTCGCGCTGCTGGTGGAGCTGGACGAGCAGCGCGGTCAACCCACGGAACATGAAGCGCTCAGGGTGATCGGCAATCTCTCAATGCCGGATGGCAAGCTGGCACCGCCCGAGGTCGTGCGCACGGTCGGGATCGGATCGCGCGTGCGCATCGTGTTCGCGCCCGCGGGACCCGAGATTGCGATTCCGTTGTGGGCGCTCGATCCGGCGCACGCGGGCGGCGCGGCGCCCTGGCGCTACCCGGAATAAATCAGTCGATGATGGGGTCGGAAGCATGAAATGTCGGTGTCCTGGGCTCACGATTTTTTAGTGCATGTCCAATAATCGTGCATGATTATTTGACACATATCCAGAAATCTGGAATCCTGACCGAGCCATGGACCGCTATCTCGAACCGCAGGTCAGGCGGGACCTCAAACGCAAGATGGTGTTTGTCGGCGGCCCGCGCCAGGTGGGCAAGACCACACTCGCCCGCAATATCCTGGGGAAATCAGCAGCGGGCCTGCTGAACTGGGATGTCGCCGCCGAGCGCGACCTCATCCTGCGCCAGGCATTTCCGAAGGCGCGCCTCTGGGTATTTGATGAAGTCCATAAGTACCGCAAGTGGCGCAACTACCTCAAGGGCCTCTACGACGCGCGCGCACCTGGCCAGCAGATTCTTGTCACCGGCAGCGCGCGGCTCGACTACTACCGTTTTGGCGGCGACTCGCTGCAGGGCCGGTATCACTATTTACGGCTTCACCCTTTCAGTGTCGCTGAACTGGGGAGCGATTCGGCGGCGGATTTTGCGGCGTTGCTGAACCTGGGCGGTTTCCCCGAGCCGTTTCTCGGCGGCTCGCAGACCGAGGCCCGGCGCTGGTCGAACGATTACCGCAGCCGCCTGGTGCGCGAGGACCTCGCAAACCTGGAGCGGGTGCAGGATCTGGGCAGCATCGAGCTGTTGATGACCCGCCTGCCCGAACTGGTGGGCAGTCCGCTTTCCATCAACGGCATTGCCGAACAGATGCAGGTCAGTCACAAGACCATCGGCAAGTGGCTCGCGGTGCTTGAGCGGCTGTACGCCATCTTTACCGTCGCGCCATTCGGCTCGCCCAGGATCAAGGCGTTGCGCAAGGCCCGCAAGCACTACCACCTCGACTGGTCGCTAGTGACCGAGGCGCCGATTCGCTTCGAGAATCTCGTCGCCTGCCATCTCATGAAATGGGCAAATTTCCGCGAAGACGCAGAAGGTCACCGCACCGAGCTGCGTTACTTTCGCGACATCGAAGGACGCGAAGTGGACTTCGTGGTGGTCGAAAACGCAAAACCGGTCTTGTTCGTGGAATGCAAATCTTCCGATCGCGATGTCAGCCCTGCGCTGCGATACCTGAAAGCGCGCTTTCCGGGCACCGATGCCTGGCAGGTATCTGCCGGCGGTTTCAAGGATTACGTGTCGCGCGAAGGCGTTCGTGTCGCGCCGGCGGTAGCGCTGCTCAAGACACTAATCTGACCGCTGCCCGGCACCGCGAGCGCAACGCAATCGGGTCTGCGTCCACGTAGTCAGCGCATCGTGGCGCCTACGGTTTTTTCGGCGTCTTGTATTCGGCTTCTTTCTGGAGCGGTTTCCAGACGGTTTCGAAACCGACGAAGCCCTTTTCGTTCGGCGGCATCTGGCGCGTTGTGTAATAGGGCGTAAGGCCGTCAGGAACCTTGGCCGCCGGTTTCTTTTCTTCGCTCATGAAGTCACCTCTTTCTCAAACAGCTCTCATCAGTGACGGGGCGATATTGGCGCCCGCATGGATCGCCCCGCCCGCGGTTGTCTCTTCATCCGTTGCCTCGCGCACGGTCAGGATCTCTAGCGTGAAGACGACCGCTCTGCCGCAAAGCGGATTGTTGCCGTCGACCGTCAGTTTTTCGTCGTCCACCTGCGTTACGAGGAAGCTGCGGGTCTTACCCTTGTCGTTCTCCATCAGGATCGAGGTGCCGACTTGCCGGTACTCCTCGGGGACGTTCTCGACGTGGTCGGTGAAGACCAGCGACTCGTCCCGGGGGCCGAAGATCTGGTTGCCATCGATCGCCACTTCGATGACCTCACCGGCGGACTTGCCCTCGAGCGCCATGTGCACCGAAGGGGCGAGGATTTCATTGTATCCGTGGACATAGCCCAGCGGGAACTCGACCCTGGTGAGGAGATGGCCCGACTTCCGGTCGGTCACCTTGTAGGTCAGCTCGACGTACCTGCCTTCGCGGACAACGTGCTCAGAAGATGGAGGCACCGAAAATCCTCACCTTTCCGTCCTCGTAGCCGAGGACCAGCCTGCCCAGCCATTCGCCCGGTTTCTTGGTGCTGCGCTGCCGGTAAAGAACGCTCACGTGCTCGCCCCGGCGGATGATGCCGAGCGCGTCGAATTCTTCCGACAGGTTCCTCGCCAGCTCGCTGTTGGCGAACTGGTGGCCCGCAACCACCTGATCGATCGCAAGCGCCAGGGAACTGGAGAAGTTCCTTGCGAAATCCCCGTACTTGCCTTCGTTCGAGTACTTGACGAGATCTCGCCACAGCGGCCTGGCGATGGCCAGAATCTCTGCATCGGTCTTCTCGATGATATTCACATTGCTACTTGCCATCTCCGACCAGGTGATACAAGGGCGCCTTCTCCATGGTGTATTCGCCGCTCTCCGGATCGCGGCGCGAAACCGTCAGCACGTGCCAGTTCGCGTCGTCCACCTTCATGGCGTCGCCCCGGTAGTAGTAACCCGGCCAGCGGGTCTCCTTGCGGAACAGCGTGTGTTGTGTCACGCACTCGGCGGCGCGATGACGGTGCTTCAGTTCCCAGGCGCGCAGCAGCTCGTGGATGTCCTTGGCGGCCAGGCTCTCGAGGTCTTCCTCCATGATCTTGAGCTTCTTCAGGCCGATGTTCAGGAGCTTCTCGTTGGTCATGTAGCTGACGGTCACGCCGCCGCAATACTCGTCCATCAGCTTCTGCAGACGCTCCAGGCCCTGCCTGGGATTGATGTAGTGCGGATTGACGTCGCCCGCCACGATCTCGTTGCGGTAGACCCGGTAATGCTCCAGGGGCTTGAAGATCTCCTCCCTGCGGCGCTCGATCTGCGCAGCGGAGACGACGATGCCTTCGCCCTTGCCGTCGTCGATGTACTTGCAGGCGGCCTTCGCGGCGAGACGGCCTTCGGTGAACGAACCCGACGAGAAGGCGTGCGGCGTGCCGCCGACCGCGTCACCGGCACCGAACAGGCCTTCGATCGTCGTCATGCGGTTGTAGCCCCAGAAATACTCCGGCGGCGAGATGTCCTCGGGGCCCGAGCACCAGGCGCCCGAACCGGTCGCGTGCGAGCCCATGACGTATGGCTCGGACGTGGTCAGCTCCGGATTCTCGTTCTTGGGATCGACGTCGGTGGCGGCCCACAGCACCGCCTGGCCGATCGTCATGCCGAGGAAGTTCTCCCAGCCCACTTCTTCCAGATGGGGATCCTGGAAGGCGCGCATGGTCACCATGTGGATGGGTCCGCGGCCAGCATTCACTTCACTGATGATGCAATGGTTGCGCAGGCAGGTCGGGATCGGCCGGTGGGTCAGGTGCGAGGCTTCCGGATCGAGATATTCCTTGCCGACCATTTTCTGCAGTTCGGGGAACCACTTCGATTCGTACTCCTCGCCCAGGCAGTTTTGCGTATAGGTCTTCAGGTGCAGGAAGTAGGCGCCGACCGGGCCGTAGCCGTCCTTGAAGCGCGCCAGCACGATGCGGTTCTCCATCTGGGTCATCTTGGCGCCGGCATTGATCATCAGGCCGTAGGCGGACGCAGAAGACCAGGGCGCATACCAGGTCCGGCCGGAACCTTCGCCCACCGAACGCGGTTTGAAAATGTTGGAAGCGCCGCCCGCGCCGCAGACCACGGTCTTCGACTTGAAGACGTGGTAGTTGCCCGTGCGGACGTTGAACCCGACGGCCCCGGCAACCCGGTTCTCCTTCGCGTCGTCCATCAGCAGGTGGGTGACGCAGATGCGGTTGAAGACCTTGTCCGCCGATTTCTTCGCGGCTTCGGCCACGATCGGTTTGTAGGACTCGCCGTGGATCATGATCTGCCAGCGTCCTTCACGAAGGTATCGCCCGGTCTTCGGGTCCTTCATGATGGGCAGGCCCCACTCCTCGAACTGGTGCACGGTGGAGTCGACGTGACGGGCCATGTCGAATAGCAGGTCTTCCCGCACCATGCCCATCAGGTCGATGCGAGCGTAGCGGACATGGTCCTCCGGGTTGTTCTCGCCCCAGCGCGTGCCCATGTAGCAGTTGATCGCATACAGGCCCTGGGCGACCGCACCCGAGCGATCGATATTGGCCTTCTCGGCAATGACGATCTTCTTCGTCTGGCCCCAGAACCTCGCCTCCCAGGCGGCGCCGGTGCCGCCAAGGCCCGCACCGACGACCAGGATGTCGATGCCCTCTTCGATGATCGTGTCGTAGGCCATCAGTAGGTGACGCCCATTTTCATCGCCAGGCCTGCGGCCTCGAGCGTACGCAGTCCGCCGTCATCCATGCGCAGGTACTTCGGTTCGCTGTACAGCAGCTCGCCCTCGCGCATCTCCTTGCTGGGTGCGGGAACCTCCGCGAGCTTGGGGATCGCCTGCCCCCAGGGCTTGGTGGTGATGGGCGAGAGGAAGTTCTTTTCCGTGCCGTTGCGGAACTTGATCTTCCAGGCGATCGTGCCCTTCTGTTCGTCGCGGTGAACGCGAACGCTGTGGCCCAGCGGGGCAAAGTCGGCATAGCCGCGCACATCGATCGCGTTCTGCGGGCAAGCCTTCACGCAGGAGTAGCACTCCCAGCACATGTTCGGCTCGATGTTGTAGGCGCGCCGCGTGGTCTTGTCGATGTGCATGATGTCCGAGGGACAGATGTCGACGCAATGGCCGCATCCGTCGCACCTCGTCATGTAAACGAAGGTAGGCATGAGTACGCTGTCTTTCTAGTAGTGGCGCGGTGGTTCGCGCTTGATGCCGAGGCCCATGTCCATCGGGGCGTTTTTCAACAGTTCCATCGAGTGTCTTTCCCGTTGCGCCGGATCATCGCGGGTCAGCGTCGGCAGATTCTGGTTCGTCCCGTTGGCCTCGGCGACCCGCTTCTCGAAGGCCGCCGCGGGCTTGAAGAACATGTGCGCGAACTTCGACCACGCCACCGATCCGAACAGCACGGTCGTGGCAAGCATGTAGCCGGCAAACCAGGCAGCCCCCCCAAGCCAGGCCCAGAGCAATCCCAGCGTCACGCTCGCGAGCAGCGAGAGGACGAAGAGATCGGCGCGCACGACGCGCAACGGCGAGTTGCCCTCGGCAGCGACGTCGACGCGGATGAAGAACCAGAACCAGTAGCCGCCGACGAGGATCATCGCCCCGCCGAGCCACCAGAGTTGCGGCCAGAACGACGCCGCGGCCGCGGTCGGATACTTGAATACCAGGACCGCGGTGCTCACGACGTAGAAGATGAAGCCGTACATGGTGAGCAGATGCGCGACGCGGCGCCTGGCGTTGCAGAACTCGCCCGAGGCGAGGACATCGACCGCCAGGGTCCGGACGGCGATCGACGCGAGTTCGCCGGCTTCGACCGGCTTCGCGCCCTTCGCCTTCGACTTGCGCCAGTTCTCGAAGAAATACTTGGCGCTGCCCTTGTGCACGATGTCGAACAGCGTCCCCGCCGCGACCAGGACGACCATGACGACGACATACCACTGGATGACGGCAGACGGTATCGACGCCGAGAGCCCGGCAAACGGATTGCTGGTGAACATCGCCCCTCCTCCTGTCGCCGGGATTCTACGGGGGCCTGGTCGTGCGAGGCCGAAAAAAGGGCTATGCAGCCATAGAAAAAATTTCGAAGCGCATTGCGGCCAGATCGCCGAGCGCCCAGGTGGCCGGCGCGGCGAGCCCGGCCACCGTACCGGGGTTCACCAGCCAGCTCGACCCGTCTTTTACATTTTTTACCTGTAAAACCCCCGCAACATGGGAGTGGCCGCAGCAGACCAGGTCCCAGTCCCCGGTGCACGCCATCGCGTGGCCGTACTCGGGGTAGTGGACGACAAAAACCTTGCGTCCGCCCAGTTCCAGCCTCGCGTCAGGGCCGTGGTATTGTAGCTGCCCATTGCTCTCGCGCGCCCAGCGGTTCAGCGACACGGGATCGCCGAGGTTGTTGCCATGGATGACGTGCATCGGCAGGCCCACTGCCAGCGCCGCGCGCAGGGTCTGCGTGCCGATGACATCGCCGCAGTGAATCACCGCCTCGGCGCCCTGCGCCGCCGCCGCGCGCACCGCGCCGGCGAGAGGGTCGGCGCGATCGTGGCTGTCCGAGACGATGCAGATTTTCACGGCCCGATCTTAGCAGCCGGGCGAGCGACGTCACTGCATATGCCAGCCATGGCTGACCACCACCGACTGGCCGGTCAGGGCGTTGCTCCGGAAGGCGGCGAGGAAAAGCGCGACCTCGGCGACGTCCTCCACGGTGGTGAACACCATAAGCGCTAAGATATAAACTGTTGCCAGTTGTCGCTCTGATACCGCCTACGCCTGCGCGGCGGTTCACGCAGCGCAGAGGCGATGCGGTTCCAGTC
>SBAS01000124.1 GCA_005240145.1 Nitrosomonadales bacterium | reverse complement strand
CCCAGCTCGCGGCGCAGCCCTTCGTTGTCCGCGAGGCGCTCGATTGCCGCCGCGAGCTGGGCGAAGCGGCGCGCAAGCACTGCGTCGAGGGCTACTCCTACGAGCGCATGCTCGACAGCATGGAAGCGCTCTACTGCAGGGTTTCCCAAACAGCCGGATCCGCGCCGTGAATCCGCTTTCGATCGCCGCCTGGGCGGCTGCGCTCTTCCTCGGCGCCACCTTGTTTTCCCACACCGTGGCGCTGCGGCTGCTGATGCTCCTGCTCGGGCTGGCGCTGGTGGTGTGGCAACTGGTGCGTTCCAGGATCGCGGCACGCGAAGCCGGCGTGCAGGCACTGCCACCGCTCCTTGTCCCTATCATCCTCTGGTCCGCCTGGGCGGGCCTGTCTGTGCTGTGGTCTCAGGAACCCGCGCGCTCGCAGAAGGAATTCCAGAACGAAGTGGTGTACGTGTTTCTCGGCTACTGGCTGTGCTTCGTCGCCGCGCAGGCGCAAGGCGCGCGGCGCGTGTTCGGCGTGATGCTGGGCGGCGCCGGCGTGCTCGCCTGCCTCCTTGGCATCTACGTCTACTTTGTGCCCGCGGCCCCGTCATGGCTCGCGCGGATGGCGAGTGGCCCTGGCGACCAGTCGAGCGCAATGCTCACGCTGATGCCCTGCGCGCTGATGGCGATCTGGCTAGCGCGCATGGAAGCTGCACCCCGATTACTTCGACTCGCCTTGTGGACGTTGCCGCCGCTGATCTTGGTGGCGGCCTACGTGACGCTCAACCGCATCGTGTGGGTCGGCTTTGCGATCGAGCTCGGCGTCATCGCGGCGCTGATTTTGTCCAGGCCCGAATTCGAGACGATCCGCCGCGCGAGGCGCACCGGGCTCGTGTCCGCAGCGATAGTCGCGGCGGTGGTAGGAGGTGTCGCGCTGGTCATGATCCAGATCGAGGAAAAGCGCGTCGAGCTCAACCCCCATATCGTTCGCAATGGCCCGCGCCCGGCAATATGGGCTTCTGCTGTGGGCACGATCAAACAGAATCCGATAATGGGGCTTGGATTCGGACGCGGAATAGACCGCAAGACTTCGCGCGCGGAATTTGGGAATCCGCAGATTTGGCACGCGCACAATCTTCTTCTTGAGGCCGCGGTCGGCTCGGGCGTGCCGGGCGCGGCGTTGCTGTTGCTGCTGATCGGACTTACCGCGTACAGGGGGTGGCGGCTCGCGCAGGACAAGAACGCGGAGGCCGCCGCCTACGGCATCGCGCTCGTCGCCATCGTGGCGGGCATGTTCCTGCGCAACCTGGTCGATGCGCAGCTGGCGCGGCAGAACGCGCTGCTCTACTGGGGACTCGTCGGGGCGCTGCTCGCCTTTGGCATCGTGCGCAGCGCCTCGAAATTGAACAGCACGTTGCGGGGAGACTTGCGGCAGCCGATGCGGTAACCGCGCTGCTCGAGCCAGTCGAGCAATTCGAAGTCCCTTTCACCGTGCAACTCGCCGGTGATGTACCTGGTCTGCTCCAGCAGTTCGGGCGCGAGGCCGCGCAGGATTTCCCGCTCGTGGCCTTCGGTATCGATCTTCAGGATGTCGATCGAGCGCACGCCGAGTTCGGCCAGGCGCGCACCGCTGCGGCGGATGATGATGCGCTGGCGCGCCTCGTCTCCCTTCTGGCCGCGCTGGTAGAGCGACCAACCGCCCTCATTACCTGCGCCGGGAGAGGCGATCAATTCGAGTTGAGCGTCAGCGCTGCCGAGGCCCTCGTTGTAGCACTCGACAGATGCATAGCCGGCGAGGTTTTGCGACAGCAGCGCGAAATTCGCCGCCACCGGTTCGAAACACAGCAGGCGTGCCGCGGGATAGCGCTCTTTCCAGAACAATCCCGAGGCGCCGACGTTCGCGCCGACATCGACGATGGTTTGCACTTCGTTCTGCGGCGGCAGGTTTTTGGAAAAATAGGCCGCCTTGCGCCCCCGCAGCACGCATTCGTAGAGGACGAAGGCGTCGCTGGTGCCATGCCGGTAGCTGTAGGAGTGTCCATTGACCGTGATCGCGCCGCTGCCGGATTTGCGCCGCGGATACGCCAGCGCCGACGCGAATGCCGGGCTGCGCGAGCGCAGCAACGCTTTGAGCCAGGTCTTGCCGGCAGCCATCGGCCGTTCACCTTGGTGACGAGGAGGATTCCAGGAGCGGATAGTAGAATCATTTTTCGCCAAACAGAAGAATCTTTATGGGCATCTCGAAGGGCGCGATCCGCCTGCTCGGCATGGAATTCGGCGCCCGCTAAGCCGCTGGGAGCGTGGTTACCTACGGCGTGCAGAAGGTGGAGGCGACCCACGCCGAGGCTGTGAACTTGCTGCGCGTCCAGGGTAGCGTCTCCGCGCCGGCGGCAGACGGACGCGTCAGCCAGGAGACGCTTTTTCGCCTGCTCGGATTCGAGTCGGTGGAAAGCATCGATGTGTACGAAGCGGAATCACCAACCCACCTGCTGGATCTGAATCGCCCGGTCCCGGCGGCGCTGCACGGGCGCTACGATGCGCTCTACGACGGCGGCACGCTCGAGCATTGCTTCAGCACCGCCGAGGCGCTGTGCAACGCGGTGCGGCTCGTCAAGCTCGGCGGCCGTGTCATGCATCACGTACCGCTCAACAACTGGGTCGACCACGGTTTCTACCAGTTTTCGCCAACGCTATTCTTCGATTTCTACGCCGCCAACGGTTTCGACGACCTGAGCATGGCGCTGCATTTCATGGGCCGCAAGCGCGAAAGCTACGTCGCCTACGACCCGCGCGACGGCGCGAGGCTGCCCTACAGTTTTGGCGGTGCGCACAAGACGCTGGTCTTTTTCGGAGCGAGAAAGGCAGCGAGCCTGGCGGAACCCGTGTTTCCGATCCAGGGACGCTACCGCCGCGCCTTCGGCGGCGAAGCGCAGCCCCAGGCGCCATTGGGTCCCTTGGGCCGCCTGCGTCGCTCGCTCGCGAAGCGGACCTACCGGTTGCGCGCCAGGCCGCTCTGATCGCCGGTGTTGGAAGCGATTTCCGCGTAGGCCGCCAGAACATCGGCAACCGGAACGCCGGCAACGTCGCGCGATTCCGGGCGCACGATCCGGTGCGCGACGCCCCAGGGCCGCCAGCGCTCGACGCTCGAGTCGCCGAACAACGCCACGACCGGCTTGCCCAGGGCAGCCGCGAGGTGCATCGCACCGCCGTCGCTGCAGATGACTTCATCGCATGCGGCCAGGGCGCCGATCAGGTTCGAGAGCCTGGCGGTCGGATAGGGCACCGCCGCGGCGTCATCCGCACCGACGGCGCGCATGACTTCGGCCGCTTTTTCATCGTCGCCCGGGTGCTGCGGATGGTCCCCCTGGCCCGGAGACCAGAGCAGCATGGTCTGCGCTCCGTAGTCTGATGCCAGCCTGCGGATCAATTCCGCGCACCGTGCAGCCGGCCAGCGCTGCGCTCGGCGCCGCGCGCTGATATGCAGCGCGATCCTGCGGGCCGGAGGCGCGGTAAACAGCGCGCGCGCGTTCTCTACCTCGCGCGGATCGGGGACCAGCACGAGCGCGGGGGGGCTGCCGTCGATGCCGAACAATCCGGCGAGCGCAAAAACCTGTTCGACTTCGTGCCCTGCGTCGTGGGGAGGAAGCGCGACGCGCAGATCCAGCGCCGAAGCGCGGGCGCTGCCGTCATCGAAGCCGGCGATTTTTCCGGGCTTGAGCCAACTGGCCAGGGTCAGGCCGCGCGTGGCGCGGCCGGGCGTGGCGAGGACAACGACATCGAGTTGCATCTGCCGCAGCTGCCAGAGCATCCCGGCCCGCTTCGCCAGTGAAGCAAGCGCGGATTCGCCGCGCTCGAGGTGCTTGAGCTTTTGATAGGCAAAAACGGCATCCAGATCCGGGTTGCGCTCCAGCACCGGCGCGTTGTAGCTGTTGACGAGGGCCCCGATCCAGGCCTCGGGGTGACGCCGCCGCAGGGCTGCCAGCAATGGCGTGGTGCAGATCAGATCGCCGATGTTGTCGCGCCGGACGACGAGAATTTTCACCGCGCGAGCGTGTGCGAAAATAGTGTGGTCACGATGGTGGAAATGATACCTGCGCGCCGAGGCTGGCGCCTGCACCGGCAACGGCTCGAGCGAAGCCTCGGCCGGCGCTGGCGCGAGTGGCGCCTGCCTGCCGGTTATCTGCGCCTTGGCACCAAGTATGGCGGCTGGTGGCTCGATCGCAAGCTGGTGCGCCCCGATCCCCTGCTGGTGGACTGCGGGCTGGGCGAGGACAACAGTTTCGATTGCGCGTTCCTGTCGCGCTTCGGCGGCACGGTCATCGGCATCGATCCCAATCCGCAGAGCCTTGCCTGGTGCAAGGCGCATTGCCCGCCGGGGATGCACCTGCTCGACCGCGCCTTCTGGAGGACGACGGGGGAGACTCTCACATTTCACCTACCTCGACCCCGCGAGCAGTTGCCTCGCGGCGCCGATGGCGTCTCGGGCAGCCTGATTCGCAGCCATTCCTATGTCGAGGGTGGCGCTTCCCGCGCGGTGACGACGATCGACCTGTCGCAGGTTCTCGCCGGCGCCTTTCGGGACGATTGCGACGTCCTCAAGCTCGACATCGAAGGCGCAGAGTACGAAGTGTTGCCGGACCTCGCCCAGCGCGGATTGCTCGCCAGATGCCGGCAGCTGCTGGTCGAATTTCATCATGGCGTAACCGAGCACACGCTGGCGCAGACCGACAGCGCGGTCGCCGCAGTGCGCGCGGCCGGATTCCGGCTCGTGCACCTGGAAGGACGCAATCACATCTTCCGCCGGGACGATCTTGGCTGAGGCGCTCCTCAGCCCGGCGCCGCGCAGCATCCTGGTCGTCAATGTGTGCCGCATCGGCGATACCCTGCTCGCTACGCCGGCGCTGCGCGCGCTCGCCCGCGCCTGGCCCGGCGCGCAGCTGGCAGTACTCGGCCATCCGAAGCGCATAGAGGTCCTGGAACACCTGCCCTGGCTCGCATCGGCGGGCGGAATCACCAAGAATTCCTCGCGCCTGCGTGGACGATTTGCGGGACTGCAGCATGATCTGGCCCTGGTGTATGGATTTGACGAAGCACTCGTGGCATATGCGCTGCGCGTTGCGCGGCGGGTGGTTGCTTTCCGGCAGCAAAACGAGGCGCTCAATCGCCGCTTGTTCCGCGCGGTCGCCGTGCCCGCCTTCCAATCCGCCCACTCCGTGCAGGTGGCGCTACGGCTGACCGACGCAGTGGGCGTGCCGCACGCCGGCTACCGTATCGCCTGCCAGGTGACGGACGCCGAAATCGCATGGGCCGATGCGCGCCTGCGCGCGATCGTTCCCGGCGCGCGCGGACCGTGGATCGGTTTGCAGGTGGCAAGTTTTCCCACCAAAGCGTACCGCGATTGGCCCGCGGCGCATTTTCTCGAACTCGCCCGGCGCATAAGGGCGCGCTGGCAGGGGGCGCATTTCCTCATCTTCGGCGGACCTGATGACAAGGAGCGCACCGGCGGGCTCGAGCGCGAGCTGGGCGCCGGATGCACGGTTCTCGCGGGCGAACTCAGCCTGAGGCAGACCGCGGCCCTGATGAGCCGGACGCAGCTCTACGTCGGCGTGGATACCGGCCCCACGCACATGATGAGCAGCTTCGACATTCCGCTCGTGGCCCTGTACCACTGTTACTCGCCCAGCCGGCTCATCGGTGCGCTCGATCACCCCTGCTACTACCCGGTGGATCATCCGCGCACGCACGGCTGCTCCATGGAAACGCCGATGGCCGAGATCACCGTGGAGACCGTATTCACGGCGGTCGAGCGTGCGTTGCGCGAGCCAGCGCGCGCGCCATGAGGATCGGCTTCATCCTGACGAATCTGGCCGGCGGGGGCGCGGAGAAAGCAGTACTCAATATCGCCGCCGGGCTGGCCGAGCGCGGCCATCGCACCGATGTCATCCTGCTGGAGCACGTCGTGGTCCACGCAGTGCCCGCCGGGACAGGATTTCATGCGCTGACGCGCGCAGGCGAGACAATCTCCAAGGGCTGGCTGGGGAAACGGCTGGCCGCGCGCAAGCTCGCGCGCCTGCTCGGCCAGCTCGCCCTCGATGCGCCGTTCCAGCTGCTCGTCTCGACGCTGCCCTTCGCCGACGAGGTCGCGCAGCTCGCGGGCGCGCCCGTGCACTGGTGCAGGATCGCCAATACGCTTTCAGCCGAGGTCTCCCGGCTCGAATCCAGTGATGCAGCGAAGGCGGCCAGGAGGATCGCGCGATACCGCAGGATGTACGGCGCCCGCTCGCTGATCGCAGTGTCAGAAGGGGTCGGCAAAGATCTGCGCGCCGGCATCGGTGTTGCGGGTTCGCGCGTCGAGGTGATTCCAAATTCCTTCGATTTCCGCGCCATGAAGCAGCTGGCCCAGGCTCCCGCGACCTTGCCGTCGCGGCCTTACGTGATTCACGTCGGCCGGTTCTCGGGTCAGAAGCGGCATGACCTGCTGCTCGAGGCCTTCGGCACGCTGGGTGGCGCCCACCGCCTCGTGCTCCTCGCCGACGATGCCCCGGGACTGCGCTCGCTGATCGAGGCGCGCGGCCTCGCCGGCCGTGTCGAGGTCGCCGGATTCCAGCACAATCCCTTTCCCTGGATTGCGGCCGCCGATTTGCTCGTGCTCTGCTCGGACCATGAAGGCCTGCCCAATGTCATCATCGAGGCGCTCGCGCTGGGGGTGCCCGTGGTGAGCACCGATTGCCCGTCCGGGCCGCGTGAGATCCTCGGCGCGGAATTGCCGGGATCCTTGGTGCAGACGGGCGATGCCGCGGCACTTGCCGCCGCCATGTCGCGCGCGCTTGCGAAGCGACCCGACACATCGCGTGTGGATTTGACCCGCTACTCCAAGGATCGCGTGGTGCGAGCGTACGAGCAGCTCGCCGGGGAACAGGCCTAGGCATGTGCGGCATCCTTGGATTGATCGCAACGCCCTGGCAGGAGGATGCGCGGGCCGCGCTCGACAGGATTGCATCCCGGGGGCCGGACGCGCAGCATTTGTTTGCGGCGCAGGGCGCCTGCCTCGGCAATACACGCCTCGCCGTCATTGATCCGGCGGGCGGCGGCCAACCCATGCACTCTGCCGACGGTCGCTACGTGCTGGTGCACAACGGCGAAATCTACAATTTCCGCGAATTGCGCGCCGAGCTCGAGGCGCTGGGCGCGACGTTTACGAGCCGCTCCGACAGCGAGGTTCTGCTGCAGGGATACGCGCACTGGGGCGATGCCCTGCCGGCGCGGCTCGACGGCATGTTCGCCTTCGCCGTATGGGATACGCGCGAACGAGTGCTGTTTGCGGCGCGCGATCGCCTGGGCGTAAAACCCTTCTTCTATTCGACGCACGCCGGCCTGGCATTCGCCTCGACCCTGTCTTCGTTCTACGCGCTGCGCGGTTTTCCGTTGCGCCTCGATTACGAGGCGCTGCGCGACTATCTCGGCTTCCAGGTGTGCCTCGCGCCCAGTTCCTTCCTCGCCGATGTGCGCCAGCTGCCGCCCGCGTGCCGCCTGCGCTGGCGCGAGGCGGGTAATCAGCTGGAAGTAACGCGTTATTGGGAAATCCCGTCACCGTCGGATCGGGCGATCCCGCGCGAAGACATGGTGGCGCAGATGGATGCCGCGCTGCGCGAGAGCGTGCGCAGGCAGCTGGTGGCCGATGTGCCGCTTGGCGCCTTTCTCTCCGGCGGCATCGATTCTGGGCTGATGGTGCATTACATGGCCCAGGCCGGTGGCCCGCCGCCCGAAACGTTCACGATGGCCTTTGCCGAGGCCGGCTTCGATGAAACGCCCTTTGCGCAGATGGTGGCGCAGGCCTATGGTTGCCGGCACCACGTGCTGCAGGCGCCATCCATTGACGGCGCCGCGTTCGCCAACTCGATCCAGGCGCTGGATCAGCCGCTGGCAGACCCGGCGTACGTCATGACGAGCGCGCTTTCCGCGCTCACGCGCAAGCACGTCACCGTCGCCATCAGCGGCGATGGCGGCGACGAGTTGTTCGCCGGCTACGAGCGCTTCGCCGACGAGGCGGCGCAGCACCCGGCGCACCTGGGGCAGGGGGCAGCACGGCGCCTGGTGGAAGGCGGTGCGCTGCCCGGAGCGCTCTTGCGCCGCACCTTGCACGGCGAGGAATTGCTGCATTACAGGCACGTCGAACTCGGCCCCTGGAGCGCTGGACGCAAGAGCCTCGAGCGCTACCTCGCGCCCGACGCACTGGCGCAGGCGCAGCCGCAGCGCAGCCTCGCACTGTGGCGCTCGCTGGCGGGGGAAATGGATACCGCCAGCCTCATGCGCGCCGACCTGTGGACTTACCTGTCGGAGAATTGCCTCGCCAAGGCCGATCGCGCCAGCATGGCGCACGGGCTCGAAGTGCGCGTGCCGATGCTCGGCAATCCGGTGCTCGATGTCGTGCTCGGCTTGCCTGCCGCGGCGCATTACGACGCCAGTGGTGGCAAGGCGCTGCTGCGTCTGCTCGCGGCGCGCCACTTGCCCGAAGCGGCGTGGAAGCGAAAGAAGCATGGTTTTTCCGTGCCGTTGCTGGAGCTTTTCAACGGCGCATGGCGCGAGGCGGCCGAAGCCGTGTTGCAGCGCTGCGAAACCATAGCGCCGTTCCTGCGCGCCGATGCGGTGCGCGCACAATGGCGCTCCGCGCTGCAAGGCCGCGGCTCCCGGCGCCTCGCCTTCACCTTCGTCGTTCTATTGCTGTGGCTTGAACGGCATCAATTGCAATGCTGAGAAGCCTGTTGCGATGGTGGCACGCGCAGGTGACGGTCGCGAGCCCACCGGGTCCGGGTGGTGATCGTGCCAGCGGAAAACCAAGGGTCCTGATTCTGGGTGTGTATCTCGCCGACCGTCGCAATACTGTAGGCCATCTAGTCGACGCGTTTTCACGCTCGGCGCAGTTCGAAGTGACGCAGCGCTGGGTCGCAATTGCCGGAGAGCCAGCCGACGCTGCGGTTGCCGCGGTAACGGTAGAGAAACTGTGGGTGTTCACGCCCAAATTCGCAATCCTGAACCGTATGCTTGCGCGATCCAGCTGGCAAGAGTACGACTATCTGCTGCTATGCGACGACGATATCGTATTGCCGAGAGGATTCCTCGACGCGTTTCTCAGCTATCAGATCGCCTGCGATTTCGCGCTGGCACAACCGGCGCGCACACGCACGAGTTACGCCGACCGCAAGTTCGCGCGCGCGGTGCGGGGAATCCGGGCGCGGCGCACGCGCTTCGTCGAAATCGGGCCGCTGTTTTGCGTCCGCGCCGATTTGGCGCCGCGCCTCCTGCCGTTCGACGAGTCGAGCCCGATGGGTTGGGGTTACGACTTCGTCTGGCCGGTACTCGCCGAGGCCGCCGGGCTGCGGCTGGGAATCGTGGACGCAACTCCGGTGGATCACAGCCTGCGCGGCCAGGCGAGCGCCTACAGCTCGAAAGAGGCAAGCCGCGCCATGATCGCTTATCTTGAGAGAACTCCGCATCTGAAAAAGCAGGACGCGTTCACCGTTCTGGAGACTTACTGATGCATAGCGCCGCGGAAGATCCGTATTTCGGTAATCCTCGCCCCGACATGGCGCCGTTTGTTCCGCCCGGCCTGGCGCGGGTGCTGGAGCTTGGTTGCGGTAGCGGCGTATTTGGCGAATTTCTCAAGCGCAGCGGAGTCCGCGAGGTCGTGGGCATCGAGGCGTCGCCGGGCCCTGCTCGAGTTGCCGCGCAGCGCCTGGACCGCGTCATCGAGGCCGACGTCGAACGCGACGCGCTGGATCTGCCTGCCGGCGGATTCGATTGCCTGGTCTGCAACGACGTGCTGGAGCACCTCACCGACCCATGGGCGGTACTGAAAAAACTGCAGCCTTGCGTTCGCGCGGGGGGCTGGTTGATCGCTTCGATTCCGAATGTGCGCCATCACAAAGTTGTGCGGCATCTGATCTGGCCGGGGCGCTGGCGCTATGAGGACGACGGCATTCTGGATCGAACCCATTTGCGATTTTTCACACGGGAAAGCGCTTGCGAGCTGGTGGAATCGGCCGGCTTCCGGATCGAACGCATGCAGGGAATCAACCCCTCCAGCCTGCCGCTCTGGTTGCGGGCCATCAACGCCGCTGTCGGGGATGCGCTTGACGACATGCGCTATCTGCAGTTCGCGATCGTCGCGCAGCGCAAGTGAGCCGCGCGCCCAGGCTCAGCGTGGTAGTGCCGGTGTACAACGTCTCGGCTTTCCTGGCGGCATTCCTTGGCAGTCTTGCCGCACAGACGCTGCCCGCAGGCGAGTTCGAGATCGTCGCAGTGGATGATGGTTCAACCGATGCGTCGCCGGCCCTGCTTGCGCAGTACGCCGCTCGCATGCCCAACCTGCGTGTGCTGCGGCAGGAGAACGGCGGCCTGTCGGCAGCGCGCAATTCAGGGCTGCGCGAGGTCAGAGGAGAGTGGATCGCGTTCGCGGACTCAGACGACATCGTCGCGCCGGGCACCTACGAGCGCTGGCTGGGGCAGGCCGAGGTCGGCACGCTGGATATGGTTGTTGGCAATGGCGTGTACCACCACGAGGGCCGCGAGCCGGACAAGCCCATTTTTTCCGGCGTCGCGGCGACAGCGGTGATCTCCGGGGCCGAGTGGCTGCGCGCGCGACTCGACCAGCGATTTCTGCCCCACATGGTGTGGCTGCACCTGTACCGGCGCGAATTCATCGAGCGGCATCGTTTCAGCTTCGTGCCGCGGCTGCTCCACGAGGACGTGATCTGGACGACCCGGGCGTTGCTGCGGGCGCAGCGCGTTCAGTTCGATCCCGAGCCGGGGTATTCCTATCGCCTGCCGGTGCGGCGCCCGGCTGCGCGGGAACGCGCCCGGCGCCTCGAGGCGGTGATCGACTCAAGCATCTACAACGCCCGCCAACTTGCCGCGATCATCGCCAACGAGGTTTCCGACCCGGCGATGGCGCGCGCCATCGGCTGGCAACTGGTGGACGGCGCACTGTCGGTGCTGCACATGATCGAACAGCACCCGGACCCCGCCACGCGCCGAGCCCGCTACCGCAGCCTGCATCAGGAGGATTTTTTCGGCTTGCTTTGGCGGCACGGAATCGATGCGCGGCAGAAAAGGCAGGTCGCGAGCCGCTGGTGGCGCGCTGCGCGGCGGTCGCTGACTTCCTGAGCGGACGATACCGGACCATGCGCGCCTGGCAGATCAACTTGCAGCAGCAGCTGGGCGGTGGCGAGGTCTACACCGCGTTCCTGACGCGCGCCCTGGCGCGCCACGGCGTGCCGAGCACGCTGGTGGTGGATGAGCGCGCGCGATTCTGGGGTGGCCTTGCGCTCGCTCCCGACACCGAGATCCTGCAGGTCGCCCGCGCCGAGGACCTGATGCCGCGACTGCCGCGCGAGCGCAGTTGGCTCCTCGGCCACGGTCCGCTGCCGGCTTGCCTCCTCGCCGACCCCCTGCACCTGCGCAGCGCCGTCGCGCACATGCCGCCGCAGGGACGCAATCCGCGCGCCTATGAAGGACATGACCTGGTCGTTCCAGTCTCCGCCTGGGTGCTCGAAGGGCTGCAAGCATTGGGTGCGGCGGCGTGGCAGGAGCTTCTCTACGGCGTCGCCGAGGCGCGCGGCTTAGCCGGCGGTGAACTGCGCGCCGGACAAATCTATGACTTTGATCGGCGCAAGCTGCGCGATCGCGTGCTGGGCTGGATCTATCCGGCCTTGTCCGCACTAAGCAATACGGACAGCTATCGCAAGCGCCCGGGGTTGACGCTGGGTATCGTGTCGCGGTTGACGCCGATCAAGCAGTTCCCGCTTCAGTTCGACATTCTCGCGCCCCTGCTCGCGCAACGTCCGGCGGTGAATCTGGAAGTATTCGGCGCGGGCGGCTATGCCTCGGTACGCGACCTCAAGCGCGCCCTGCATCCCATGAACGCGCAGGTCCGCTACTGGGGCTATCAGGAGAATGTCGCGGCGGTCTACGCCGGACTTGATTACCTGATGACCGGCTTGCCGGAGAAAGAGGCGCTCGGCCTGAACGTTATCGAGGCGCAGCAGTGCGGCTTGCCGGTGCTGGCCGTGGCGGCTGCGCCGTTTACCGAAACGATGATCGAGGGCGAAAGCGGGTTCCTGTACCGCGATCCGCGCGCGGATGGCGGCAAGGATTTCATGCGCGTGCTCGATGCATTGCTTGCGGGCAAAGCGCGGCCGGATCCGCGCCGGGCGCGTGTACACCTGGAGCGTTTTTCGTTCGACGCTTTTGCGGACCGAGTGGGGCGGCTCGTCGGCGCGGTGCGCGCTCGGCGATGAGATAATCGCCGGATGCTTCTGGTCACCGGCGGCGCCGGCTTTATCGGCGCCAATTTTGTCCTGTCGACGATTGCCGCGACGGGTGAGGCCATCGTCAATCTCGACAAACTCACCTACGCGGGCAATCCCGAACACCTCGCGCCGCTGGCAGGCGACACGCGCCATGCGTTCGTCAAAGGCGACATCGGCGACCGCGAATTGGTGCGACGCCTGCTCGTGGAGAATCGGCCGCGTGCGATCGTTCATTTTGCCGCCGAGAGCCATGTCGACCGGTCGATCGACGGCCCCGCCGAGTTCATCCAGACCAATGTGGTGGGCTCCTTCAGCCTGCTGGAGGCTGCGCGCGCCTGGTGGGGCGCGCTCCCGACCGGCGAGAAGGAACGATTTCGTTTCCTCCACGTCTCGACGGACGAGGTTTATGGTTCGCTTGGGCCCGACGAACCCGCGTTCAAGGAAACAAATGCGTACGGGCCCAACAGTCCTTACGCGGCTTCGAAGGCCGCTTCCGATCACCTGGTACGGGCTTACCACCATACTTATGGCCTGCCGGTGCTGACCACCAACTGCTCGAACAATTACGGCCCGCGCCAGCACCCGGAAAAGCTGATCCCGCTCATGATCACCCATGCCCTGGCGGAGAAGCCACTTCCGGTCTATGGCGACGGCCTGAACGTGCGCGACTGGCTGTACGTGACGGACCATTGCGACGCGGTACGTGCCGTGCTGGACAGGGGGCGCGTGGGGGAAACCTACAATATCGGCGGTGGGAGCGAGAAAACGAACCTGGAAGTAGTGAAAATGCTCTGCGAAATGCTCGACGCAGCGCGGCCGAGGAAAAATGGCCGCCACGCGGACCTGATTTCATTGGTGAAGGACCGGCAGGGTCATGATCGCCGCTACGCGATGGACGCCGGCAGAATCGAGCGCGAACTCGGCTGGCGCCCGAAGGAGAGTTTCGCCTCCGGGATGAGCAAAACAGTTAACTGGTACCTCGAGCGGGGAAAAAAGGCGTGAAGGGAATAATTCTCGCTGGCGGTTCCGGAACCCGCCTCTACCCGGCGACGCTCGCCGTTTCCAAGCAATTGCTGCCTGTCTACGACAAGCCGATGATTTACTACCCGCTCTCGGCGCTGATGCTGGCGGGAATCCGCGACATCCTCGTAATTTCGACGCCACAGGACACGCCGCGCTTCGAGCAGCTCTTGGGCGATGGCAAGCGCTGGGGCATGCGCTTTTCCTACGCTGTGCAACCGTCGCCGGGAGGGCTCGCGCAGGCCTTCCTCATCGGACGCAGATTTATCGGCAAGGACTCGGTCGCGCTCGTGCTGGGCGACAATATTTTCTACGGCCACGAGCTTGTCGCGCTGGTGCAGGCGGCCGTGAAGCGGCGCAAGGGCGCGACCATATTCGCCTACCCGGTGAAGGATCCGGAGCGCTATGGCGTGGTTGAATTTGATCGAAAAAGTAAAGCCATCAGCATCGAGGAAAAGCCCGCGCGCCCGAAGTCGCGCTACGCGGTGGTTGGACTGTATTTTTATGACAACCGCGTGGTCGGAATCGCCTCGAAGTTGAAGCCATCGGCCAGGGGGGAGCTGGAGATCACCGACGTCAACCGGCAGTACCTCGAGTGGGGTGAACTCGAGGTGCGGCCTCTCGGGCGCGGCCACGCCTGGCTGGATACCGGCACCCACGAGTCGCTGCTCGAAGCAGCGCATTTCATCGAGACCATCGAGTGCCGGCAGGGCCTGAAAATCGCCTGCCCGGAGGAAATCGCCTGGCGCATGCGCTACATCAGCGCGGCGCAACTGCGCTCGCTCGCCCGGCCGCTGGCGAAGAGCGGTTACGGCGAATACCTGCTGCGCGTGCTATCGGAGAAGTCGTACCTGTGAAGGTCGAGAAGACGGAAATCGCCGACCTGCTGCTCCTGGAGCCGAAGCTGTTCGGCGATGCGCGCGGTTTTTTCTATGAAAGCTACAACCGGAAAACGTTTGCCCAGGTGACGGGACTGGACGTGGAATTCGTGCAGGACAACCATTCGCGTTCGTCGAAGAACGTGCTGCGCGGGCTGCATTACCAGATCCGCCAGCCGCAAGGGAAACTGCTGCGGGTTATCGCGGGGGACATCTGGGATGTTGCAGTGGACTTGCGCCGCAGTTCGGCGAGCTTCGGCCGATGGGCCGCGACCCGGCTGAATGCGGAAACGCCCCGCATGCTGTGGATCCCTGAGGGCTTCGCGCACGGTTTCATGGTGCTTTCAGCGCACGCGGAGGTGCAGTACAAAACCACCGACTATTACGCGCTAGAGCACGAGCGCACGCTGCTCTGGAACGATCCGGCGCTGGCCATTCCCTGGCCGCTCTCGGGCGAACCGGTGATGACAGACAAGGATCGGCGCGGCACGCCCCTTGCGAGCGCCGACATCTTCGAGTGAAACCGTAAAAGAGAGTAAAATCAGGCGCATGAGCGATGCAAGGCTTCGTGCCTGGGTGCAAAACTGGATCGAGCTGGGCCCGATTCTGGAGGCGATCAAACGGCGGGAACTCGAAGCGATGACGGATGCGGATGTGCGCGCTCACGTTCACTCTCTTTTCTCGGGCTGGTATCCGACTGACGCGGCGGTAAAACTCGACTCGGGCATGGTTGAGCAGCAGCGATGGTTCGCCAAGGCGCACCGGAGGCCGTAAAACCGGTCTTCGATGCGGCGCGAGAGGTCCAGGATTTCCTCAGGCGCTCCGGCGGCGAATTCTGCTTCATTGGCGGCGTTGCCCTGCAGCGCTGGGGCGAGCCCCGTTTTACGCGCGATGTCGATCTGACGTTGCTATGTCCTCTGGGTTCCGAGGGCGAGACGATCGACCGTGTTCTCGGAACATTCTCCGGGCGAATGCCGGACGCAAGGGCGTTTGCGCTCAAGCACCGCGTGATTCTGGCGCAGACCGCGGCGGGAATCCCGATCGACGTCGCGCTTGGCGCGTTGGACTTCGAGCACCGTTGCGTCGAGCGCGCCAGTGAATTCGATTTCGGGCCCGGGCTGAATCTGCGCACCTGTTCGGCAGAGGATCTGGTGATCCTCAAGGCATTCGCCGGCCGCGGCCAGGACTGGGTGGACGTGGAATACGTTATTGTCCGGCAGCGCCGGGGGCTTGATTGGCGCATGGTAGAGAGCGAACTGATGCCGCTGCTCGAACTGAGCGGCACGCCCGAGAATCTCGCGACGCTCAGGAAGTTGCGGCGCAAGGGCGAAAACGACGCGTGAGGATCG
The DNA here is from genome assembly GCA_005240145.1 of Nitrosomonadales bacterium. Lineage (GTDB taxonomy): Bacteria > Pseudomonadota > Gammaproteobacteria > Burkholderiales > SG8-39 > RBG-16-66-20. The sequence goes on along the minus strand of SBAS01000124.1, from coordinate 4,807 downwards.
CGCTCACCGGCAGCAAAGGGCAAGTCGGGTCAGCGCTGGCGCCGGCGCTGGACTCGCTCGGTGCGCTGAGCACGTTCGATCGGCATGGCCTCGATCTACTTGATTTGCAGTCAATCAGAACCACGATTGCGCAGGTGAGGCCCGGCATCATCATCAATGCGGCGGCCTACACGGCGGTCGATCGTGCGGAGCGGGAGCGGGATGCCGTCTTTGCCGTGAACGTCCAGGCAGTAGCAGAACTGGCGCACGCAGCAAAATCAATGGATGCTTTGCTGATTCATTTTTCCACCGACTACGTCTTCGACGGCGAAAAGCCCACGCCCTACATCGAGGCCGATGCACCCAATCCGTTGAGCGTCTATGGCCACAGCAAACTGGCAGGCGAGCGCGCCATCGCCGCAAGTGGCTGCCGGCACTTCATTTTCCGCACCAGCTGGGTATACGGGCCGCTTGGCAGGAATTTCCTGCACGCGATCCTCGCCGCGGCGCGCTCAAAACCGGAACTGCGCGTCGTGAACGACCAGCGCGGCGCGCCGACCTCGAGCGCGGCGATCGCCGGGGCGGTCGCGCAGGTTCTCGCCAATCCTGATCTTTCCACAAAGGCGAGCGGGCTGTATCACTTGAGCGCGGGAGGCGAGACCACGTGGCACGGTTTCGCCACTGCGATTCTCCGCGCGAAAGGAATCAAGACCCCGATATTGGCGGTCGGTAGCCACGAGTATCCCGTGGCGGCGAAGCGGCCGAAAAACTCGCTGCTGGACAATACGCAGATCGGGGCGACATTCGGCGTCGCACTACCCGATTGGCGGCAGGGCATGGCGGCGGTACTCGCCGCAATCAACTAGCATCGGCGTCATGGACTTTATCGACCTTAAAACCCAGTACGCGGCACTGCGCGAACCGATCAACGCGCGCATCCAGCGCGTGCTCGATCACGGCCAGTACATCATGGGGCCGGAAGTGAAGGAACTCGAAGACCGGCTCGCCGCCTGGACAGGCGCGAAGCACTGCGTCGCTGTCGCCTCGGGCACCGAGGCGTTGTTGATTGCGCTCATGGCGCTCGGCGTGAAGCCGGGCGACGAGGTGGTGACGACGCCGTTCACTTTCGTCGCCACGGCGGAAATGATCGTGCTGATCGGCGCCAGGCCGGTGTTCGTGGATGTAGAGGAGGATACCGCGAACATCGACGTATCCAGACTCGAGGCAGCGATCACGCCGCGCACGCGGGCGATCATGCCGGTGTCCCTCTACGGCCAGCCCGCCGACATGGACGAAATCAACGCCATCGCCGCGCGGCGCGGGCTGCCGGTGATCGAGGACGCGGCCCAGAGCTTCGGCGCGCAGTACAAAGGCAGGAAAAGCTGCAACCTTTCCACCATCGGTTGCACCAGCTTCTTTCCGTCCAAGCCGCTCGGCTGCTACGGCGACGGCGGAGCGCTCTTCACCGGCGACGACGCGCTTGCCCGGGCGATGCGCGCAATCCGGGTCCACGGCCAGGAGGGCCGCTACCGCCATACGCGCATCGGCGTGGGCGGGCGCATGGACTCCATCCAGTGCGCGGTGGTGCTGGCAAAACTGGAGCGATTTGACTGGGAAGTGCGCCAACGCATCGAGATCGGCGCCCATTACGACGCTTTGCTGTCTTCTTCTCGGGCCAAAACCCTCAAAGTAAGAGCGGACCGCACCAGCGTCTATGCCCAGTACACCGTGCGCGTCGCGGAGCGCGAGCGCTTCGAGCGGGAACTCAAGGCGCGCGGCATCCCGAGTGCCGTGCACTATCCGCTGTCGCTGCATCAGCAGCCGGCCTACGCCGCGGGCTATGCGGGGCAGTCATTCCCGGTGTCGGAGCGCCTTGCGCGCGAAGTCATCAGCCTGCCGATGCACGCCGACCTGGATGAAGCTACGCAGCAGCGTATCGTCGCCGCGGTGCGCGAACTCGCGCCGGTGGCGGCATGAAGGTCCTGGTTACCGGCGCGGCCGGCTTCATCGGCATGCATTGCGCGCTGCGCCTGCTCGAGCAGGGCGACGAAGTCCTCGGCATCGACAACCTGAGCGCGTACTACGACGTGCGCCTCAAGGAGGCGCGCCTCGGACGTTTGACGTCTCATCACGGTTTCCGCTTCATCAAGCTTGATATTTCGAGTTCGAAAGAAATCAAAGAGCTGTTTGAAAAGGAAAAACCACAACGCGTGCTGCATCTTGCTGCGCAGGCGGGGGTGCGCTACTCGATCGTCAATCCGCATGCCTATGCCGAGAGCAACCTGACCGGCTTTCTCAATGTCCTCGAAGGCTGCCGCCACTCGGGGGTCGAGCATCTGGCGTTCGCTTCCAGCTCCAGCGTCTACGGCGGCAATACCAAGGTGCCGTTCGCCGAGAGCGACGCGGTGGACCATCCGGTGTCCCTGTACGCGGCCACCAAGCGCGCCAATGAACTCATGGCGCACGCCTACGCGCACCTGTACCGCCTACCGTGCACCGGCCTGCGATTCTTCACTGTCTACGGGCCTTGGGGCCGGCCCGACATGGCGTTGTTCCTCTTCACCAAGGCAATCCTCGAAGGCCGGCCGATCGAGGTCTTCAATCACGGTCGAATGGAGCGGGACTTCACGTACATCGACGACATCACCGAGGGCGTGGTGCGCGCGCTCGCGCAAGCTGCCGCGGCCGACGCAGCGTATGATTCCCTGCGCCCGGACGCCGCGACCAGCAACGCGCCCTGGCGGCTCTACAACATCGGCAACCACCAGCCGGTGAGCCTGCTTTCCTATATCGAAACGCTGGAAGAGGCGCTCGGCCGCAAGGCCGAGAAGAAATTTCTGCCGATGCAACCCGGCGATGTTGCGGCGACCCATGCAGACGTCGAGGCCCTCTGCGCTGCGGTCGGCTTCGCGCCCTCCACCCCGGTGCGCACCGGCATTGGCAAGTTCGTCGAATGGTATCGGGCGTACTACCGGACATGACTACCGCCGCCACGACTGTCGCCATCGTCGGTCTGGGGTATGTCGGCCTGCCGCTCGCGGCGGCGTTCGGGCGCCGCTGCCGCACCATTGGATTCGACCTTTCGGCGGAGAAAATCGACAGCTACCGCGCGTTCCGCGACCCCACCGGCGAGCTGCCCGCCGCGGCATTGAAGGAGGCGGCCCGGCTCGAATACACCAACGACGCCGCGCGGCTTGCCGAGGCGGACTTCATCATCGTAGCCGTGCCGACGCCGGTGGACGCCGATCATCGTCCCGATTTCGGCCCGCTCGCCGCGGCCTCGGAAGAGGTGGGTCGGCGCATGAAGCGCGGCGCCACCGTGATCTACGAGTCCACGGTCTATCCGGGCGCCACCGAAGAGGTGTGCATCCCGTTGCTCGAGCGTGCCTCGGGCTACAGCTGGAAGCGCGACTTCTTTGTCGGCTATTCACCCGAGCGGATCAACCCGGGCGATCGCGAACACGCGCTGGAGAGCATCGTCAAGGTGGTGTCGGGCGACACGCCGGCGACGCTCGAGCGAGTGGCGGCGCTTTACGAGAGCGTGGTGCCGGCGGGCGTACATCGCGCGCCCAGCATCCGCGTCGCCGAAGCCGCCAAGGTGATCGAGAACACGCAGCGCGACCTGAACATCGCACTCGTGAACGAACTCGCGATCCTGTTCGACCGTCTCGGCCTGGACACGAGCGAGGTGCTCGAAGCCGCCGGCACCAAGTGGAACTTCGCGCGCTACCGCCCCGGGCTGGTGGGCGGCCACTGCATCGGCGTCGATCCGTATTACCTCACGCATAAAGCCGAGTCGGTCGGCTACCACCCGCAGGTGATCCTCGCCGGCCGGCGCATCAACGACGGCATGGCGAACTTCATCGCCCAAAAGACGCTGCAGCTGATGGCGGACGGCGGGCGGCCGGCGAAAGGGGCCCGCATCAATGTGCTCGGCCTCACTTTCAAGGAAGGGGTGACCGACCTGCGCAACTCCAAGGCCGCGGAACTGGTTGCTGAGCTCGCCAAGGCCGGTGCCGAAGTCCATACGCACGATCCGATCGCCGACCCGGCCGCGGCGCTGCGGGAATACGGCATCGCGCTCAAAACCTGGGAATCCCTCCCTCAATCTGATGCGTTCGTCGTTGCAGTGGCGCAGCCGGCGTTCCGCGGCCTCACAGCTCAGGCGGTCGCGTCGAAGCTGCGTCCCGGCGGCTGCGTGGTGGACGTGAAGGCGTGCCTCGACCGCGTGGCGCTCGAGAAAGCCGGATTGCGGGTCTGGCGGCTGTGAAGCCGATTCCCACCGCGATACCGGACGTTCTTGTTTTCGAGCCGCGCGTGCAGCGGGACTCGCGCGGCTTTTTCATGGAAACCTGGAGTCCACAGGCATTCGAGCAGCTCGGCATCGGCGCACATTTTGCCCAGGACGGCGAGGCGCGCTCGGCGCGCAACGTTCTGCGCGGCCTGCATTACCAGGTGGTCGAGCCGCAGGGCAAGCTGGTGCGCGTCGCGGCGGGCGAAGTCTTCGACGTGGCGGTGGATCTGCGGCGCGTTCCGCGAGTCGCGGTTACCTTCCCTGGGTGAGTGGCACGGACGGGAGGGGCGGCAGGCTCCTGCGGTAAGATCAAGCTTGAGAATTCGCGAGCGGCACCGTCTTGATATCCCAATCGTTATTCGACATAGCTGAAACTAAAGAGTGACCGAAAGACGAGCCGCTGTTGTCGGTTTGGGGGGCATGGGTGTTAGGCACCTTGACCTTGCCCCTGTTTTCCGTATCCCATAGCCGAGGCCATTATGCGGCCCGCTTTTCCTGAGCGGCGAGCCAACGCTTCTCGAACTGCATCGGGCT
>SBAS01000103.1 GCA_005240145.1 Nitrosomonadales bacterium | reverse complement strand
GATTGAAGTTCCCGTGAAATCGAAATGAGTCGATCGCACATGTCCAGGTTGAGCGCGTTGCGACTTTCCGGGCGGTTGAGGGTGAGCGTCGCCACGCCGTTCGATGCTGAGTAGAGGACGCTCATATCGCCTTCACCGCTTTCAGCCGCGCGATCTTGTCGTTTGAGTACCCCAGTCTTTCGGCGAGGATGGTCTCGGTATCCTCCCCAAGCGCGGGCGGCGGCCCAATATCAGGGTTGTCCCAGCCGAGGAACTTGTAAGGCAGCGCGAGCGCCTTGAATTCGCCCACGCCGGCGTAGTCGAAGCTGCCGACCAGCCCGCGCGCGCGCACATGCGGATCGGACAGTATTTCGGCGACGTCGTTTACCGGCCCGATGGGGACGTCAACTGCATCGAGCATCTTGAGCAGCTCTGCCCGTTCAATGCCTGCAATCGCTTCCGTGAGCTTTCGCATTACTTCTTTTCGCTTTTGAACTCTTAACGCATTTGAAGTAAAACCCAAACCCCATTCACCAAATCCCAACACCCTGCACAGCGGTTCCCAGTGCTGGTCGCTGGCGGTGATGTGGGCGAACTTGCCGTCCTTGCAGCGGAACGTCGCCGAGGGCACGCGCCCGGGATGCTCGGTTCCCAGGCGAGGCGGCACTTCGCCCAGCGCGAAGTAGCGTGCCGCGGCCAGGGTCAGCAAGGAAACCTGGCCATCGAGCATGGAAAAATCCAGGTGCGCGCCGCGGCCCGTCTTCTCGCGCCCCGCGAGCATCGCCAGGATCCCGATCGCCACCCACAGCCCCGAAGTAAGATCGGCGATCGGCAGCCCCGGCTTCACGGGTCCGCCGTCCTTTTCGCCGGTGAGGCTCATGAGGCCGCCCATCGCCTGGAACACGGTGTCGTAGCCCTTCTTGTGCGCATACGGCCCGCTCTGGCCGAATCCGGTGCAGGAGACATAGACCAGCTTCGGGTTCAGCGTCGAGAGCATGCTGAAATCGAGACCGTAGCGGGCCAGGGTTCCGGCCGGAAAGTTCTCCACCAGCACATCCACCTTCTGCGCCAGCTCGCGAATGATGTCCTGCCCCTCCGCCGAGCGCAGGTTGACGGTGATCGAGGCCTTGGAGCGGTTGCAGGCGAAGAAGTAGGCGCTGTCGCGCGCGAGTTGCGGCTCGAAGCCGCGCGTCTCGTCGCCGGCGCCGGGCTGCTCGACCTTGATCACGGTCGCGCCGAGTTCGGCCAGGATCATGCTCGCGAACGGACAGGCCAGCACGCGCGACAGATCGAGGATCGTCAGGTGCTGGAGCGGTTTCATCGATCGGGTCTTACCTGAACGCCAGGAGGGAAATGCCTGAAAGAACCAGAAGTGCGCCAATGAGCGTTCGCGGGGTGAGTTCCTCCCTGTTCTTCAGGATGAAGACGCTCACCGGAAAAATCACCAGCGGCGTGGTGTGCACCACCAGCACCGCGAGCGCGATCTCGATGTGGTTCATCGCCAAGGCGACGAAGATGGAGCCAAGCGACGTGAACACGCCGCAGCCGATATACAGCCACACGGTATTGCGCTCCGCGCCCCGCAGCAGCGCGCCGATTTTCCGCCAGTCGCGGGTTGCGATCACCTGGCAGACGAGCGCGGCCAATGCGGAGAGGAGCGTGCCGAAAACCGCCTCGTCCCAGCCGCGCATGGCAAGGCCGCGCAGCACATTGCCGAAGCCGAAGCCCGCGACCGTAAATACCCCGACGATCAATCCACGGCGCACGTTGGCCGGGGAGAGCGGGATGACTCCCGCGGCGGTCCCCGCCCGCGGCTGCGTGAACCACAATCCCAGCCACACGACCGCCATCAGGGCCAGTTCGTAAAGGCCGAGCAGCTCGTCGGCCAGAAGCCAGGCCGCCACCAGCGCGAATGCCGGCGCCGTCGAATGGAATACGCTCGCGCGCGACGGGCCGAGCAGGCGCACCGTGTCGAACAGCATGCGGCGGCCGAGGAAGGTCCCGATCACGCCGGCAAGCGCGAACATTCCCGCCCCACTCCAGTCCCAGGCCCAGGGCGCGGCGCGTAACGTCACTTCCACAGCGAACAGCGCCGAGGGAAAGAGGATGTTGGTCGCCAGCACGATGAAGAATCCCGCCTCCACCGGCAGGCGCGCGAGCGCGTAGCGCGTAATGACGATGTTGGCGGCAAAGAAGACCATTGCCAGCAGCGCGTAGGTGACGCCCATGCATCCCTACCTCTTGCCGAAAGCGCGCATGCGCTTGTTCAGTTCCCGCCCTTGCCTGAGCGCTTCCTCCAGCGGCAGGTCGGCGACCTGATGGAAAAGTTTTTTTGTTTCTGTCAATCCTTCTTTCCTGATCCTGGAAAGCCTTTCAGCAAGCAAAAAAGACTCAGCCAGCAGGTCAGCATCCGGCACGACGCGGTTGACCAGTCCGTACTCCAGCGCCTGCCGTGAGGTTATGGGTTCGCCCAGGGAAACCAGCTCGAAGGCGCGCTTGCGGCCGGTCTGTCGAACCAGGTTCGCCATCACGATGGCGGCGACGATGCCGTGGCGCGTCTCCGGGTAGCCGAGTTGCGCGCCTTGCGCCATCAGCGCCAGGTCGGCAGCAATCGCGAGACCGGCGCCGCCACCCATCGCGGCGCCGTTGATCGCCGTCACCACGGGTTTGGCCATCTTCGGGAATGCCAGGTGCAGTTGCATCGTGAGTTCGGCGCGTTCTTCCACCAGGTGCTGCTTTTCCGGCGTCAGGTCCTTGAACTCCGCCAGGTCCGCTCCGGCGCAGAACCCCTGCCCGGCGCCGGTCAGGACCACTGCCGCGACGGAATCGGCGGCATCGGCGGCGCGCAGAGCATCGAGCAGCGCACGCGTCAAGGCCGTGTTCAGCGCGTTGCGCTTCTCCGGCCGGTTCATGGTCAGGATCCGCACCGCGCCGCGGTCTTCCGTCAGGAGAAAAAGAGGGTCAGACCCCAATTTCCCTCCGACTTTCGCCTGGACGAGCAGGAAATTGGGGTCTGACCCCCTTTTTCTGCTTCTCAGCCTGGATGAAGCCGCGCGCCTCGTGCGCGAGCTTGGTCATTGCCTGCTCAAGGCACACCCGCTCCTTCGCGCTGAGGCAGCCGAGGAAGGCGCTGTTGCGCTCGGCAGCCGCCTTAATCAGTTTCCGGTACAGCTTCCCGCCGGATGCGGTCAGGGAGAGCCGGATCCCCCGCGCGTCGTTGGCATCGGTCTCGCGGCAAACGATCTTCCGCGCGGTCAGGCCTGATACCACCCGGCTCATCTGCCCCTTGTCCATGCCCGCGGCGCGCGCGAGGTCGTTGAGCGACTGCGGTTCAGTCGCGCCGCCCAGCAATGCCACCGTGCGCCATTCCCACAGGCTGACGCCGAACTCGCGCCGGTAGCGCATCTCGGCGCCGCGCGAGAGCAGGTTCGCCACCCGGTGCAGGCGGTAGGACAGCAGCTCGCGTATGGTCGGCCTAGTCATCGAAGAACGGCGTCTCGTTCTCGCCGCGCAAGCGGATATCGAAACGATAACCGTCAGGACCTTGTTTTTTCGCTATTAGAAGTTCACGACGTGAAACGGGAACAGCCGATAGAACAACATCCATCTCATGCGTGAAATACATCGTCGTTTTCAGTATCCGCATCAGGCCCGAATACATGACCATGAAATTGATGTGCGGCGCGCGGCCTTCGGTTGCGCCGGGCCTGATGGTGCGGAAAACGTATTCACCCCCGGCGTCGGTCACGGTCCGGCCCCAGCCGAGAAAATCCGCGTCGGCCTGCGCGTGGCGCGGATCGGCGGGGTGGCGGTAGATGCCCTTCGCATCGGTCTGCCAGATCTCGAGCACCAGGTTTTCCAGCGCAGCGCCGTCCTCCTGCAGCACGCGGCCGCGAATCTCGATGGCCTCGCCCTTCGCCTTGCGGCCCTCGAACAGCGTGAGGTCGTTCGCGCCCGCATCGACGTAGCGCGGCGGGAAAAACGGCCCGATGGTCGCTTCGCCCGTGGGGATCATCGCCGTACGCTTCAATGCTGCTCCGGCGTCAACATCAGGACTGCTCCGGAGTCGCAGTGCGCCCGCGCAGCACGATCCGGTGTTCATAGACGAGCGCGTTGTGCGGTTGTGCCGAGGGCGGCACGAGCTGCGCCACCAGCCGTTCGCGCGCCACGGTGTCGGGCACCGCGTTCAGGATCCGGTCCTGCGCGTTCAGCGGCTCGCCCGGAAAGTACATCTGCGTCACCAGGCGCGACAGCCAGACCTTGCCGAAGAGCGAGAAATGGACGTGCGGCGGGCGCCACCAGCCGTCCCGGGTCGGCACCGGATAGGCGCCGGGCTTCACCGTGCGCAGTTCGAACTGCCCGTTCTCGTCGGTAACCAGTCGCGCCGCGCCGTAGAAATTCGGGTCCGGCGGCGCGTGATCGTCGTCGTTGGGGTGGATGTAGCGCCCGGCGCCATTGGCCTGCCACATCTCGACCACCGTGCCGCCGACCGGCGCGCCGTCCTCGTCGAGCACGCGCACCCTGAGGTGGATCAGCTGCCCGATGGCCTGCTTTTCGCCCTGGCCGGCGATGTCGCCACCCAGGACCCTGACGCGCCGCGCCACCTCCAGCGGGCCGCTCAGCTCCGAGAGGGTGGGCGGCCGCCGGATGAGGGGCTCGCGCGGATTGCGCAGGGGCGTCTGCGGGTAGCCGGGCACGATGCGCGCCGGCTGGGTGCGCTCGTCGCGCGGGTCGATGACCGTCTTCATGGGCGATTGACAGCATCGCGCAGTTGGTTGATGCTGTCAACTATGTCCATGGTCACGCTGTGCGAATGCTTCGCCCGCGACGGGCTGCAGCACGAACCGGCCTTCATCCCGACCGCCGCCAAGCGCGCCCTGGTCGAGCGCTTCGCCGCCATCGGTTTCCCCCGCGTCGAAGCGACTTCCTATTCAAACCCCAAGGTAGTTCCTCAGTTCTCCGATGCGAGTGAACTTCTAAAATCACTGAAAAGAAAATCAAATACACACTACAAGGCAACCTGTGCAAATCCGAAGGCAGTGCAAAGGGCCCTGGCCGACCTCGACGCAGGCTTCGGCGTGAATGAGATCAGCCTGCTGGTTTCCGCCACCGAATCCCATACACAGAAGAACCTAAGACGCACGCGCGCCGAACAGTGGGCCAACATCGAAGAGATGGTGCGCGCGGCGGGCGGGCGCTTCAGGCTGGTCGGCACCGTCTCGGTCGCCTTCGGCTGCCCTTTCGAGGGCAAGGTGGACCCAGGATCCGTTGCGGAAGACGTTTTGCGGTTTTCCCAGTTAGGTATTCATCATGTCGCTGTCGGGGACACCACCGGCATGGCCACTCCACTTACGGTAAGAGCTTTTTTCAAGAAAGTTCAAAATACCCCGTCTCTCGTTCCGATCGCCCATTTTCACGACTCGCGCGGCACGGGCCTCGCGAACTACGTCGCCGCCTACGAGGCGGGCGTGCGCCACTTCGATTCCTCGTTCGGCGGGGTCGGCGGCCATCCGGCCAAAGTGAAGTACGGCGGCGGCCACACCGGCAACGTGTGCACCGAGGATCTGGTAGGCCTGTTCGAGTCCATGGGCATCGCCACCGGGATAGACTTGGACCAGCTGCTCGCCACCGCGGAGTCGTGCGAGCAGGCGCTTGGCCGTGAGCTGCACGGCCGCGTGACCCGCAGCGGCCTCAACCCACTCGAATGAAACCTCCGTTTCGCGCCGACCAGGTCGGCAGCCTGCTGCGGCCGAGGGAGCTTGCCGATGCTAGGGCGCAGTACAGGAACAAGGAACTGGACCTTCCTTCCCTGAAAGCAATCGAGGATCGTTGCATCAAGGAGGCCGTTGCCAGACAGGAGTCGATCGGCCTGCAGGCGGTCACCGACGGCGAATTTCGCCGCGACTGGTGGCACCTGGACTTCATGACGCAGCTCGACGGCGTCACCGCCGTGGCCAATCCGGGTCCGAAGTTCGGCGGCACCGAGGAGCAGCCGCCGATTCCGTCCGTGACCGGGAAGATCGACTGTTCGAAGCCTATTTTTGTCAGTGATTTTCTGTTTTTAAAGGAAAATACTAAAAAGACAGCGAAGCTGACAATCCCCTCGCCCGCCATGCTCCACCTGCGCGGCGGGCGCAGCTCCATCTCGGAGACGGTGTATCCGGACCTGGCCGAATTCTGGGCCGACGCCGCCGCGGCCTATGCCAAGGCCATCCGGCAGTTCGCCGCTGCCGGCTGCACCTACCTGCAGCTCGACGATGTGAGCTTCTCGTACCTGTGCGACCCGAAAATCCGGCAAACCAGCCGCAGGAACGGCGACGACCCCGCCAGGCTGCCGCGCACCTATGCCAACGCCATCAGCGAAGCGCTCAAGGACCGGCCCGCCGGCATGACGGTGACCATGCACACCTGCCGCGGCAACTTCAAGAGCAGCTGGGTCGCCTCCGGCGGCTACGAATCGGTCGCCGAGGCGATGTTCTCCTCGGCGGTGGACGCCTTCTTCATGGAGTTCGATTCCGAGCGCGCGGGCGGCTTCGAGCCGCTGCGCCACCTGCCCAGGGGGAAAAAGGTGGTACTGGGCATCGTGACTTCGAAAACTCCGGAACTCGAATCAAAGGAATTCCTGATCGGGAAAATCAAGGAAGCATCGAAGTTCGTTCCCCTTGAGGACCTCTGCCTGTCGCCGCAGTGCGGCTTCTCCAGCACGCATCATGGCAACAGCCTCACCGCGGACGAGCAGTGGCGCAAGTTGGAGCGCATCGTCGAGGTGGCGAGTGAAGTATGGAAATGACGGTCTGGCGCTGAGCTGACATGGCCGCCCCGGTTCCGATCGCGCATACGCACGTGCATTCGCTGCGCGTCGCCTCGGGCGACGAGGCGCTGGTGGCGCGCGTCCGGGCGCCGGACGGGAGCACGGGATTCGGCTTCACCCTGAACCTGGACGCCGGCGTCGCCCGCGACATGGCCGCCTGGGACCTGCTGGCGCGCGCCAAGGGGGTGCCGCTATTCAGCCTGCTTGGCGGTTCGTACAGAAAAGAAGTGAGGGCAGTGAAGGATGAACAGCCCGCGATTCCCCCGGACTGGACGGCGCTGCGCAAGGACATCCTCGAAGGCCGCCACGAACTCCTGCGCATCGATCCTTTCGCCTGGGGATCGGTGGAGATGGTGCAGACCATTGCCGCCGTCGCCAATGCTTTCGACCTGAGCATCGCCCTCCTTGCGCCGAACGCGCATCCCTGGGAGATCCAGTATTGCGCCGCCCTCTCGGCGACGCTCAAGGGAGAAGACACAAGAATAATTGTTCGTTCCGTGCCTTCAATGTCTTTAATTCAAATATCCAAAGAAAAAGGCATAGGAATCGACTGGTCGCTGGAAACCTCGTTCAGCAACATCCAGTGGCAAAGCTAGATATAACCTCGATACACCTCACGCGCGTATCGATCCCGCTCACGATGGTCCATGCGGGGTCGATGTATGTGATCGAGAAAACCGAACGCACCGTGATCGAGCTCAGACTCGAAAACGGCGTCACCGGCCTGGGCGAGACCTGGGGCACGCCGGACGCCTATGCACTGGCGCAGCGCTTTGCGAAGGACTGGCTGGGCAAGGACGCGCTGGACCGCTTCGCCCTGCGCGAAGTGCTCGGCAAGTCCACCTATGACAACCGCTTCGGCCGCAACGGCCTCGCGGCCCTCGCCGGCCTCGACCTCGCGGCCTGGGACGCGGTCGCGCGGTCCCTGAAAATGTCGCTCGCCGAATTGATCGGTGCCCGCAAGCGTGAATCCATCGACGTCGTCTCCACCCTGCCCGCCGCGATCCTGCCCAGGGCCGTATCGCGCAAGGAACTGACGGATCACCTTGATGTGCTCGCCAACACGAAGCTCGTCGTGCAGTTCGCACTGGACCAGCAGCGCAAGTCCGGTTTCCGCTCCTTCAAGCTGAAAAGCGCCGCCTATTCGCCCGAGTGGGACTGGAAGCTGCTCAACGAACTGCGCGAAGCCATGCCACAGGCGCGCATCCGCTTCGATCCGAACGCCAACTACGGTGCGGCCACCGCCACCGAACTTTGCCGCCGGCTCGACTCGCTCGGACTGGAATTCTTCGAGGACCCGACGGGCGAACTCGAAGGCATCGCGCGCCTCAAGGCCGCGGTGAAAACCCCCGTCGCCACCAACATGTGGGTGGTGAAGGACGAGCACCTCGTGCCCGCGATCCGCAGGCAGGCGGTGGACGTGGTGCTTGGAGACCTGTTCATGTGGGGCGGCATCGACGCCTGGCGCCGCATGGCGCGCGTCGCGCACGCCTACGGCCTCAAGCCCGCGCTGCACAGCGTCTACGAAACCGGCATCGCCACCGTGGCCAATCTGCACCTTGCCTCGGCGCTCCCGGAAGTCGAGTACCCGAACGACTCCGGCCTGCACTTTCTTTCCTCCGACGTGCTGGCCGAACCTCAGGAAGTCAAAGACGGTGCGATGCGGCTCCCCGCCGGACCCGGACTCGGTGTAACGCTCGACCTGACCAAGCTCGAAAAGGTAACGCTGGAGAGCGCGGAAATTCGCGGCTGAGCGCGCCAGCCGGCAATCTCCAACCGGTGGCACGCGACGAGTCCCTTGATCGCCGGGGAAACCGGACAATTGAAAGCCCCGACGCGATGCAAGTTCATGCTCCAACAAGCAAAATGCCAGACCAGGATGGTAGGGTGTCGAATTGACCGCCGATTAGGGAGGTCACATTACGTTATGCGTGATGAAATCGTCTGCAATCCGCAATGAAGTTTGAATGGGACCCGCGGAAGGCGGAGGCCAATCTACGAAAGCACGGGGTCTCGTTCGATGAAAGCGCCTCGGTCTTCCATGACCCCCTAGCCGTATCCGGCCCAGACCCCGATCACTCCGTCGGCGAAAATCGGTTCATCACTTTTGGTCAGTCCAGCCTTGGCCGGCCACTCGCAATCCACCATACTCACCGACCCGGTACTATTCGCATTTTCAGCGCACGCCGCATGACGCGCGGCGAGAGGAAACTATATGAAGAAGGCTAAAGACGAAATGCGGTCCGAATACAAGCGCTCGGACTTTACTCGCCTGGAACGCGGCAAGTTCTACGCGGAGGTCTCGAAAGGCTCTTCCGTCGTACTCCTTTCGCCGAGGAACGCAAAGGCTTTCCCAACATCGCAAGCGGTAAACGATGCGTTGGCCGGTTTGCTCTCGCCCGGCAAGCAGGCATCACGCATAACCGGGCGCTCAGCACGGACGCGCGCAAAGGCGGCGCGCGCCGGCTAGCTCCACGTTAAATGGCCGACATTTTAGGTCGGCGCCTGCCTAGTCGGCCTTCGCGCCCGACTCCTTGACGGCGCGCGCCCATTTCACGATCTCGCTGCGCAGGAACGCGGCGAACTCCGCCGGCGTGTTGCGCTTCCATTCCAGGCCCTGCTGCGCGAGCCGCTCGCGCGTGTCGGGCGCATCGAACGCGCGGCTGATTTCGGCGTTGAGGCGTGCCACGACGGTTGCGGGCGTACCGGCCGGGACGAAAAAGCCGATCCAGGTGAGGTCGTCGAAATCGCTGAAGCCCTGCTCGTTCACGGTGGGCACGTCGGGCAGCGCGGGCGAACGCTGCGCGCTCGTCACGGCAATCGGACGCACTCTGCCCGCCTTCACCTGAGGCACGGCCGGTGGCAGAGACGTGCTCGAGATCTGCGTATGCCCGGCCACTGCGGCGCCGACCGCCTGTGCCGGCTGGTAGGGCACGTGCGTGATGTCGAGCTTCGCCGCCGTCTTGATGCGCTCCATCGACAGGTGCGTCGTGGTGCCGATGCCGGAGGAGGCGTAGGACAGCGGTTGCTTCCTCGCCAGTTCGATCAGCTCCTGCAGGTTCTTCGCCGGCACCGCGGGGTTCACCGTGATGATGTTTGGCGTGCTGGGGCCCAGGGCGACGGCGATGAAATCGGCCGCTTCGTAGCCGGCATTGGCGTAGAGCGAAGGATTCACTGCGAAGGCGACGCTCACGGCGAGCACGGTGTAGCCATCGGCTGCGGCGCGCTTGACCGCCTGCGCCGCGACGTTGCCTCCCGCGCCCGGCCGGTTCTCCACCACCACCGTCTGGCCGAGCGCTTCGCTGAGCTTCGGCTGCACCAGCCGTGCGACGATGTCGGTGGTGCTGCCGGGGGCAAAGCCCACGACAAACTGGATCGGCTTTTGCCTTGGCCATTCCTGCGCGTTCCCCGCCAGGGAAACGGCAAGCAACAGCAAAACCGCGAATCTCACTTTTTTTCCTTCATCAGCACGAAATCATAGCTCGCTGTGACGACGCCGTCCCGGCCTTTCTTAAAATCGACGATCAGCTCTGGCTTGACGCCGAACACCGCATCCGAATCCAGGTACTTGCCGCCCTTGCGGAACAGATGCGTGATGAGCGGCCGGTAGCCCGGCGCGGTGATCCAGAAGTGCAGGTGCGGCGGCCGCATCGGGTGGCGCCCGGTGGCGACCAGCATCTTGCCGACCGGCCCGTCGTTCGGCACCGGGTAGAAGGTGGGCACCACGCAGCGGAAATGGAAGCGGCCTTTGCCATCGGTCCTGAAAACGCCGCGCAGATTCATCTCGTCGCCCTTCTGCGAGTCGTAAAGGCCGTCGGCGCCGCCTTCCCAGATATCGAGCTTCGCCCCCGCGACCGCGCGCCCCGCCGTGTCGCGCACTGTGCCCGAGATGACGCAGGTTTCGCCGTCGGCGGGATTCTTTGCGACGTTCGCGCCGAGTGCGAATTCGGGCGAATTCTCGCGGTGGAACGGCCCGAGCACGGTCGACTGCGTGGCGCCGCCGCTCGCCTTGTAGTTGAGCGCATCCACCAGCATCGACACGCCCAGCGTGTCCGACATGAGGATGAATTCCTGGCGCTTGTCCGTGGACCAGTGCCCGGTCTCGGTGAGGAACTGGATGCCCTGCATCCATTCCTCCGGCGTCGGCTTCACCT
Source organism: Nitrosomonadales bacterium (assembly GCA_005240145.1). Classification (GTDB taxonomy): domain Bacteria; phylum Pseudomonadota; class Gammaproteobacteria; order Burkholderiales; family SG8-39; genus RBG-16-66-20. The sequence continues at coordinate 27,020 of SBAS01000103.1, read as the reverse complement.
CGCGCACGAAAGCGTGCAGGTGCTTGATGTACGCGGTCATCACCTGCTTGAGCCGCCGGTTTTTCGTCTTGCGGATGCGGTGCAGCACCTCGGCAGTGAGTTTCTTCTCGCTGAACCTGCGGATCGCCATGGCTGAATCCTCCCGACCGAATGCTAACATTGGCGAAACCACGGAGCGCATTCCATGTCCAGAATGTCAGTGCTGCTGCTTGCGCTTTCGTTCGCACTGCCCGCGGCGGCGCAGGAAAAAACCGTCAGGTTCCTGGTCGGGTTTCCCGCCGGCGCCGGCCTCGACACGATGACGCGGCTGGTCGCGGAAAAGATGCGCGTTCGCCTCGGCCAGCCGGTGGTGGTGGAGAACCGCCCCGGCGCCGCGGGGCAGATCGCCATGAGCGCGCTGAAGGCGGCGCCCGCCGACGGCCTCACGCTGGTCATGACCCCTTTAGTCACTGTGGTAACTGCGCCGCAGGTGTTCGCGAAGCTGCCCTACGACGCGTTCGCCGATTTCACGCCGGTGGCGCATACGGCGAATTTCCTTTTTGCGTTCGGCGTCGGCCCTGCTGTGCCGGCCAGCTCGCTCGCGGACTACGTCAGCCTGGTCAAGCGGGACGTGAAGTTCGGCAACTATGCTTCTGCCGGGGCCGGCAGCCTGCCGCACTTCTTCTCGCTGCTGTTCGCCGATACGGCAGGCATTTCCCTGAACCATATCGCTTACAAAGGCACCGCGCCCGCCCTTACAGACCTGCTCGGCGGGCAGATTGCGGCGTTCATTGGCACGGCTTCCGACGTCGCCACCCAGCACAAGGCGGGCCGGCTGCGCGTGCTCGCGACCTCCGGCGCACGGCGCGCGAGGGAACTCCCGGAAGTTCCTACCTTTCGCGAGCTCGGCTTCAACATCGAAGGCAGCGGGTGGTACGCGGCCTATGCGCCGGCGAAGACGCCGCCGGAAACAGTCGACAGGCTGGCGAGCGCGATCGTCGAGGCGATCAAGTCGCCCGACGTGCGCGAAAAGCTCGAGGCGCTCGGCATGGAACCCACCGGCCTCGGGCCGGCTGCGCTCGCGCGCATCCACAAGTCGGACTACGACAAGTGGGGCCCGGTGATCAAGGCCTCCGGCTTCAAGCTCGCAAACTGAACGTTCGCGCCTTGAACATTCTATTTGCATCGACGAAGGAGAAGCCGGAGTTCTGGTTTCCCCTGCTGCAGAAGGCGCTGCCCGCCGACCGCTTCTGCGCCTGGCCGGACATCAACGGCGGCGATATCGACATCGCCCTGGTGGCGACCCACCCCAAGGGCACTTTCGCCGGCCTGCGCAAACTCAGGCTCATCCAGTCGCTGTGGATGGGCGTGGAGAACATCGTCGGCGACACCGAACTGCCGCGCGGCGTGCCGGTGGCGCGCCTGATCGATCCCGGCATGGTCGCGGCGATGGGCGAGACGGTGATCGCCTATGTCCTGGATTGGCATCGTCATTTTTATTGTTATAGATCTTTTCAGAATCAAAAAACCTGGAAGCGCCGCCGGCAGTACCTTGCTTCGGACCGGACCATCGGCATTCTCGGGCTGGGCGAGCTGGGCGGCACCATCGCGGCGAAGCTGCTGGCGATGAATTTCAACGTCGCCGGCTGGAGCCGCAGGCCGAAGCAGCTCGACGGCGTGTACTGCTCGACGGACTTGGAGGACGTAGTCCGGCGCAGTGATGCTCTTGTATGCCTTCTTCCTTTGACCGATAAAACCCGAGGAATCGTCAATGCAAGAATCCTCGCTTTGATTCCCAAGGACGGCTGCCTCATCAACATGGCGCGCGGCGGACATGTCGTGGCGGCGGACCTGCTCGCCGCGCTGGACTCGGGCCACCTCGCCCACGCCTACCTCGACGTATTCGAAACCGAGCCACTGCCGGCCGACAGCCCGCTCTGGTCGCATCCGGGCATCACGCTCACGCCGCACATCGCCGCGCTCACCGAACCGCGTACCTCGGTCGGCAAAGTGGCGGAGAACATCGAGCGCGTGCGGCGCGGCGAGAAGCCGCTCAACACTGTGGATTTCGCCGCAGGCTACTAATAGTTGCCGCCGCGCACGAAGCGCGCGATGCCGGCAGCGACTTCGGCCTCCTGGTCCGCAAATCCGTGCGGCGCTCTCCCCTCGCAGGCGCTGATGCCCGGCGCGCCCGCGTAGGCGGGGCCGCCGGTCACCGTGACCAGTTGCTGGCGGGCGCCGCGCGTCCGCGCCGCGATTTCAGCCATGCGGCCCGGCGGCGAGCGCAGGCACACGTCGGCGGCGTGTCCGACCACCAGCGCCGGTATGCGGATTGCCTCGAGGGGAATATCAAACACCGTCTGCGCCACCCAATCCTTCCTCGCGCGTTGCCCCGTCATTAGCGCCGAGGTGAGCACGAGTCCGTCGGGCGCGGCGGGGCCCGAGAGGCGTGCTGCCGCGTTCGCCGCGGATATCGAACCGCGGCTCGTGCCGACCAGCCACACTGCGCCGCGCGTGCGCTCCCGCAAGCCCGCGATCAGCTTGCCGAGATCCTGCGCGTGCTCGGGCGCGGCGCGGAATCCTCCCAGCCCGTCTTCACCCTGATGGTCGGAAGGCGCGTCGAGCAGCGCGACGCCGAATCCGGCAGCGGCGAATGCTGGTATCGACCGTACGAGAGAGTTGCCCGTCAGCTGGCGGGCGCAGCCACGCCCGTCCAGGTCGACAAAGCCACCGCCTCCCGGGAGCAAGGCGAGCGTGATCGGGCCGCCCTGAACGCCCGCGGCGGCTGGGGGCAGGTACGCGTAGCGCATGGTGCTGCGGCCATGCGTCTCGACGACCACGACTTCGCCGCACCGCTCCACCGACGGGAGCGGCGATTGCGCAACGCACTCCGCGACCCAGAGCCACAGGACCGCGCCGACGAGCGCTACACGCATTACTTGCGCGGCTCAAGCACGCGCGTTGGCCTCGGCAAGGATCGACGCCGCGGCGTCGGCAAGGACCTGGCAGCCGAGCACGATGTCCTCATCGCGGCTGTTCTCGGCGAAGTCGTGGCTGATGCCGCCGATCGACGGGATGAAGAGCATCGCCGCGGGGATGGCTGCCGAAATGATGCCGGCGTCGTGAAAGGCGCCGCTCGGCATGCGCTGCCAGTTGCCCGGCGCATGGCGCTCCGCCGCGGCTTCGATGTGCTGCAGCAGGCCTGCGTCCAAGCGCGTGGGCGCGATCGGCGCGCGCGTAGGGGTGGCTTCGATTTTCACGCCGCCGCGCGCGTTCATGTCGGCGACCAGCCTGGCGATGACCGCGGCGAAGGCGTCGAGCGGCGCCTCCGCAGCGTCGCGGAACTGCAGGTCGAGGTCGGCGTAGCCCGGCACGATCGAAGTCGCGTTGGGCTCGACGCGCAGCCGGCCCATGGTCCAGACGCTGCGCTCGCCGGCCACTTGGGGGAATTCCTGGTTGATGCGGTGGGCGAGCTCGTAGAGCGCCGCGGCCGCGTCCTTTCGCCGCGCCATCATGGTGGTGCCGGCATGATTCTGCTGGCCGCGGAACACGAAGCGGATGGCGCGCAGCCCCACGATCCCGGTGACCACGCCTATCCGGCGTCCGGCGTCCTCCAGCTGCGGGCCCTGCTCGATGTGCGCTTCGACGAAACCCGCGTATCGCTCGCGCGGCAGGTTCACGCGCGGCACGCCGGCGAGGCCCGCCTGGCGCAATGCCTCGGCCAGCGTGAGGCCGCTGTTGTCCACGACACCCTCCTCCATCGCGGGCGTCAGCGCACCGATGAGCGAGCGGCTGCCGAGGCAACCGAGGAAGCGCGACTCTTCGTCCTGGAATGACACCGCGTCCACCGCCAGCCCTCGGGTTGACGTGTCCGCTGCGAGTGCGCGCACCACTTCCAGCGCGTAGATCACGCCCATCGCGCCATCCAGCCAGCCGCCGGTGGGCTGGGTATCCGAATGCGAGCCCAGGAGCAGCGCCTTGCCCGCATTGCGCGAGCGGCCCAAGACGTTGCCGACGCCGTCGATCGCGGCTTCGAGGCCGGCCTCTTCATAGCGACTCTTCAGCCAGCGCCTTGCCTCCATGTCCTTGGCGCTAAACGCCGGCCGCACCACGCCGATACCCTGCGCGCCGATGCTGCGCAGGTGTCGTAGGTCGGCAAGCAGCCGTTCGGGATCGATGCGCGGCATGGGAGACGAATTCTATCTTCAGCGTACCATCCGCACATGCATCGCCTGCCCCTCGATCACCCCTACGACTTCGCGGCCTGCTTCGCACCCGACTACGCCGCGGCGCGCGCGCAATTCCTCGCTGCGGCGCGCGCCGCGGGCGCCAGCCTCAAGGAGTATCGCAATCCCCTGCGCGGGCCGCGGGGCGAGGAGCTTGCCACCGATGTCGCCTGGCTCGGACCGGCGCAGGCGTGCAAAGTGCTGGCCCTGCAATCCGCCACGCACGGCGTCGAAGGCTTCACCGGCTCCGGCGCGATCCTCGACTTCCTGCTTGCCGGGGGCCCGCGCCAGGTGCCGGAGGGCGTCGCCGTAATGATGATCCACGCCATCAATCCGCACGGCTTCGCCTGGCTGCGCCGCGTCACCGAGGAAAACGTCGACCTCAACCGCAATTTCGTCGATTTCTCTGCCCCGCTGCCGGAGAATCCCGGCCACGACGAGCTCGCCGACGCGCTGGTGCCGCGCGAGCTCTCCGGCTCGGTATTCGAGGCGGCTGAGAGAAAGATCGCCGCCTACCGCGCCAGGCTCGGCGAAACCGCGTTCCAAGTCGCGCGCGGCGGCGGCCAGTACAAGCACGCCCACAGCATGTTCTACGGCGGCAGCGGCCCGACCTGGTCGCGGCGCACGCTGGAGGCGCTGCTCGACGACCATGGGCTCGCCTCACGCGCGCAGGTCGCCATCATCGACTACCACACCGGCCTCGGCCCCTTCGGCTACGGCGAGCCGATCTGTAGCCACGATGCCGGCAGCGCGGCGCTCGAGCGCGCCAGGCGCTGGTACGGCGATTCGCTCACCGAGCCGGCGGCCGGCACCTCGTCGTCGGTGGTGAAATCCGGCTTGAACGAATTCGGCTGGATGGCGAGGCTCGGCGACAAAGCCACCTTTGTCGCGCTCGAATACGGCACTTACACGCCCGACGAAGGCCGGCGCGCGCTACGCGAGGACCACTGGCTGCATGCCTTCGGCAAGGTCGACTGGGCCAATGCGGAGACGCAGCGCATCAAGCGGCAGGTGCGCAAGCAGTACTACCCGGACAGCGACGATTGGCGCGAAATGGTGCTCGCCCGCTCCCGCCAGCTGATCCGCCAGGCCCTCGCCGGCCTGGCTGCCGCATAGAACGCTAGCGGCCCGAGATCCGGCGCAGCGTATGGCGCCGGTTGCGCGTGTGCGGGCGCACCTGCGCCGGCCAGCGCCCCTTCTCCACCGCCACCGCCCACGCGGGGCTCGTCAGCACCTCCGCGCTCTCCAACTCGTAGGTCGCGCTGTGCTTGGGCTCACCCTCGATGACGATTGTCTTCAACTCGCCGCCGATGCTCATTTTCAGCGGCGCCAGCGTGTAGCGGTGCACCGCCAGCACGCCCGGCACCTTCAGCAGCTCCGGGATGTGCTCGGTGTCGTAGACCTCGTTGAAAAGCGCCTCTTGGTCGGGGTCGACGTCCATCGCGGCGGTGAACAGAAAGCGGGCCTTGGGATGCATGTTTTCCTCCTGAATTGGATCGAACGATTCAATGTCGCCTACTCTATCGCACCAGGCTCCGAGTAACCCGCCGCGCGCTGATGGCGCAGCGCGAGGACCACAACCCGGTCAGCCCGTACATCGTACTTGTACAAAGCCAGGTAACCTGTGCTGCCGCGCGAGATCACCAACTCTCTCAGGACATTTTCCAGGGGCCTGCCGATCGACGGATAGGTTCGCAGCACCTGCAGCGCGCCGTGAACGAGAGCAGAGGTTGCAAGCGCTGTGGCCGGTTCCTCATTTCCCAGGAAGGTCACCAGCCGGTCGAGATCGGCGTCCGCATTCTTCGAGACGATTACTTCCGCCACGAACGGAGTTTCGGCTTGCGCGATTCTCTTCCCTGCAGCTTGGCGTGATAGTGCGCCGTGATTTCCGACAGCGCGTAGCCCATGCCGTCACGCTCGAATTGCGCAAGCGAATTGTATGCATCGGCAACAAATTGCCGGCGTTTCTCCGCACGCTCCGTTTCCTGGCGGATCGCCTCCACCATGAATGAATGGGCGCTCTGGTCGGTGCCCTTCACGACACGGGCGACACGGTTCTTCAGGTCTTCGGAAAGCTTGATCGAGGTGGCCATCGCGGACTCCGGCACTCCGGTATCACTATAGTATCACCGGAACTTCGACCGCACTACCCGCTTGAAGCCGCGGCTACCAGACTCCCGCGCCCCGCCCGAGGCTGGCACCGGCGCCAACCAGCATCACCAGCCAGGTCAGGTTGGTGCCCATGAAGCGGCCGGCGGAGGTGCCCTCACTGGAGAGCATGCCCTGCGCGTGCCAGAGGCGGGCGACGACCAGCGTCGCGCCCATGGCCACGGCAAGCCAGCGCGGACCGATGGATTCCTTTTCCACCAGCAAAAGCAGGATCAGGGCGACCGGAACGTACTCGACAAAGTTCGCCTGGGCGCGAATCCGCTGCCGCATCGCGGCGTTGCCCCCATCGCCATTGTCGATCTTGAAGCCGACCCGCCCTGCAACGACGTAGGCGGCTAGAAGGAACAACAGGAACGCCAGCAAGCCTGCGCAAATCATGGTGACAGTCATCTCGTTCTCCCTTGGTCAGGTACGGTAATCGAGCTTCGGATACCAGTCCTTGCCGCGGCCAGCGGGCGTGAGGTCGAACGCGCTCCAGAGCGGCCAGAGCGCATCGAGATGGCGCGGGTGCTGGCCGGGCGCGGATTTTGCATACAGCAGTTCCGTGCCCCAGAAATGGCGAATCTTGCCGCCGCGCCTGACAAACACGTTGAGCATCGGCATCTGATTGCCGTCCGGCCCCTCGCCGAAGTAGTCCCGGTTGTAGCTGTTGCCGGCGGAGGACAGCAGGCGCAGGTTCGACCAGCCGCGCTGCTGCGCAAATTCCCGTATCCGTCCGATGGGGGAGTTCGCGATCACGACCAGGCTCGCGCGCTGCGCGACGTGCGGCGCATTGCCGTCCAGCCCGTCGAGCATCGCCGTACACATCGGGCAAGCCTGCGCCATCTTCGGTGAGTACATGAAACTGTAGGCGAGCAGCGCGTCCTGGGCGCCGAAGAGTTCCGAAAGAAGAGTTTTCCTTGGTTCTCCATTTCGAACTTCCTCAAACAGGAAATCCTCGGCAATCGCGCCACCCGCGGGCAGCTTGCGGCGCAGCGCCGCAACCGCCTCGGCTTTGCTACGCAGCGCCTTCTCCGCGCCGAGGAGTTTGTTGCGCGCCGAGCGGTAGGCCTTGCTCTCGTTGGGAAAATTCATTTGCCCTCCTTCGCCGGCTGAGAATCTCGTTCAGCGATCAAGCGCCCGTCGGCGGCATGGTTTCCTTGAAGCTGGCGCGCCCGCGTATCGCCGCTTGGCCGCGCATCAGGTTCGGGTACTTCGGCAGCAGCGCTTTGCCTTCCGGAAACATCTCTACGTAGAACAGCATCGGCGCGAGAATCAGGTCGGCGATGGAGAACGCGCCGCCGGCCAGGTAGTCGCGCGCGCCGTACGCGCCGTCAAGTATCGCCAGCAAGGCCGGCATTTCCTTCACGGCGGCGTCGATCGCGGCGCGGTCAGGCTTGCCGTCGGCGGGAAAGACATATTTCAATACATAGCGCCGGATCAGCGGGCCGTCGATGTAGGAGTTCAAGGCGCTGACCCACTGTTCGCAGCGCGCACGGTCGCGGATGTTGCCGGGCAGCAGGCTCGGGCCGGGAAAGGCCTCTTCCACGTAGCGCAGGATCGCGCTGGTTTCGAAAATCTCGATCGGTCCGTCGCGCAACGCAGGCAGGCGGCCAAAGGGATGAATTGCAAGGATTTCGGGCGAGTGGGGTGCGGCATTCTGCACCGTGTACTTGACGCCTTTCTCCGCCAATCCCATACGCACGCTGCGCACATAGGTGCTGCGCGGATCTCCGATCAGCGTGACCACCGCCGCCTGGCCGCGCGCGTCGGTCAACTCACACAGCTTGTTCAAACCCGAGTTCCAGCCGGTCTCATGCGAAGCGCACATCGCTTCATCCTGGAAGCCGGAGTGGGTCATCACCAGTTCGGTGACACCGTCGCGTTCGCTCAACGCGAGCGTGATCAGCGTCTCCACGTTGGGCATGTTCTCGCCCTGCCAGCCCCAGGTATAGGCGATGCGCTCGGGCCGCTTCACCTCGCGGTAGCTGCCGCCAACCGTGAACTGGTCGCCGTCGCGCGAACGCATGGTCATGCGGTACTTGCCACCCACGCGCACATCGAACTCGGCCACCGGCATGGTCATGCCGCGCGGGCACATCCAGTGGCGCGCGTGCTCGGCCTTGACGAAGGCGTCGAACACCTTCTCGCGCGGGGCGCGGATGTGACGCTTCAGGGTGAGATCGAAGGTCGCGGCACGGTTCATTTCTTGGTCCCTTTCTCCAGATAGTCGGTCAGGCGGTCCAGGCTTTCTTCCCAATAGCGCCGGTAGCCCTCCAGCCAGCCATGCGCCTCGCGCAGCGGCCTGCCCTTGAGCCGGCAAAGGCGCCACTGCGCGTCCACTTCCCGCTCGATGAGCCCGGCGTGCGCCAGCACCTTGAGGTGGCGCGAGACGGCCGGAAGCGAGATGTCAAAGGGCGCCGCAAGATCGCCCACCGTGGCCTCGCCCTTCGCCAGGCGCGCCAGGATCGCGCGCCGCGTCGGGTCGGCGAGCGCAGCAAAGGTCGAGGAGAGCCGGTCCATGCCTTTATTTAACACACATGTTAAATGCAAGTCAAATAAAGAGGCTAGCGCGCGAGGTAGCCTGAATCCACCGGCAGCGTGACGCCGGTGATGCAGCGCGCCGCCGGACTGGCGAGAAACAGAATCGCGGCGGCGATGTCCTCCACTTCCGGCAGCACGCCGAGCGGGGTGTGCTCCATGACTTTCCGCAGCACCTCGGGGTTGCTGAACACCGGCGAAGTAAGCGGCGTGCGCACGAAGGTCGGCGCCACGGCATTGACGCGAATCTTGTGCTCGGCAAATTCCAGCGCCAGCGCGCGCGTGAGGTTCACCACCGCCCCTTTCGAGGCCTGGTAGGCCGGATTGGGAAACAGGCCACCGGAAAATCCCATGATGGAGGCGAGATTGACGATCGAGCCGCCACGGGGCAACCCGTCCTTGCCAATTTCCTTCATGCCTCGCGCGGCAATGCGCGAGCAAAGGAACAGGCCCGAGACGTTGACGGCCATTACCCGGTCCCAGTCCTCGCGCGTGATGTCGAGCGCGTTTTTGCGCACCGCGATGCCGGCGTTGTTGACCAGGATGTCGACGGCGCCGACCTTCTTGAAGGCCTTTTCCATCGCCTGTTCGTCCGCGACGTCGGCGGAAATGACGCCCGGCGCGGCATTGATATCGATCCGCGCCACCGCGGCGCCGGCCTTCTCCAGCAGGTCCGCCGTCGCCTTGCCGATGCCGTTGGCCGCGCCCGTGACGAGGGCCGTTTTGCCTTTCAGGTCAAAAAGCTCCATGGGGTCGGTAGTATAGAGGCATGCACGATCTTGTCATTCGAGATGCCCTGCTCTTCGACGGTTTGGGCGCCGCACCCGTCAGGGGTGATCTGGGGGTCTATCAGGGTCGAATTTCTGCACTGGGGAAGATAAAGGACAGTGCAAGGGAAACCATCAATGCGGACGGATTGGCGTTGATGCCCGGGATCATCGATAACCACACGCATTACGACGCGCAGCTCACCTGGGATCCGCACGCCACGCCCTCGCCGGCGCTGGGCGTCACCACCGCGATCATCGGCAACTGCGGCTTCACCATCGCCCCGTGCCGGCCGGCCGATCGAGAACTGATCCTGAAGAACCTGACGCAGGTCGAGGGCATGTCGCTGGAAGTGCTGCAGGCGGGCACGCGCTGGGATTTCGAATCCATCCCGGAATTTTTCTCCATGCTCGAGCGCGGGGGCGTGGCGCTGAACATCGCCTGCTACGTCGGCCATTCCTCGGTGCGCACCTACGTCATGGGCGCGGACGCGCCGAAGCGCGCCGCCACCGGCGCGGAGATCGCGCAGATGAAGGACATCGTGCTCGAGGGCATGCGCGCCGGCGCCGTGGGTTTCGCCACCTCCACCTCGCCCAACCACAACGGCCACGCCGGCATCCCGATGCCCTCGCGCCTGGCCGACGAGCAGGAACTGCGCGCGCTGGTCGGCTGCCTCAGGGAAGCCGGGCGCGGCGTGTTCATGCTCACCAAGGGCGCCCAGTCGAAGATGGAATTCCTCGAGGAGCTGGCGGCGGACTCGGGCCGGCCGGTGGTTGTCGCCGCGCTCCTGCACAACAACAGCAGCCCGCGCACGGTGTTCGAGGAACTGGAGAAAATCTCGGCGGCGAACCGGCGCGGCCGGCGCATGCTGGGCGCGATCTCCTGCTGCCCGCTCACCATGGATTTCACGCTGCACTCGCCCTACACCTTCGAGGGGCTGGCGGCGTGGAAGCCCGCGCTCTCCCTCAAAGGCAAGAGCTACGAGCGGATGCTCGGCGACAAGGGATTTCGCGACGCGGTGCGCGCCGAGATTTCGGGTCCTCCCGTCGCCACACGTCTTTTCAACGCGGACTGGGAAAAGGTCTACATCGAGAACGTCCGGCTGCCCGCGCACCGGCAGTGGCAGCAGCAGACGGTGGCTGACATGGCGCTCGCCACCGGCGCCGACCCGCTCGATGCGCTCCTCGACCTGGCGCTCGCCGAGGGCCTCGACACCGAGTTCAGCGCCCTGTTGCTCAACTCGGACGAACAGGCGGTCGGCGAGATGCTGCGCCATCCGCACAGCCTGGTATCGCTCTCGGACGCCGGCGCGCACCTGACGCTGTTCAACGACGCTGGCTTCGGCCTGCACCTGCTCGGCCATTGGGCGCGCGAAAAAAAGCTGCTGAAAATGGAGCAGGCGGTGCAAAAACTCACCAGCGATTCGGCCGCGGTTTTCGGCATCAAGGACCGCGGCGCGCTGAAAACCGGGTTCGCCGCCGACCTGCTGCTCTTCGACCCGGCGCGCGTGAATCGCGGGCCGAAAAAACGCATCCAGGACCTGCCCGCCGGCGGCACGCGCCTCATCACGCCGCCCATCGGCGTGCACGGCGTCTGGGTCAATGGCGTGCGCGTCGCAAACGAGCACGGCGCGACGCGTCCCGACCGGCTGCCAGGCCGCGTCCTGCGCGATTTCGACGCCTGAGCAGCCGATGATCGTCGACTGCCACGGGCACTACACCACCGCCCCCGCGGGACTGTGGGATTGGAGAAAGAATCAACTTTCCAGTTTAAAGAATTGTTTTTCAAAACCGGTCATTTCCGACCAGGAGATCCGGGATTCCCTGGAAGGCGCGCAGCTGAAGATGCAGCGCGAGCGCGGCTCGGACCTGACCTTCTTTTCGCCACGCGCGGGCTCGATGGAACACCATGTCGGCGACGTCAAGGTGAGCGAGGCCTGGTCGCGGCAGTGCAATGACCTGATCCATCGTGTCTGCAGCCTGTATCCGGCCAACTTTGCCGCCGTCTGCCAGCTGCCGCAGTCCCCCGGCGTGCCGCCCGCGAACTGCATCGCGGAGCTCGAGCGCTGCATCGGCGAACTCGGCTTCGTCGGCTGCAACCTGAACCCCGATCCTTCGGGCGGCTGGTGGAAGGAACCTCCCCTCGGCGACAGGTGGTGGTATCCGCTTTATGAGAAAATGGTGGAGTTGGACGTGCCGGCGATGGTGCACGTGAGCGCCTCCTGCAATCCGGCGTTCCATTTCACCGGCGCGCACTACCTCAACGCCGACACCACGGCATTCATGCAGTTCCTCACCTCGGACCTGTTCAGGGACTTCCCGACGCTCAAATTCGTCATCCCGCACGGCGGCGGCGCGGTGCCCTACCACTGGGGCCGCTACCGGGGCCTGGCGCAGGACATGAAGCGCCCGCCCCTGAAGGAGCTGCTGCTCGGCAACGTGTTCTTCGACACCTGCGTCTACCACCTGCCGGGCATCGAACTGCTGCTGAAAGTCATACCGGCGGACAACATCCTGTTCGCATCCGAGATGGTCGGCGCCGTACGCGGCATCGATCCCGAAACCGGACAGTACTTCGACGACACCAAACGCTACATCGATGCCATCGACTGGGTATCGGCCGCAGACAAGAAGAAAATCTTCGAAGGCAACGTCCGCAAGGTCTATCCGCGCTTCAAAGGCTGAGTCAGTAACCCGCTTTTCGATCTACGACCTCTTGCAGAGGCTTGCCGTCCAGAAAGCGGCCCAGGTTTTCGACGAACAGGCGCGCGACGATCCTGTCGCGCTGCGGATGCGGACCGCCAATATGGGGCAGGACGATGATCCCGGGGGTGGTCCAGAACGGATGGTCGGCGGGCAAGGGCTCCTGCCGGAACACGTCGAGCACCGCGCCCGCGATCCTGTGTCCCTGGATCGCGGCAACCAGGTCGTCATCCTTGATGACGTGGCCGCGGCCGAAATTCAGCAGCCAGGCAGTGGATTTCATCATCGCCAGGCGCTCTGTGTTGATGAAGTTGTCGGTTTCCGCCGTCGCCGGCAACAGCAGCAGCAAAAAGTCGGCTCGCGCAAGCACCTCGGGCGTGCGTTCAGGCGCCAGAACCTCTGCGACATTTGCCACCGGTTCCGGCCGGCGCTTGGTGCCGATTACGCGCATGCCGAGCGCGACGGCAAGGCGCGCGACGCCTTTGCTGATGGCGCCCAGCCCGAGGATGCCGAGCGTCTTGCCGGTCAGCGGTTGCGCGACGCTATGGACCCATTTCGCCTGCTTCTGGTTCTCCGCCGCCGCGGCATACGGTTTGGCGACATAGAACAGGGCGCCAAGGATGTTCTCCGGCATCGATTCCTCGTGGGTACCGCGCGCGCAGGTGAGCAGCAGGTTTTCCGGCAGGTCGGGCAAGGCCATCCAACCCTCGACGCCCGCAGTCATGGACTGGGCCCAGCGCAGTTTCGGCATGGCCGGAAGCAGTCCCGGCGGCGCGCCATAGGACATCAGAGCCTCGGTGCGTGCCATCTGTTCGGCCGTGGGTTTCTCCTTGCGCGGCAAGGTATCGACCACGACGCGACCGGCGAGGCCGGCATCCTTGATCGCTTCGACATAGGTGGCCGTCGAATCGGCCCAGAGCAGGACGTGGGTACGGGCGGTCATGTGGAGAACCTCATCAGGACTGCAGTTTCAGGCAACGGCGCTATGCGTGGTGACGACTTCCAGCACGCGACGCCGGCTTTTGCCGGTGACCTGCGTGCGCACCACGGCGGTGAGTCGACCCTGGTGGACGATCGTCGATGTCGCCCGCAGCGTTCGGCCCTCGCCCGGGCTGATGTAGAGCGCCGTCACGGCAGCCAGCTGCCAGTTTCCCGCGAGCACGGCGACGGCATTCTTCGCTGCCAAAGCGACGAGGATGCCACCCTGCGCGTGGCCGACGCGGTTTCCCGCGTGCAGGCCGTTCTTCAGGACGCCGCGCCTCCCGCCCCAGAAGTTTGCAATGAAATTCTTTCCCTTGAGAGCCCTGTCCGCGGCATGCATCACCAGCCTCTCGTCATCGCTTAATTCGTCCTCGCGCAGCCGGGCTGGACCCGCCGCGCGGCGATTTCGTAGCGGTACAGGGTGCAGCACCACGCCCTTCGGCGGCGCCAGCACCATGAAGCTGCCGGTGCCGTAGCACACCTGCCCCGCGCCGCCGGCCACCGTGACGCGGCTCAGCCCCAGCCGCCCGGCGCCGCGCTCGAAAAAGCCCTGGAACTCGCCGCGCGCCTGCAGCCGCCCCTGGCGCGGCGCGCCCGTGAACTGCAGGCTCAGGCTGACCGTGGCGATGCGCGTCTCGCGCGAGAGCTGCGCACGGATGCTCGCACCGAGCGCGAGATCGGCGAGGATCGCCAGGGCGCCAAGGTCGGTCTGGCCGGAGGCATCGGCGCTCCAGGGACCGGGGTCGATGGAGAGCCGCGTGCCCTTGCGGCCGACCCTGTCGAAGGAAACGTCGAGAAAATTGCCAGGGAAATGGAAGCCCGGCGTCCGGTTGAGCGCGATGCCGCGCAGCACGCGCCGGCGAACTATTTGTTTGTTCTTATTCAGAAAAAATCAAACCAGCCGCGAAGTATCCTGGCCCGGCGGCGCGTCGGCGACCGCCTCCTCGAGCGTGAAGCACTCGCGCCATTCCTGCGGCGGCCGGATCCTGCCCTCCGCGCCCACCTGGTCCAGGCCCCAGTAGATTTCCAGCCAGTGCCCGTCGGGATCGCGGAACTCCACCGCCACCTGGCAACCGGCGCGGCGCCGGCCCTCGAATTCGATCTTCACGCCCTGCGCGCGAAGCCAGCCACGGGCGCGGAACACTTCCGCCAGCGTCGCGACCTCGAAGGCCAGGTGATGCAGCTCGTGCTGCAAGGACGTGCCAGCGGCCGCGCCGATCAGCGCCACGCCGTGATGGTCCGCGGCGCAGCGCATGAACACCATGCGGCCCTTCATCATGGTCTCGGGATAGACATCCGACACACGAAAGCCCAGGACGCCGGTATAGAACTCCACCGAGCGCTGCAGGTCGCTCGACATCAGGACGACATGGCCTATCTTGGTGAGATCGAACGGCCGGCCGGGCTTGGGCTGCAGATCGCGCAGCGCCTGGCTCTGCGCGCTCTTGAGTCCCGCGTAGTCGACAACGCCTTTGGGCATGGCGGAATTTTACTTCTTCACCGCCAGCACTCCGTCGCCTTCCGGTTCGGCCGTGAAGCCCGCCTGCCGCAGTCGCTTCACGACTTCCTTCGGCACATTGCGGCCGCTGGTCAGTTTGTTCGGCGAACCGGTGTAGTGGAACAGTTTGCCCTTGCGCTTGAGCACCCGGGCGAGCTGGTCATAGAAGGCCTGCGAATAAAGTTCCCCGGCGGTGCCGAAGCGCGGCGGATCGTGCAGCACCGCGTCCACCGACGCAGCGGATAGTTTGACGATCTCCGCGGTGATGTCGCCGTGGGTCAGGCTCAGTGTGCCGCCAGTCCGAGGCGACCATGGATTGAGGCCGCGCAGCCAGATCACGTCTTCGGACTTCTCGTAGGAAAGCACCTGCCGCGCCTCGCCCAGCAGGCACCACGCGGCAAAATAACCCAGGCCGCCGCAGGTATCCAGGATCACTTTGCCGCGCGGCTGGATCAGGCCGACCTTGCGCTCGGCATCGGCGTACGGCGACACGCGCGCCGTGGGCAGCATCTTGATGCCGTCGATTTCGAAGGTCGGCGGGCCCCATTGCGTCGGCACCAGCTTGTAGAGCGCGCTCGAGTAACGCGCCACCGGCTGGAAGCTCTCGCCCGTCCAGTGGTAGATGGTCCGGTCCCTGCAGGTTTCGAGGAACGGATAGCGCCGCCCCTCCCACGTCCATCCGGAGGAATCCACTTCGACTGTGGTCCTGGAACGCTCGAGGTCCAGAGAGCATTCGACGGCTTGCGCGCCGGCGCGCAGACCGTCATGTACTTTTTGGGTTAGGAGCGGCCCAATCACTTCCTGGCTGCGAAGGCCAGGAAGGCGAACACCACGGCAAACAGGAGGACATGCTCCATCCCCCACCCGTGAACGTGCCCTTCAGCCCCCGGGTGCGCGAAAACCTGTCCGGCAAACAGTGTCAGGGCTGCGGCTGCGCTTCGCATAGCATGCCTTCCGTTTCGATGAAATTCACGATCGCGTCCAGCCCCTGGCCGGTCTTCAGGTTCGAGAACACGAAGGGCCGCGCGCCGCGCATTTTCTTCGCGTCGCGCTCCATCACCTCCAGCGACGCGCCCACCATCGGCGCGAGGTCGATCTTGTTGATGACGAGGAGGTCCGAGCGCGTGATGCCGGGCCCGCCCTTGCGCGGAATCTTGTCGCCCGCGGCGACGTCGATCACGTACAGCGTCAGGTCCGAGAGCTCCGGGCTGAAGGTCGCGGCGAGGTTGTCGCCGCCCGATTCGATGAAGATCAGATCGAGGCCCGCGAAGCGCCGCGTGAGCCGCGACACCGCCTCCAGATTGATCGAGGCGTCTTCGCGGATCGCCGTGTGCGGGCAGCCTCCCGTCTCGACACCGATGATGCGCTCGGGCGCGAGCGCCTTGTGCGTGACGAGGAATTGCGCGTCCTCTTCGGTGTAGATGTCGTTGGTGACCACCGCGATGTTGAAGCGGTCGCGCAGGCGCTTGCACAGCGCGAGGGTCAGGGCCGTCTTCCCGGATCCAACCGGGCCTCCAATGCCTACACGCAGCGTCATGAGCGGAACAGCCTGCTGTACTGGGTCTCGTGGCGTGCCGACATCAACACCAGTCCAGGAGCGAAATTACCAATGTCATCGTCTTGCATTTTTTTTATTTTTTCTACAAGTACATTCAAACCATTTCCCAATGACAGGAGGATCTTCTGACCATCGGTCTGGCCGAGCGGCACCGTTTTCACCGCTGCCATGACCTGGTTCTCGAGCCAGGACCAGAGGTAGGCCTGCAGCGCGGCCTCGGGTTCGATCTTCCATTGCGTCGCGGCATAAGCGAACGCCGCGGGAAAGGAAGGCTCGCTCACCGGCACTTCTCCCATCCCCAGGTCCTTCAGCAACCGGTTCAGCGAATAGCCCATTTGCACCGTCTCGGCACGCAGTTCCGCCGTTTCCCGGCTGGCCAGATAGGTTTCATTCCAGTCTTTTTGATCGGACATCATGCGCAAAAGAATCGGGGCATCCATTCGGGCCACCGAAAACTCCAATACATCGCCAATCCAGCGCTCGGCGCTTGCGGCGTCGTGCACGGTGCCGGCTTCAATCGCCGCCTCGAGGCCTCCGGAATAGCTGTAGGCGCCTACGGGAAGCGTGGGACTGGCAAGCTGCAAGAGCTTCGCCAGGCTCATTTGTGGTCGTGATGATGATGGTCATGCCCGCAATGCTCGTCGTGGACATGATCGTGTTCTTCATGATGGTCATGAATTTTTCCTCCATGACCCATTTCATCGTGCTGGTGATGTCCGCCCGCGTAGGCGCCGGCCTCCGGTTCGAAGGCCGCCTCGACGCGGGAGACGTTCGCGCCCAGCTTGCGCACCATCTCCTCGAGGACGTGGTCTTGCGCGATGCGCAGGAAGCCTGCGTCCACCTGCACCGGCACGTGGCGATTGCCGAGGTGGTATGCGATCTTCGCAAGTTCCTTGGATTCAATGTGCAGAAGCTTCTCCGGTTCGGCAATCACCTCGATCACGCGCCCATCGGAGGCGGTGACGAGGTCGCCCCCGCGCAGGATCTCGCCGCGCGGCAGCATCAATCCGACTTCCTCGCCCGAGGCGAGCCTGGTCCTCATCCGGCTCTTCTGCCGCGATTCGAACGGCAGCTTCAACTGGCCGCGCACCTCCACCTTGTAGGCGGATCTGGGTATTTTGAGTTTTGACTTTATTTCAAGCATGAAGAATAAAAATCCTCAGAAAAGGAAATATCTCTGCGCCAGCGGCAGAACCTTGGCCGGTTCGCAGGTCAGAAGCTCGCCGTCCGCGCGCACTTCGTAGGTTTCCGGGTCCACCGTGACCTTGGGCAGCCAGTGGTTGTGGATCATGTCCTTCTTGCCGACCTTGCGGACGTTCTTTACCGGCACAAGGGTGCGCAGATTCATTTTTTGCGCCTCTTTGCCCTGCAAAAAAGCCTTTGAGACGAAAGTCACTGAAGTCCCGTGCACGGCTTTTCCAAAAGAACCGAACATCGGCCGGTAGTGCACCGGCTGCGGCGTCGGGATCGAGGCGTTCGGATCGCCCATCGCCGCGGCGGCGATCATGCCGCCCTTCAGGATCAGCGAAGGCTTGGCGCCGAAGAACGCCGGCCGCCACAGCACCAGGTCGGCCAGCTTGCCCGGCTCGATCGAACCCACCGCGTGCGACACGCCGTGCGCGATTGCGGGGTTGATGGTGTATTTGGCGATGTAGCGCTTGACGCGGAAATTGTCGTTCTTGTTTTTGTCTTCCTTCAGCGCGCCTCTTTGCACCTTCATCTTGTGCGCCGTCTGCCAGGTCCTGATGATCACCTCGCCGACGCGTCCCATGGCCTGCGAGTCGGAGGACATCATCGAGAACGCGCCCAGGTCCTGCAGGATGTCCTCGGCGGCGATGGTCTCCTTGCGGATGCGCGATTCGGCGAAGGCCACGTCCTCGGCGATCGCCGGGTCGAGGTGGTGGCAGACCATGAGCATGTCGAGGTGCTCGGCCACCGTGTTTACCGTGTAAGGCATCGTCGGATTGGTCGACGACGGCAGCACGTTCGGCTCGCCGCAGATCTTGATGATGTCCGGCGCATGGCCGCCGCCCGCGCCCTCGGTATGGAAGGTGGAGATGGAGCGCCGCTTCATCGCCGCAACCGAAGCCTCGACGAAACCCGCTTCGTTCAGCGTATCGGTATGGATCGCCACCTGCACGTCCATCTTCTCGGCGACGCCGAGGCAGGTGTCGATCGCCGCCGGCGTGGTGCCCCAGTCCTCGTGCAGCTTCAGACCCATGGCGCCGGCCTTGATCTGTTCGATCAGGGGCGCAGGCATGGAGGCATTGCCCTTGCCGAGAAAACCCAGGTTCATCGGGAAGGCTTCCGCCGCCTCGAGCATGCGGTGGATGTGCCAGGGTCCCGGCGTGCAGGTGGTGGCGAAAGTTCCGGTCGCAGGCCCCGTGCCGCCGCCGATCATGGTGGTGACGCCGGACATCAGCGCCTCGTCGATCTGCTGCGGGCAGATGAAGTGGATGTGCGCGTCGATGCCGCCGGGCGTGACGATCATGCCTTCGCCGGCGATGATTTCGGTGCCGGCGCCGATCGGGATCGTGATGCCGGGCTGGATGTCCGGATTGCCGGCCTTGCCGATTTTCCAGATCCTGCCTTCCTTGATGCCGATGTCGGCCTTGACGATGCCCCAGTGGTCGATGATGAGGGCATTGGTGATCACCGTGTCGGCGACCCTGGCGGAAAGCAGCTGGCTTTGCCCCATGCCGTCGCGGATCACCTTGCCGCCGCCGAACTTCACTTCCTCGCCGTAGACCGTGCAGTCCTTCTCGACCTCGATCCAGAGCTCGGTGTCCGCGAGCCGCACGCGGTCGCCGACGGTCGGACCGTACATCTCGGCATAAGCCTGCCTGGTGATCTTCACTTTAGTCTTCCGTTTACCTTGGCGGTAAAGCCAAAAACTTTCCGCAATCCGACCAAAGCAACCAATTCAACAGTCCTCGTCTGCCCGGGCTCGAAGCGCACCGCGGTGCCGGCGGCGATGTTGAGCCGGCAACCGTAGGCCTTCCGGCGGTCAAACTTGAGTGCCTCGTTGGTTTCGAAGAAGTGATAGTGGGAACCGACTTGAATGGGTCTGTCTCCAGAATTCACGATACTCAAGCTGAAAGCACGACGCCCCTTGTTCAGCTCGATGTCGCCGGCGGCGACCTTCATTTCGCCTGGGATCATGGAATGGGGTTGTGCACGGTGACGAGCTTCGTTCCATCCGGAAACGTGGCTTCCACCTGGATGTCGGGAATCATTTCCGGCACGCCCTCCATGACGTCGGCGCGCTTGAGGATCGTGGCGCCATAGCCCATCAGGTCTGAAACGCTCCTGCCGTCCCTCGCGCCCTCCATCACCGCGGCCGTGATGTAGGCCACTGCCTCCGGATAATTGAGCTTGAGGCCCCTGCCCTTGCGCCGCTCGGCAAGCAGCGCGGCGGTAAACACCAGCAGCTTGTCCTTCTCCCTAGGGGTCAATTCCACGATGCCGGATCAGAGAATGCGGACGGTCGCTTCGCCGATGCCGGAGAACCGTGCCGTCACCTCGTCTCCGGGCCTGGCGATCTCCAGCCCGGTCCAGGACCCTGTGGTGATGACGTCGCCGGCGTGCAGGCCCAGGCCGCGCTGCATGCAGTGCTTCGTGAGCCAGGGCAGCAGGCGGAACGGGTTGCCGAAGGAATGCACACCCTTCACCTTCACCAGCCGCCTGCCGATCTTGAACTCGGCCTCCTGCTGCAGGAAATCGATCTTCTGCCAGTCCTTCGTGCCGCTCCCCAGCACCAGGCCGCTGCTGTTCTGGAAATCGGCCAGCATCCACGGCCCGGAGGCCTTCTTCCAGTTCGCCAGGCGCGTATCGCACAGCTCGATCGCCACCAGCACCTCACCCACCGCGGCCGCGACGGAACGCTCGGAATAGGGCCGCGAGCGCGGCGGCAGGTCCTTCGCGAGGCGGAAGGCGACTTCGCATTCGACGCCGATCATGTGCATCCTCGCGCCGGCGACGCTCGCCGGGCTGTGATACAGGTTCTCAGGCGGTATCGGCGCCGCGGTCGGCGTCACCTTGTCGCTCGGACCGCCCACCTTCCACGCCGCTGGCCGCGACCCGGCCCACAGCGCAGCGAACACCGCGTCCTGCACGCGGTAGGCCTCTTCCTCGTCGTGCAGCGCCACCCCGTCGGTCGCCGCGGGCACCTTGGTGCGGTACGCGTCGAGCAGCAGCTTCGCAGCCTTGCTGATGGCCGTGGCGCCGTGCTTGCGCATCGCCTGCACCAGCGCCTCGTTCGCTTTTTCTCTCGTCATGTTCGCCAGATCCTCGGTTCGATAGCCTGCCGCCCTGTGAGCGCGGGACGAAGGATACGCCACAGCGCGGTGAAATAGCGCCGCGCCGCCTCGCTCGAATCGCCAATGTAGCGGGCCAGCAGGATTCCGGGAAGCAGGGTCACCGCGCCGCGGCCTGCGATCGGACTCGGTTCCCTCATGGCTGCAAGAATTTTCTTGTCGCAATGCGCAAAAGAGGCGTATAGCGTTCCGAACACCGGCTCGCCTCCCAATCCGGCGGGCGATTCCAGCAGGCGGCTGCCGCCGTCGATGCGCCCGCGCTCCAGCCACAGCAGCTTGCCGTCTCGCCGCACCTGCATCGAGGTGCGCAGCTTGCCGTGCGCGAAGCGCTCCCCCGAGCCCGTACGTCCGAGGCACACGATGTCCCAGCCGATGAGGCCGGCGCCGTCGACGAGGTTGACGTCGTATTCCGAGTGCGCCAGCGCGCCGTCGAACACGATCGTTTCCTGCGGCAGCCACTCGAGCGTCCCCTCGACGTCGAATGCCACGCTCTGCTTTGCCCACGGGCCCGCCGAGCGGTACCACTTCGCCGCGCCCGGCGTCGTCAACAGGGCCGAGGCGCCTTTTTCCATGCGTGCGGTCAGGCTCAGTTCATCGCCGCCTGCAATGCCGCCCGGTGGATGCACGATGATCGCATGGCAGACCCCGCCACCTTCCGGGTAGAGCGGCTTTTGCACGACGAGCGGGCCGTCGTGAATTTTCCTGCTTAAGATTGTTTTTTGATCTGCAAACGAAAAATCGAGCGCCAGGCTTGCTTTCCATGAACTGACGAGCGGCTCTGCCAGACGCATGTCTGAATCATACCGCCAGCATGCTCCAGGGCCCAGACTGATCCGCAGCGTTGCGCCCTATACGCTTACCGCGTATAGTTCGCAGAATGGTCTTTGTCGAACTTACTCCGTTCATCGCTTTTCGCGCTGAGCAGTGGGGAGACGAAGACTTTCGCGGCTTGCAGAATTTCCTGCTCACCACGCCTGACACCGGCATGTGGCGGGGGAATGCATCTACCTGATTTGCGGATATGTAAAGAACGCGCAATCTGACCTGACGTACAAGCAGATCAAGACGCTGGCACAACTGATGAAAGACATCACACATGGATAAACGGCATTTCGACCAACTGGTCAAAGGCGTACGCGAAATGAAGCGCCACATGGCAGGCAAGAGCGTACGTGGCGCAAGGACGATCGAACTGCCCGCGCCGGACGTGCGCACCATCCGCGAGGCGGCCCATATCAGCCAGAGCCAGTTTGCGAAATTGATCGGCGTGAACCTGCGCACGCTGCAAAACTGGGAACAGCACCGCACCCAGCCCACAGGGCCCGCCAAAGCGCTGCTCAAGATCGTCGCGTCAAATCCGAAAGCGATTGAGGCGTTGCATGGATAGTTCCGATCTTTTGCCGCACCACCGCCGGGCGGCCGCGACCGTCAAACCGCCAGCAACCCCTTGACTCCGTCTTTGTCCATGTCCGCTCCCGCACCGCGCTTGAGGATCTCGCCGCGTTCCATGACGATGTACTGGTCGGCCAGCGAGCGCGCGAAGTCGTAGTACTGCTCGACGAGCAGGATCGCCATCTCGCCGGTGGCGGCGAGCGCGCGGATGGCGCGCTCGATGTCCTTGATGATCGAGGGCTGGATGCCCTCGGTGGGCTCGTCCAGGATCAGCAGGCGCGGGCCCATCGCCAGCGCGCGCCCGATGGCGAGCTGCTGCTGCTGTCCGCCCGAGAGGTCGCCGCCGCGCCGGCGCAGCATCTGGCTGAGGACCGGGAACATCTCGAAGATGCGCGCCGGCACGCGCTCGCCGCTCGGCCGCGTGGCGAGGCCCATCTCCAGGTTTTCCGCGACTGTGAGGCGCGGGAAGATCTCCCTGCCCTGCGGCACGTAGCCGATGCCCGCGCGCACGCGTTCGTACGGCTTCACATGCGTAATTTTCTTGTCATAGAAAATGATTTCGCCATTCGCCGCAGGCACCAGTCCCATCAGGGTGCGCAGCAGCGTGGTCTTGCCGACGCCGTTGCGCCCGAGCAGCGCGGTGACCTTGCCGGCGGGAATCTCGAAGCTGAGATCCCGCAGGATGTGGCTGCCGCCGTAGTATTGATTGAGGTTCTTTACTTCAAGCATTCCTATCTGCCTAGATAGACTTCAATCACTTTCGGATCATTCTGTACCTGGCTCATCGAACCCTCGGCGAGCACGCTGCCTTCATGCAGCACCGTGATCTTGCGCGCGATCTTCTCGATGAACGCCATGTCATGCTCGACCACCACCAGCGAGTGCTTGCCGGCGAGCGACTGGAACAGTTCGCCCGTGCGCTCGGTCTCCTCGTCGCTCATGCCGGCCACCGGCTCGTCGAGCAGCAGGAGGCGCGGTTCCTGCATCAGCAGCATGCCGATCTCCAGCCACTGTTTCTGGCCGTGCGACAGAAATCCAGCGATTTGATCCGAATTTTCTTTTAACCTGATTAAACCCAAAGTATCTGCAATTCGATCACGCTGCTCACTGCGGAGCTTCGAAAACAGCGTCTTGCGCACACGCTTGTCGGCCTTCATCGACAGCTCGAGGTTCTCGAACACGCTGTGCTGCTCGAAGATGGTCGGCTTCTGGAATTTGCGGCCGACGCCGGCGGTGGAAATCTCGGCTTCGCTCATTTTCGCGAGGTCGATGGTCTGGCCGAAGAAGACCGTGCCTTCGTCGGGGCGCGTCTTGCCGGTGATCACGTCCATCATGGTGGTCTTGCCGGCGCCGTTGGGACCGATGACGCAGCGCAGCTCGCCGCTGTCGATCGACAGCGTGAGCTTGTTGAGCGCCTTGAAGCCGTCGAAGGAAACCGAGATGTCCTCCAGGTAGAGCACCACGCCATGCGTAGTGTCCAGGTCGCCGCTGGCGACGCGGCTGAAGCCGCCGCTTTCGTGCGCGCTGGTCGCGTTGCTGCTCATGCCCGCTTCTTCAACAAGCCCATGACCCCGTGCGGCAGGAACAGGGTCACGAGGATGAAAATCAGCCCGAGTGCGAAGAGCCAGTACTCGGGAAACGCCTGGGTAAAGAAGCTCTTCGCGCCGTTGACCAGGCCCGCGCCGAGTATCGGCCCGACGAGCGTGCCGCGGCCGCCGACCGCGACCCAGATCGCGATCTCGATGGAATTCGCGGGCGACATCTCCCCAGGGTTGATGATGCCGACCTGCGGCACGTAGAGGGCACCCGCGATGCCGCAGATGACCGCCGACAGGGTCCACACGAACAGCTTGTAGTGCACCGTGTCGTAGCCGCAGAACATGACGCGCTGCTCGGCGTCGCGGATCGCGGCCAGCACGCGGCCGAAGCGCGAGGTGGTGAGCCAGCGCGCGAGCAGCAGCGTGCCTATCAGCGTCGCGCCGGTAATGGCAAAGAGCGCCATGCGCGTCTGCGGCGTGGCGATCGGGATGTCGAGGATGCGCCTGAAATCGGTGAAGCCGTTGTTGCCGCCGAAGCCGGTGGCGTTGCGGAAAAAGAGCAGCATCGCGGCGAAGGTCAGCGCCTGCGTGATGATCGAGAGGTACACGCCCTTGACCCTCGAGCGGAAGGCGAAGTAGCCGAAGACGTACGCAAGCAGCCCTGGCACGACGACCACCAGCATGGCGCACCACAGGAAGGAATCCGAGTTCCACCACTGCCAGGGAAATTCCTTCCAGTCGAGGAACACCATGAAATCCGGCATCGGCTGGCGGTACTGGCCGTCCGAGCCGATCTGGCGCATCAGGTACATGCCGAAGGCGTAGCCGCCGAGCGCGAAGAACAAGCCGTGGCCGAGCGACAGGATGCCCGCGTAGCCCCACACCAGGTCCAGGGCGACCGCGACGATGGCGTAGCACATGATCTTGCCGAACAGCGTCACCCAGTACGCCGAGACGTGGAACGGGCTGTGCGCCGGCACCGCCAAGTTGAGCAGCGGCATGACGACGAAGATCGCGATCGAGCACAGCGCCAGGATCGCCCAGCCGCGCGGGCCGTACAGGCGCCGGCTGATTCCGCCCGCCATTGCGCCCGTCGGCGTGTTCACGTCATGCGTCCAGCGCGCGGCCCTTGAGGGCGAACATGCCCTGCGGCCGCTTCTGGATGAAGAAAATGATGAACACCAGCACCGCGATCTTGGCCAGTACCGCGCCCTGCCAGGCCTCGAGCAGCTTGTTGGCGAAGCCCAGACCCAGCGCCGCGTACACGGTTCCGGCCAGTTGCCCGACGCCGCCCAGCACCACCACCATGAACGAATCGACGATGTAGTTCTGGCCCAGGTTCGGGCCGACGTTGTCGATCTGCGAGAGCGCGCAGCCGGCCAGGCCCGCGATGCCCGAACCCAGGCCGAAGGCCCAGGTATCGACGCGCGCCGTCGGCACGCCGACGCAGGAGGCCATGGCGCGGTTCTGCGTCACGCCGCGCACGAAAAGCCCCAGGCGCGTCTTGGTCAGCAGGCAATACATCAGGAACAGGACCAGGGCGGCAAAGGCAATGATGTAGATCCGGCTCCAGGGCATGACCACGCCGGTGAACAGTTCGATGCCGCCGGACATGAAGGCGGGATTCTCGACCTGCACGTTGGCGGCGCCGAAGATCGTGCGCACCGTCTGGATCAGCATCAGGCTGATGCCCCAGGTCGCGAGCAGCGTCTCGAGCGGCCTGCCGTAGAGCCAGCGGATCACCAGCCGTTCGAGCGCCATGCCCACCGCAGCGGCAACGAGGAACGAAGCCGGCACCGCCGCGAGCGGATACCAATCGAAGAATTCGGTGCGCTTGAACAGGTTCTGCACCACGTAGGTGGTATAGGCGCCCACCATGATGAGTTCGCCGTGCGCCATGTTGATCACGCCCATCAGCCCGTAGGTGATGGCGAGGCCCAGCGCGGCGAGCAGCAGGACCGAACCCAGCGATACGCTGGTGAAGAGCACGCCGGCGCGCTCGCCCCAGGCGAGCCTCGCCTCCAGCTCCCGCAGGCTCTTCTGCGCCTCGATGCGGATGTCCTCGTCGGGCTCGGTGAAAACGCCCTCCTTGTTTTTCTCGAGGATCGCGAGCAGCAGCATCTTGGTGTTCGGATTCGTGGACTGGCCGAGGGTGCGCACCGCGCCCAGGCGCGACTCCTTGGCGCCGGTCTTGAGTTCGAGGCTCGCCTGCGTGAGTTCGAGCAGTTGCTTCACCCCGGCGTCGGTCTCTTTCGCGAGCGCCTTCTTGATCAGCGGCAGCATCGCCTCGTCGGCGTTGCCGGTCAGCTCCTTGGCCGCCGCCAGCCGCACTGCGCGGTCGGGTGAAATCAGCCAGAGCGCCGCCAGCGCGCCGCCGAGTTCGCGGCGCAGGCGATTGTTGAAGATCACGTCCTCGCGCCCCTCCGGCAGCGGCGATACCTTGGCGCCGGTCGCGGCATCCACCGCGCCCTCTCTCTTGACGATCAGTACCCGCTTGCCTGCCACCTGCAGCTCGCCGTCCATCGCCGCCTGCAGCAGCGCCGCCGCCGCGGGATCGCCCTCGGCGACCAGCGCGGCGATGGCGGCGATTTTCTCGTCGCCGTCGCCGAAACCGAGCTTGTTGACGGTCGCCGCATCCAGCGCGAGCGCGCCCGATGCGACCAACCACGACAAGCCGATTAAAAGTATGCGCATTTACGAAGAAGGGGCCGCGCGTGGCGGCCCCTTCATTGTCGCAAAAGCCGACGTTACTTGGTGATGATCGTCTTGCCGTCCGGCTCGCCCTTCTTCTTGTCGTTGCCGGCGATGAACGGGCTCCACGGCTCGGCCTTGACCGGGCCCTTGGTCTGCCAGACCACATTGAATTGGCCGTTCGCCTGCACTTCGCCGATGAACACCGCCTTGTGCAGGTGATGGTTCTTCGGGTCCATGGTGGAGGTGATGCCCGAGGGCGCCTTGTAGGTCTGGCCCGCCATGGCCGCGATGACCTTGTCGACGTCGGTGGACTTCGCCTTCTCGACCGCCTGCTTCCACATGTGGATGCCGATCCAGGCCGCTTCCATCGGATCGTTGGTGAGGGGCTTGTCGGCGCCGGCCAGCTTCATCTTCTTGGCGTAGGTGGCCCACTGCTTCTTCCAGGCGTCGTTGGCCGGGTTCTTCTGCGACATGAAGTAGTTCCAGGCCGCGAGGTGGCCGACCAGCGGCTTGGTGTCCACGCCGCGCAGTTCTTCTTCACCGACCGAAAACGCCACCACCGGAACGTCGGTCGCCTTGAGGTGTCGGCGCGCGTTTAAATTTGACCAGCTCTGCGCGTTGAATTTTGACCAGGGGCTTTTGCCTTCCCGTCATAGTCTGGTTTGTGGATAAGTGTACT
>SBAS01000065.1 GCA_005240145.1 Nitrosomonadales bacterium | reverse complement strand
GAAGGCGCCGAGGATCAGGCAGCAGGTG
The DNA here is from genome assembly GCA_005240145.1 of Nitrosomonadales bacterium. Taxonomy (GTDB): domain Bacteria; phylum Pseudomonadota; class Gammaproteobacteria; order Burkholderiales; family SG8-39; genus RBG-16-66-20. Next base: position 34,266 of record SBAS01000065.1, on the reverse strand, counting down.
ATCGCGGCGAAGGTCGCCTGGAAGGCGACGAACACCAGTTCCGGGATCACGACGCCCTTGGAGAAGGTCGCCGCCATGGCGAACTCGCCCTTGACGTTGTCGAAGGTGCCGTTCAGGAACAGCCGGTCCAGACCGCCGAAATAGGCGTTGCCCTCGGTGAACGCGAGGCTGTAGCCGTAGATGCACCACAGCACCGTGACGAGCGAGAACACGACGAAGACCTGCATCAGCATCGAGAGCATGTTTTTCGCCCGCACCATGCCGCCGTAGAAGAGCGCCAGCGCCGGCACGCTCATCATCAGCACCAGCGCAGTGCAAGTCAGCATCCACGCCACGTCGCCCTTGTTGGGCGCAGGCGCAGGCTTGGTCTCCGCCTTGGCCGGTTCGGCTTTCGCCTCGGCAGCGGCTTTTTCGGGCGCCTTGTCCTTGTCCTGGGCAAGCGCACCGCCTGCGCCTGCGAACAGCGCGAGCATCGCGATCACTGCAATCAGCTGCTTCATCTTGTTCTCCCTAGATCGCCGCGGCGTCTGTTTCGCCGGTGCGTATGCGCACGACCTTTTCCAGGTCGAACACGAAAATCTTGCCATCACCGATCTTGCCGGTATTGGCGGCTTTTTCGATCGCTTCGAGCGCGCGCTCGAGCATGTCGGTCTTGATCGCGGCCTCGATCTTCACTTTCGGCAGGAAGTCCACCACGTACTCGGCACCGCGGTAGAGCTCGGTGTGCCCTTTCTGCCGTCCGAAGCCCTTCACCTCGGTGACCGTGATGCCCTGTACGCCGATCGCCGAGAGCGCTTCTCGCACCTCGTCGAGCTTGAACGGCTTGATGATGGCGGTGACGAGTTTCATGACGGCCTCAGAAAGTCTTGCTGACCGAGAACACCACCGTCCCGCTGCTCGCGTCCTTGGTCTTCGTGGCGCCCGAAGCGCTGTTGCCGAAGCAATAGAACTCGGTGAGGGTGGCGACCGGCGTACAGGAGCCCTTGCCGCTGGTGTCGATGTAGGACGCGGCGAGCACCCACCCGGAGAAGTCTTTTGTCACGCCGATCTTCCAGTCCGTGTAGTTGGCTTTCGTGTTGCGCGCACCCGAGTCCCAGTTCTTCAGCTTGAACGAGCCGATGTGGCCGACGATCCCCCAGCCGTTGCCGAGGTCGTACGTGCCCGAGAGGTCCAGGTAGTCCGATTTCTTGGTGTCAGGCAGCGAAAAGTAGTCGCTCACGCCGTGGTAGTACTTGAGAGAAAGCCACGTCCATGAGCCACCAATGTAGAGTTCGGTGTTGTTCACGCCGCCGGTGTGGGTTTTGCCATTCTTCGGGTTGGCGGGAAAGTTAGCGGCGGTCGCGTCCGTGCCCGGGTAATAGTAGTAGATGGCGCCCAGGTCCAGACCCCAGTCGCCCCAGGTCTTCTTCCAGCCGCCGTAGAAGTCCATTTCGATTCCGCCGCCGGGAAAGCCTGCGCCCGTGTTGATGCTCGAGTTCCAGTTACCGGCGTACCAGCCGCTGGAATGCGAGTAATCGAAACCGCCCTGGATCGCAGGCTGTTTGAAAGTCTGCGAAATCCCGCGGAAGCGGTAGTCGCTGTAGAGGCCGACGTTGCCGGTGAAGGTATGCGGCGAGGCTGGGGCCGCTGCCGCCGGGGCCTGCGCGTCTGCAAGGCTGGGGACCGCAAGAGCGGCAGTGGCAAGTGAAACGGCAAGAAGCGTATTGCGCATGGATAAATCTCCCTGGATCGATGGACGCTGGATCCCATTAGCACTTTGTGTGCCAGGTGAATTTAGACTATTAATCAATGAGTTACGGATGGCATGGGAAACCCGAGGGAGCGTGATGCACCAGCGTGGGGTGTTCGCATCACGGACATGCCCTGCCGGGGTGCGAGTCGCCAGTAGGGTTATCTCGCTCGTGTACCCTCGCGGGCATGGATGAGGCCAATCCGCTGGAAAATCTGCGCGCGCGCCTGGCCGAGGCGCTGCGCAATTCACCCGCCCAGGATGTGGAGAAAAACCTGCACGCGCTGTTGGGCGCCTTCTTCGAGCGCTTCGACCTCGCCGCGCGCGAGGACCTCGAAGTCCACAAGAAGCTGCTCGAGCAGGCCCAGGCGAAGCTCGCCGCGCTCGAAGCCCGCGTCGCCGAACTCGAGGCGCGTAAACCTTAGCGCCCCGTGCTGCGTTGTTTGCAGCGGGAGGCCCATGTCGCTGGCAACAGTAGCGAGCCGCGCGCTCGCGGGAATCGATGCGCCCGAAGTGGCGGTGGAAGTGCACCTCGGGCCGGGATTGCCTTCGTTCACCATCGTCGGGCTGCCCGACACCGAGGTGCGCGAGGCGAAGGATCGCGTGCGCGCCGCGCTCAACCACACCCAGTTTGAATTTCCCGCGCGCCGCATCACGGTGAATCTCGCCCCGGCCGACCTGCCCAAGGATTCCGGCCGCTTCGACCTGCCGATCGCCATCGGCATCCTCGCCGCGAGCGGGCAGATCGCGCCCGATGCACTCGCCGCGCACGAATTCGCGGGCGAACTCTCCCTCACCGGCGACCTGCGGCCGGTGCGCGGTGCGCTGGCGATGGCGCTGCAGGCGCGCGCCTCGTCGCGTGCGTTCGTGCTGCCCGAAGCGAACGCGCCGCAGGCGGCGCTCGCCGAGGGCGCACACGTGCTCCCCGCCCGCACGCTGCTCGAAGTCGTCGCGCACCTTTGCGGCGAGGCGAAGCTGCCACGCTTCGAAGCGGCGGAGCGTGCGCCTGCGCACGTCTATCCGGATTTCAGCGAAGTGAAAGGCCAGCCGCAGGCGAAGCGCGCGCTCGAAGTCGCAGCCGCGGGCGGGCATAGCGTGCTGATGATGGGACCGCCCGGCACCGGCAAGTCGATGCTCGCGGCGCGCTTTCCGGGGATCCTGCCGCCGCTCTCCGAAGCCGAGGCGCTCGAAGTGGCGGCGATCCATTCGGTCTCGGCCGCGGGCTTCGAAGCGGCGCGCTGGGGCGAGCGGCCCTATCGTTCGCCGCATCACAGCGCCTCGGGCGCGGCCATGGTCGGTGGCGGCGCCTTGCCGCGACCGGGAGAAATTTCTCTCGCGCATCGCGGCGTGCTGTTCCTCGACGAACTGCCGGAGTTCGATCGCGACGTGCTCGAATCGCTGCGCGAGCCGCTCGAATCGGGCAAGGTGTCGATCTCGCGCGCCGCGCGCCAGTCGCAGTTCCCGGCGCGCTTCCAGCTTGTCGCGGCGATGAATCCCTGCCCCTGCGGCCATTGCGGTTCGCCCGCCGGGCGCTGCCGCTGCACGCCCGAGCGCATCGCGCGCTACCGCGGCCGTGTCTCGGGCCCGCTCGCCGACCGCGTCGACATCAAACTCGAAGTTCCTGCGCCGCGCGACGCCGATCTCATGACGCCAGGCGCCACGGAATCGAGCACGGCGATACGCACGCGGGTCCTTCGCGCGCACCTGTGCCAGCTCGAGCGCCAAGGCGTGCCGAACAGCCTGCTCGGCACGCGCGACATCGATCGCCTGTGCGCCACCGACAAGGAGGGCGATCAACTGTTGCGCCACGCCCTCGCGCGGCTGCTGCTCTCGGCGCGCGCCTACCACCGCGTGCTGCGCGTGGCGCGCACGATTGCGGATCTCGCGGGCGAAGCGGCGATTGGTGCCGCGCACATTGCGGAAGCCATCCAGTATCGGCGGCTGGACGCGTCTTTCTAGAAGTTTGAAAACGTCAATACAGATGTATTGACAATCATTCCGGAATCACTCATGCTGCCCGCATGAAGTCCGCCCAACTGCAGATTCGCGTGACCCTGGCCGAGAAAGCACAGATCGAACGCGCCGCGCGGCAGGCCGGCCTGGGAATGTCGGCCTACGTGCTGGGCAAGCTGCTGCCGGGCCGTTCGGCGCAGTGGCGTGCTCATTTGCGGGACATCCTGCAGGCGGACGACAGGCGGATCCCCCTCGCGGCGTTCAGCCATTGGCTCGCGAATCTCGCCGCGGGAGAACTCGCGAGCGCGATCGAGGCGCGGCCGCCGGCCGGCTTGCCGGAGCAGCTAGCCAATACCGTCGCCGCGATGGTCGAGCATGTTTGCGCGCAGTCCGGCGAAAACCCCCCTGCCTGGACGCGGGAAATTCCGCCATTGGCGCAGCCGGCCTTCGGCAGTGCACTGACGAGCCTGCGCCTGCACCTGCTGAGGAATTCTCCGGCGGCTTTCCGGCGACGCAATCTCTTCGTGGATACCGTGGTTGGCGGCCAGGTCTGAGGTGGCGGGGCTTTCGGCGAAGGAATTGCGCGGTCTGTTCGGCAGATTGAATGACGAACTCGCCGCCGGTGAGATCAAGGGCGAGCTCTACCTCGTGGGCGGAGCGGTTATGTGCCTCGCGCATGCGGCGCGGCAGTCGACCGAGGACGTAGACGCGCACTTTCGCCCGGCACGTGAGGTGCGCGAAGCGGCGGCGCGCGTCGCGGCGAGCTCGGGTGTCGCGGCCGATTGGCTGAACGACGCGGTAAAGGGTTATCTCAGCGAGCGCGGTGACTACCGACCCTGGCTGGAACTGAGCCACCTGCGCGTCATGGTGGCGCAGCCGGGGTATCTTCTGGCAATGAAATGCCTGGCATTCCGGATCGGCGCCGAGTTCCACGACGAGGACGACGTGCGCTTCCTTCTGCGCCTGCTGGATATCAGGAGCTACGCGAAGGCCATGGAAGTCATTGCGCACTACTACCCGCAGGAGCGCTTTCCGCAGAAGACGCTGTACGCGCTTGGCGAGCTGTTGCCGGAATCCTGATCCGCTGCAAGCATGGCAACCTACGCGATCGGCGATGTGCAAGGCTGTTACGACGAGCTGCAGCTGCTGCTTGAGCGCGTGGGTTTCGATCGCACCTGCGACCGGTTGTGGCTCGTGGGCGACCTGGTCAACCGCGGCCCCAAGTCGCTTGAGGTGCTGCGCTTCGTCATGGGGCTGGGCGAGTGCGCCACGGTGGTCCTCGGCAATCACGATCTGCACCTGCTGACGCAGTTCGAGGGGCTCGAGCGCAAACGCAAGGACGACACCTTTACCGACGTGCTTGGCGCACCGGATGCGAAAGAGCTCGTGGCCTGGGTGCGCACGCGGCCGCTGGTGCACGTCGAAGGCAACTGGGCGATGGTGCATGCGGGACTGTTGCCGACCTGGAGCATTCGGCAGGCCGAAGCGCTGGGAAAAGAGGTGCAAGCAGCCCTGACCGGAGCCGATTACCAGGACTTCCTCAAGAACCTGTATGGCAGCACGCCGGAGCGCTGGGAGGATTCGCTTGCCGGCTGGGACCGGTTGCGCGTGATCGTGAATGCGATGACGCGGATGCGCTTTTGCACTGCAGACGGGACGATGGAGTTTCACGCCACCGGCAAGACGCCGCCTGCGGGCTTCAGCGTGTGGCATGAGACGCGGCGGGCGGATGAAGCACAAATCGTCTTCGGGCACTGGTCGCAGGCCGGGCTGCAGTTGAATCCTCGGGTCGCCGGCCTCGATACCGGCTGCGTCTGGGGCGGGCCGCTTACGGCGCTGCGGCTTGAGGACCGCTGGCTGGTGCAGGTACCCTCTCCCGGCTATCAACTTGCGAGAGGGAAGGAATGAGCGATTGCGTGTTCTGCAAAATCGTCGCGGGCCAGATTCCATCGACGCGCGTTTACGAGGACGAGCACACGCTCGCCTTCATGGACCTGGGCCAGGTCAATCCGGGCCACGTGCTGGTGGCCGTGAAAAAGCACGCCGCCAGTCTTTTCGAGCTCGAAGTGGCGCAGGCCGAAGCGATCGCTCGCGCTAGCGTCAAGATCTCGCAGGCGATAAAAAAAGCATTTGAACCGGAAGGCCTGTCAGTCTATCAGGCGAACGGCAAGGCGGCGGGCCAAACGGTGTTCCACTACCACGTGCACTTGCTGCCGCGCCACGCCGCCGATGGCATGGAGCTCGTCTGGCCGGTGAAGAATCCGCCGCGGGAAAAACTCGAAAGCCACGCGGAAAAAATCCGCCGGCAGCTCGCCTAGAGCGGTGAGGGACCGAAAGCCTTCTGGTAGCGCATCGAGATTTCATCGAGCGAGGGCGCGTGGTTCTGCGCGCCGCGGTGCGCGATCTTGATGGAGCCCATGACCGAAGCGAGGCGCCCCGTGCTGGGCCAGTCCCAGCCGTGGCCGATGCCGTAGAGCAGGCCGGCGCGGTAGGCGTCGCCGCAGCCGGTCGGATCGAGCACGCTGTCTGCGGCCACGCAGGCGATTTCGTGGCGCTTGCCGCCGGCGAAGATCACCGAGCCCTGCGCGCCCAGCGTCAGCACCAGCGCCTTCAGGTCGCGCGCAATCACTTCGAGCTTGCGGCCGGTTTTCTCCTCCAGCAGCTTGCCCTCATAGTCGTTGACCGCGAGGAAGTCGGCGAGCTTTACCATTTCCATCAATTCATCGCCCGAGAACATCGGCAGCCCCTGCCCCGGGTCGAACAGCAGCGGAATGCCGTGCGCCGCGCACTGGCGCGAATGCTGCAGCATGCCCTCCTTGCCGTCCGGGCCGACGATCGCGAGCGTCGCGCCCAGCTCCGGGCCGATGCGGTTCTCGTGCGAGTGGTTCATCGCGCCGGGGTGGAAGGCGATGATCTGGTTGTTGTCCAGGTCGGTGGTGATGAACGCCTGCGCCGTGAACTGCCCCGAGATGTGCTTGAGCGCGCCGGTGCCGATGCCCAGGCGCTTGAGCCGCTCGAGATAGGGCGCGATGTCCTCGCCCACGGTCGCCATCAGCAGCGGGTCATCGTCCAGCAATTTCAGGTTGTAGGCGATATTGCCGGCGGTGCCGCCGTACTCGCGCCGCATCTCCGGGGTCAGGAAGCAGACGTTGAGGATATGCAGCTGGTCGGCGAGCAGGTGATTGCGGAAGCGGTCCGGGAACACCATGATCGTGTCGTAGGCCATCGAGCCGGTGACCAGCGTTTTCAAATACGTTGCTCCCTTGTCATGGAAAGAACAGGTACATGCGGTAGCCGATGGCGCGCATGCCGCCGGTGTCGAAATAAATGCGCAAGGCCGCGTCGGTGCCCGCGCCGATGCCGCGCGCGAGTTGCTCCGCGCTGTGGCCCGCGAGGTAGTCGGCCGGCATGAGCACGCGCCCCGCCACCGCTTCGTCGCGCTCGTCGGTGAGCGTGAGCTCGAGCGCCGGGTACTCCTGCGCGAATTGCGCCTGGTTGCGCAGTACCGCGTTGAGCACGATCACGTTGTCGCGCCGGCCGTCGGCCTGCAGGTCGGAGGATTCGATCGCCATGAGTTTGGGCCGCCGCGGCAGCTTCAGTTCGCATCCGAGCGTGGCGCAGGCCGCGGCAAGGTAGGGTCGCGTCTCGGGAACCAGCACCGCGATCTCGGTACGGAAATAATGCACCGCCTGGGCCGCGAGCGCGAGGAACGCGAGCACGGCACCGAGCGCCCAGGCGACGCGGCGCCGGGGCGGCGGCGGCTCTTCGAGGAATTCCGCCCCGGTCGCGTCTTCGTTCGCGGCCTCGCCGGCGCCGAGCGGTCCCTTGCGCGCCGCTTCGAACAGCGCAAGCTGCGGCGACGGTTCGGTCTCCGCCTCGGTCTGGCTGCCCTGCTGGCCTTCGGCCACCAGCGCGGTCACGCCGTCGAACACGTGGGAGCATTTGCCGCAGCGCACCTTGCCGCCGCGCGCCGACAGTTGCAGCGGTTGGACGCGAAACGCGGTACCGCATTCAGGGCAGCGGGTGGTGAGGTTCACCTGCGCTCTCCGCCCACCAATGCCCAGCCCTCGTCCACGGCGATGACACTGGCATGGAAATCCGGCGCATAGGTCGCCGCGACTTCGGTCGCCTGCGATTCGAGGATGCCGGAGAGCAGGATGCGCCCGCCGGCGCGCGTGCGCGCGGCGAGCAATGGCGCCAGTGCAATGAGGGGGGCGGCGAGGATGTTGGCGAGCACCAGGTCGAAAGCTCCGGGGGGCAGCGACTCCGGCGCCGTCACGCTCAGGACGACGTCGTTACCGGCCGCGTTCGCGACGGTGGTTGCGAGCGCCTGCGGGTCGATGTCGGTGGCAGCGATCTCGCCCGCGCCGAGCTTGCCGGCGGCGATGGCCAATATACCCGAGCCGCACCCATAGTCCAGCACGCTCTGCCCGGCACGCAGGTGCTTTTCCAGATACTGCAGGATCAGGCGCGTACTGACGTGGCTGCCAGTGCCGAAGGCGAGGCCCGGATCGAGCCGTAGCACCATCGCCTGCGGTTCGGGCGGCGTGTGCCAGCTCGGCACGATCCACAAGCGTTCGCCGATGCGGATCGGGCCGAACTGGGATTGCGAACGCCGCACCCAGTCCTCCTCTGCGAGCGGCGCCACCGTGTACTCCGGTGCCGTGATTGCGGCGATCGTGGCGGCGGCGCTCACGAGTGCGGCCGGATCGGCGGCGGCGCGGGCGAGCGCGACGACGCGCAGGCGCGCGCCGGGTTCGAGCGTGGCCGGATCGCTCGAGGTCGACTCGAGCGCGACCGATTCTGCGCCCGCCTCGAGTAGCGCATCGGACAAGGCCTCGGCCTGCGGCGGTTCGAGCTCCAATGTGATCGAGAGCCAGGCCACCGGCCTACTTTTTTTTCTGCTTCGTCTCCTCGGCGAGCTTCTGCTCGAGGTAATGGATCGAGGTGCCGCCGCGCATGAAGCGCAGGTCGTGCAGCAACTCGAGGTGCAGGGGAATGTTGGTCTGGATGCCTTCGACCGCCATTTCGGAAAGCGCGATGCGCATGCGTCCGATCGCCTGTTCGCGCGTCGCGCCATAAGCGATGACCTTGCCCACCATGGAATCGTAGTTGGGCGGCACGGTGTAGCCGGCGTAGACGTGTGTATCGACGCGGATGCCCGGCCCGCCCGGCGGGTGGTAGGAGGTGATGCGGCCCGGCGAAGGCGTGAAGCGGTAGGGATCCTCGGCGTTGATGCGGCATTCGATGGCGTGGCCGCGCAGCTCGATGTCCTTTTGCCGGAAAGGCAGCTTCTCGCCGTTGGCGACGCGGATCTGCAGCTGCACCAGGTCGAGGCCCGTGATCATCTCGGTCACCGGATGCTCGACCTGCAAGCGCGTGTTCATCTCGATGAAATAGAACTCGCCGTTTTCGTACAGGAACTCGAACGTACCGGCGCCGCGGTAGCCGATCTTGCGGCAGGCCTCGGCGCAGCGCTCGCCGATGCGCTCGCGCTGCTTCGGCGTGAGTTCGGGCGCCGGCGCCTCCTCGATGATCTTCTGGTGCCGGCGCTGCATCGAGCAGTCGCGCTCGCCGAGGTAGACCGCGTTCTTGTGCTCATCGGCGAACACCTGGATCTCGATGTGGCGCGGGTTCTCGAGGAATTTCTCCATGTACACGGTGCCGTTGCCGAAGGCGGCGAGCGCCTCCTGCCGCGTGAGGTTGACCGCGTTGAGCAGCGCCGCCTCGGTATGCACCACGCGCATGCCGCGCCCGCCGCCCCCGCCCGCGGCCTTGATGATCACGGGATAGCCGACCTTGCGCGCGATCTTCACGGTCTCCGCGCCCTGCTCCGGCAGCGCGCCCTCGGATCCCGGCACCACCGGCACGCCGGCCTTGATCATCGCCTGCTTGGCGTTGACCTTGTCGCCCATGAGGCGGATGTTCTCCGGATGCGGGCCGATGAAGACGAAGCCGCTCGCCTCCACCTTTTCGGCGAAGTCGGCGTTCTCCGACAGGAAACCGTAGCCCGGGTGGATCGCCTCGGCGTCGGTCACCTCGGCGGCGCTGATGATGGCCGGAATGTTCAGGTAGCTCGCCGCCGCCGGAGCCGGGCCGATGCACACCGATTCGTCGGCGAGCCTGACGTACTTCGCCTCGGTATCGGCTTCGGAATGCACCACCACGGTATGGATGCCCAGTTCGCGGCAGGCGCGCTGGATACGCAGGGCGATCTCGCCACGGTTGGCGATGAGGATCTTTTCGAACACCGCTCAGCTATCCAATGACGAAGAGGGCCTGGCCGTATTCGACCGGCTGGCCGTTCTCGACCAGGATCGCCTTCACCACGCCCGAGGCGTCGGACTCGATCTCGTTCATGAGTTTCATCGCCTCGATGACGCAGACCGTGTCGCCGGCCTTGATCGTGGCGCCGACATCGACGAAGGGCTTGCCCTCGGGCGAGGGGGCGCGATAGAACGTCCCCACCATCGGCGACTTGACGAGGTGCCCTTCCGGCGCCGGTTCGGCGGCGCCCTGCGCGGGCGGCGTGGCTGGCGCCGCCGCAGCGGCGACGGCGGGCACGGCGATGCCGGCGGGGGCAGGGGCGGCTAGCGGGGTGACGCTGACGGCTCCGCCGCGCGCGATGCGCACGCGTTCTTCGCCTTCGGTGATTTCGAGCTCGCCGATGCCTGACTCCTGAACCAGGTCGATGAGCTTCTTCAGCTTGCGCAGGTCCATGATTTTCTCTCCTGCGGCGGGCCAGGCCCGCCATCCGGATTAGCGGTAACGAGTCAGCGGCGGGACTGCAGCCGCGCGATGGCGTAGTCGAGAGCCAGGTCGTAGCCGCGGCCGCCCAGGCCGAGAATGCTGCCGACGGCGACCGCGGTGAAATGGGATTGCGCGCGCCAGGGTTCGCGGGCGTGGATATTGGACAGATGCACCTCGATGAACGGGATCTGCACCGCGGTCAGGGCATCGCGCAGGGCGATGCTGGAGTAGGTAAAGGCGGCCGGATTGAGTACGATGAAGCCGACCCCTTGTCGCCCAGCCTCCTGGACACGGTCGACCATGACCCCCTCGTGGTTGGTCTGGAAGCACTCCAGCCCGATCCCCGCCTCCCTCGCGCTGGAGAGCAGACGGCGGTTGATGAGTTCGAGGGTTTCACGGCCGTAGATCCCGGGCTCGCGCGTGCCGAGCAGGTTCAGGTTGGGGCCGTGCAATACCAGTACGGATTTGGATTTCGGTTTTTTGGTCATGTTCGCTACAGAAGGTGGCATTTTAGCCGAAATTGCCCTTCCCTTCCCTCTCCCTTAGGCGGCGTTCCGAGCCAATGGGGCGAGGATCGCATCCAGGTCCGCCTCCTTCAATACCCCCAGCCTGCGATACACGACCCCGCCCTGCCGATCCGCGACCACCGTGTAGGGCAGGCCTCCGCCGCTATTCCCGAGCGCCCGCATCAGGTCGAGCCCATCGGCTTCGGCCAGTAGGACCGGATACGAGATCTTGAACGTTGCTGCAAATTGACGGACGTTAGTGGGATTATCAACGGCGATACCGACAATCTCCAGTCCGGCTGAGGCATATTTTGCCCTTACCGTCATGAGCATGGGGATTTCCTCCCGGCAGGGCGCGCACCAGGTCGCCCAGAAGTTGCAGACCAGGACCCTTCCCCGCCACTCGCTCAGCCGGCGTATCTGTCCGGTCAAATCCGGGAAGGCGCCGGCACGCAGCGCGCTATCGCCGGTTCCCGAGGCCTCGCCCGAACCGTCATTCCCGGTAGATCGGAGCACGAGCGGCCCGAGCAGGAAGCCGGCCGCGGCGGCCGCCAGGCCCGCGGCGCCAAGAATCAGGGCTTCACGCCGGCCGGGCTTCATGCGCCGCACCGCCCGGCTTAAGTTCCACCAGGGCGCGCACCTCCGCGATCCCGGCACGAACCGTTACGCGGCCGGCGCGCGTGGTCTTGAGCGCCGAGCGCTCGTCGCGTGGATCGAACACCGACAGGATCAGCGCCACGCCCTGCCAGTCGAGCGTGATCACCGCCACGGCGCGCGCGCGATCGCCGGTGTAGCGCCGCTCGTCGCTCGCCGCGTAGGCAATGTTGCGCTCGATGAGGAAGAGCTCGACCTCCTTGGTGCTTTCCGGAAAGAGCTGCAGCTCGATTTCCGCGTACGGGCCGGCAGTGCCCGCGAGCACCGTCCCGGTGAGATAGGGCTTGAATCGCTCCAGCACGTTCATCGCCTCGAGCGCGATGGCGCGCAGCCCGGCGACGCGCTCCGGATGCTCCTCGGCCTGGTAGAGCGCGAGGTAGGCGCGCAGCTCGGTTTCGATTTCGTCGTTGCCCGGCAGGCCCTCGGTCGGGGCCGCGCCCAGCGCGCGCGCGGCTTTTCTCTTGGCGAGCGCGAAGTCGTTGATGCCGTCTTCGGCCATGAGGCGGGCCGCCGCGGCCGCGATGCGTGCCCGCATGCCGTTTTGCCGCCCGTTATTGCGGCTCATGCGGGCGATCATAGCGCAGTGCTCGCGTACAATCGCCGCCTTCCCCCGGCCGGCAGCATTCGCAGTGCATCTCCACATTCTCGGCATCTGCGGCACCTTCATGGGCGGCGTCGCCGCCATTGCGAAGCAGGCGGGGTATCGCGTTACCGGTTGCGATGCCAAGGTCTATCCGCCGATGAGCGAGCAATTGAGCGCGCTCGGCATCGAACTCCTAGAAGGCTACGGCGCTGACCAGCTCCGCCTCGCCCCGGATCTGTGGGTGGTAGGCAACGTCGTGACGCGCGGCAATCAGCTCATGGAGGCGATCCTCGACCGTGGCGATCGCTACGTTTCTGGCCCGCAGTGGCTGGCCGAGCACGCATTGATAGGTAAGTGGGTGCTGGCTGTTGCTGGGACCCACGGCAAGACGAGCGTTTCTTCCATGCTTGCCTGGATCCTGGCCTCCACCGGGCGTGCCCCGGGGTTCCTCATCGGCGGGTTGGCCCCGGATCTGGGCGTATCGGCCCGGTTAGGTACCTCGGAGTACTTCGTCATCGAGGCCGATGAGTACGACACGGCGTTCTTCGACAAACGCTCCAAATTCGTGCATTACCGGCCAAAGACCGCCATTCTGAACAACCTGGAGTTCGATCATGCAGACATCTTCGGCGATATTGCCGATATCGAGCGCCAATTCCATCATTTGGTGCGTATCATCTCCAGCTCTGGCCGGATCATCGTCAACGGTCGCGACCCCGCGTTGAAGCGGGTTCTCGGGCACGGGTGCTGGACCCAAACGGAAGAATTCGGTGTCGCGGGGGGATGGGAGACGGGGGAGCCGGACAGGGAGGGCACCGTCGAGATTGCCTGGCAGGGCAGGGCAGTCGGCCGCCTCCGATGGACGCTCGCGGGGGAATACAACCGCCTGAATGCGCTTGCCGCGGTCGCCGCCGCGCGCCATGCCGGCGTGGAACCGCAAGCCGCGCTCGAGGCGCTGGCCGGTTTTAGCGGCGTGCGGCGCCGCCTCGAACTGAAAGGCACGGCACGGGGCGTGGGTGTCTACGACGATTTTGCGCACCATCCGACAGCGATCCGGGAAACCATCGCCGCTCTACGCGAGCGCATCAAAGGATCGCGCGAGCGCGATGGCGCCGGGCGCATCCTTGCCGTATTCGAGCCGCGCTCCAACACGCTGAAAAAAGGCGTCATGGCCGAAGCGCTGCCGGCGAGCTTTGCGCGCGCCGACCGCGTCTACATCTACAGCGCAGGTATTGCCTGGGACGCCGCCGCGCTCTTCGCGCAGCTGGGCGTGGGCGCCCGTTGCGAGGCGAAGCTCGATGCGCTCGTCGCTGCGATCGCGGCCGAAGCGCGCGACGGCGATCGGATCCTGGTGATGTCGAACGGCAGCTTCGATGGCATCCACCAGAAGCTGCTTGCCGCGCTCGGGCGGAATTGACGCCGCGATGCTGGTCTACCTGCACGGTTTCAACAGCTCGCCTGCCTCCCACAAGGCGCAGCTGATGCGTTCGACCATGGAGGGCAGGGGGCTCGCCTCGCACTACGCCTGCCCGGCGCTGCCCGATACTCCCGGCGAAGCGATCAGGGAAATAGAAAAGCTGGTCAGGGGCAAATCGAACGTCTGCTATCTGGGCTCATCCCTTGGCGGCTTCTATGCCACTTATCTCGCCGAGAAACATGGGGCAAGAGCGGTGCTCATCAATCCGGCGATCACGCCGCACCTGGGACTGGAAGCCTACCTCGGCACGCAGAAGAACCTGCATACCGGCGCGCCCTACGAACTGACGCGCGCGCATCTGGCAGGCTGGCGCGCGCTGCTGGTCGAGCGCATCGACCCGGAGAAGTATCTCCTGCTGCTGGAGACAGGCGACGAGGTTCTCGACTGGCGCGAAGCGGTGCACAAGTACGCCGGCGCGCGCACGGTCATACGGGAGGGCGGCGATCACTCGCTGCAGGGCTTTCCCGAGCACATCGAGCGCATCCTGGCCTTTGCCGGAATGGGGCGCTGAGCATGAATGTCCTGTACGAGGACGCGGGCGAGTACAAGGCCGCGGCGGTGCTGTCGCAAAACCCGGCCTCCTACCAGGTGGAGACCCCGCACGGTCGCCGCAGCAAGATCAAGGCGGCAAGCGTGGTGCTGAGTTTCGAGCGGCCCGCGGCGGCGGAATTGCTCGCCGAGGCGCACAAATTCGCCGACGGCCTGGATACGGAGTTCCTCTGGCAGTGCCGCAAGGGAGCCGAATTCGGCTTCGAGGACCTGGCGCGCGACTATGTCGGGCGCGAACCGGCGCCCGTGGAAAGCGCAGGGGTGCTGTTCAAGCTGCATTCGGCGCCGATGTATTTCTATCGCCGCGGCAAGGGTCGCTTTCAGGCCGCGCCGGCCGAGACGCTCAAGCTTGCGCTGGCCGGGGTGGAGAAGAAAAAGCTCCTGCAGGAGAAAATCGGCGCCTGGACGGAACAGCTCGCGCGCTACGAGTGCCCGCCGGAGATTGCACAGCTGCGCGACGAGCTGCTGTATGCGCCGGACCGCGCCAAACCCGAGAGCAAGGCCCTCGAGGAGGCCTGCGCGCAGACCGGTTTAACCGCGGCGCGCCTGTTTGAGCGCTGCGGCCTGCTCGGCGACAGCCATGCCTACCACCTTGGGCGCTTCGTGCACGAGTTCTATCCCAGGGGCACCGGGTTTCCGGCGCACGAGTCGCCGATCCTTCCCGAGGACCTGCCGCTGGCCGCCTGTCAGGCCTTCAGCCTGGACGACATCGGCACCACGGAGATCGACGACGCCTTCTCGGTGACGCGGGTCGGGGAGGACGAAATGCGCGTCGGCATCCATATCGCCGCACCGGGCCTCGCCTTCGCGCCTGGCTCTGCGCTCGACGCGATCGCGCGCGCGCGGCTCTCGACGGCCTACATGCCGGGGCGCAAGTTCACCATGCTCCCCGATGACGCGGTCGGGCGCCTGTCGCTCGACGAGGGCGAGGAGCGGCCGGTCCTGTCGCTGTACCTGAACGTGGGGGCGCAGGATTTCGCGCTGCGCGGCCGGCATACCAGGCTCGAGCGCGTCAAAGTTGCCGCCAACCTGCGCCATGACGCGCAGGGGGCGCTGAACGCCGCTTTCGAGGCGGGCGGACCCCACGCCGCGCGGCTAGGCCTCGCGTTCGAAACCGAACTGCATACCCTCTGGCTGCTCGCGCTGGCACTCGAGAAACTGCGCGGCAAGCCCAGCGTCAATGCCAGCAACGTCGACTACACGTTCCGTGTCACGGACGAGCGCGTCTCGATCCATGCGCGCAAGCGCGGCGCGCCGCTCGACAAGCTCGTCGCGGAGCTCATGATCCTCGCCAACACGAGCTGGGGCGAGCAGCTCGCCGAGAAGGACGTCGCCGGCATCTACCGCGTGCAGTCCTCGGGCAAGGTCAGGCTGAGCGTGCGCGCCGAAATGCACGAAGGCCTGGGCGTCGCGACCTATGCCTGGATGACCTCGCCGCTGCGCCGCTACGTGGATCTCGTGAATCAGTGGCAGCTGGTGGCCTGCCTGCGCGGCCGGCCGCCGCCCTTTGCGCGCAGCTCCGAGGCGCTGCTCGCGGCGCTGCGCGACTTCGAAGTCACCACCGCAGGCTACGACGAGCATCAGCGCGCGATGGAGCACTACTGGTGCCTGCGCTGGCTGGCGCAGGAGGGTGTGGAGCAGGCCGAGGGCGTAGTGGTGCGCGAAAACCTGGTGCGCCTCGACGGCCTGCCGCTGGCGGTACGCGTGCCGTCGCTGCCGGTGCTCGCGGCCGGTCAGCGCGTGCGGCTGGCGCTCGCCGCACCCGACCTCATCGAGCGCACTCTGGCCTGCACCTGGCGCGAGACGCTGGGTCCGGTCGCCCCCGTGTAATCCTGCACAAGCGGAATCGCCGCTCAGAGCCTAAAATGGCTGGAGAACTTCGCTTCATGAGGTGAATTTGCACGGCGCCACCGCAAACCCTTTGCTGGATCCGCGTGAATACTGGAGCGGCCTGGACCGCCAGTCCCGCGTGCTGGCGATCTCGATCGCGGTTTCCATTTTCCTGCATGCCGTCCTGTTGACGATCCAGTTCCGTTTTCCGGACGCGTTGCGCTGGAAATCCGCCAGCCAGCCGCTCGAAGTGATCCTGGTGAATTCCAAGACGCGCGACAAGCCCTCGGGCGCCAAGGCGCTCGCGCAAGCGAACCTGGACGGCGGCGGCAACACCGACGACAAGCGCCGCGCGACCACCGCCGCGCCGGTCACCAACCCGCGCGATCCCGGGCGCGATCTGGCCGAAACCCAGCGCCGCCAGCCCGAACTGGAAGCGCAGCAGCAGCGGCTTCTCGCGCTGAGCCGCGATACCGGCACCAGAGCGCCCACCGAATCGGCGCGCCAGGCAGCCGAGGAGGCGCCGCCGCAGGTTTTCGGGCGCGACCTGGCGGAGCGCTCGCTGGCGATCCTCAATCTGCAGGCCCAGATCGCGCGCCAGACGCACGCCTACCAGGAGCGGCCGCGCAAGCGTTTCATCGGTGCCAACACGCGCGAGTACCGCTTCGCGCAGTATGAGGAAGAGTGGCGCGCCAAGATCGAGAAGCTCGGCACGCACAACTATCCGGCCGAGGCGCGCGGCAAGCTCTACGGCACGCTGCAGCTGACAGTGACGATTCGTGCCGATGGCTCGGTGGAATCAATCGACCTCAACAGGGCCTCGGGCCTCAAGGTGCTCGACCAGGCCGCGTTCCGCATTGTGCAGATGGCGGCGCCGTTTTCGGCGTTCTCGGCCGACATCCGCAAGGACACCGACCTGCTGGTGATCACCCGCACGTGGTTCTTCGCTCAGGGCGACAAGGTCTGGACCGAGTAGGGCATGGCCGATCGCTATGCGGTGATCGGCAATCCCGTCGCCCACTCGAAATCGCCGTGGATTCACGCCCAGTTCGCGCGCCAGACGCGCCAGGAAATCGAATACACGCGGCTTGAAGCGCCGCTCGCAGGTTTCGCGCGCAGCGTGGAAGAATTTCGGCAGGCAGGCGCGCGCGGCGCAAACGTCACCGTGCCGTTCAAAGCGCAGGCGTTCGACCTTTGCCGGGACGCCCTCAGCACAAGAGCTCGTGCCGCAGGAGTGGTGAACACGCTCATTTTCGAAGCCGGCGGCCTGCGCGGCGACAACACCGATGGCATCGGCCTGCTGCGCGACATTACCGCCAACCTCGGGCGTGCGCTCGCGGGCAAGCGCGTGCTGCTGATGGGAGCGGGCGGCGCGGCGCAGGGCGTGCTCGGACCGCTGCTTGCGGCGCGGCCGCAGCGCCTCGTGATTGCGAACCGCACCGCGGCCAGAGCGCGCTCGCTGGCGCAGCGTTTTGGCGCCACCGGGGGCGGCGGCTACGGCGATCTGGGCGATGCGCAATTCGACCTGCTCATCAACGCCACCTCGAGCGGCCTCACGGACGAAGCACCGCCGCTGCCGCCGGGCGCATTCGCGCCGGGCGCGCTCGGCTACGACATGGTGTACGGGCGCGACACCCCGTTTCTTGCCATGGCGCGCGCCGCGGGCGCCGAAGCGCGCGACGGCGCCGGCATGCTGGTCGAGCAAGCGGCGGAATCCTTCCTCGTCTGGCGCGGGGTACGCCCCGACACCGCGCCGGTGCTCGCAGCGCTGCGTGAAAACTAGTCGCGTTGGCCCGCTGCGCTGGGCGTTCCTTTCCTGGAAGGTCTTCTGCTACGCGCTGGGCGCTCTGGTGGTGGTGGTGGCCATGGTGCAATGCTGGTTCTTCGCGCACGTGCTGTGGTGGCGCGCGTACGAGCCTTCCACCAGCGCGTTCATGGAAGCGCGCCTGGAACGCTTGCGCGAGAGGGATCCCAAGGCGAAGCTGGCGCACCACTGGGCCGACTACGAGCGCATCTCGACGCAGCTCAAGCGCGCCGTGGTTGCCGCAGAGGATGCGAAATTCGTCGGCCACGAGGGCTTCGACTGGGAAGCGATCTCCAAGGCGATGGAAAAGAACCAGAAGCGCGGCAAGGTCGTCTCGGGCGCTTCGACCATCAGCCAGCAGCTGGCGAAGAACCTGTTTCTCTGGGGCGAGCGCTCGTGGTTGCGCAAAGGCCAGGAGGCGGCAATCACCTGGATGCTGGAAGCCACCCTGAGCAAGCGCCGCATCCTCGAGCTCTATCTCAATTTCGCGGAGTGGGGCGACGGGGTGTTCGGCGCGCAAGCTGCCGCGCGCCACCACTTCGGCATCGATGCGGCCTCCCTCAACGCCTCGCAGGCGGCGTTCCTCGCGGCGATTCTGCCCAGCCCGCGGCGCTACGCGCAGGGGCGCACCACGCCCTACGTCGCCGGCCGCATCGAAACCATCCTCGCGCGCATGCCGGCGGCGCAGCTACCCTAGCCCGACCCGCATGAGCGAATTCCCGACGCGCCTCGAAGTCGAAGACCTGCACCAGAATCTGCTCGAGGTGCAGGGGAAGCTTGCGCGCAAGAGCGAGTCGGCCGAACTGCGCGCGACGCTGGACAAGCTGCACCCGGCCGATGTCGCCTACGTTCTCGAAGCCTTGCCGCTCGAGGAGCGGCAACTGATCTGGAACCTGGTCAAGGCCGAACGCGAGGGCGAAATCCTGCTCGAGCTCGCGGATGCGGTGCGCGAGTCGCTCATCGCGACCATGGATACGAAGGAACTGGTCGCGGCGGCCGAAACGCTCGAAGCGGACGAAATCGCCGACCTCGCGCCGGATCTGCCCGAACAGGTGGTGCAGGACGTCATCCGCGCGCTGCCGCAGGAGGAACGGGTGTTGCTGCGCGCCGCGCTCTCCTACGACGAGGGCACCGTCGGCGCGCTGATGGATTTCGACCAGATCACCGTGCGCGAGGACGCAACGCTGGAGGCGGCGACGCGCACCCTGCGCAGCCTGGACGAACTTCCGGCGCATACCGACCAGCTGTTCGTCGTGGATCGCGTCGAGCGCCTGGCCGGAACGCTGCCGCTCGCGCGCCTGATCGTGTCCGACCTGACCCGGCTGGTCGCCGAAGTCATGGTGCCCGAGAGCGTGAAGCTGCGCCCGGAAGACCGTGCCGAGGACGCGGCGCAGGCTTTCGAGCGCTACGACCTCGCCTCGGCGCCGGTGGTCGACCTGATCACCGGGCGCCTGGTGGGTCGCGTGACGGTAAACGCGGTCATGGACCACATCCGCGAGAAGAGCGCGGAAACGCAGCTCGCCGAAGCCGGCCTGTCGAAGGGGGAAGACGTCTTCGCCCCGGTCTGGAACAGTTTCAAGAACCGCTGGGCCTGGCTCGCGGCGAACTTGGTGACCGCCTTCATCGCCTCGCGCGTCATCGGCGCTTTCGAAGGCTCGATCGGCAAGCTGGTGGCGCTTGCCGCGCTGATGCCGATCGTCGCCGGCATCGGCGGCAATTCGGGCAACCAGACCATCACCATGATCGTGCGCGCGCTGGCCCTGGGCCAGATCCAGGCGTCGTACTGGGCCAAGCTGATCAGCAAGGAACTCGGCGTGGCGACCCTGAACGGCGTGGTCTGGGGCGGACTGCTCGGTTTCGCGACCTATCTGCTCTACGGCAATGTCGCGCTGGGCGGCGTGATGGCGCTCGCGATGCTGCTCAACCTGCTGCTCGCCGCGGGCATGGGCGTGGCGATTCCCTACCTGCGCGCCCGCTTCGGGCGCGATCCCGCGGTCGGCTCCTCGGTGCTGATCACCGCCTGCACCGATTCGGGCGGGTTTTTCATCTTTCTCGGCCTGGCCACGCTGTTCTTGCTATAAGGGATGCGTCCGGCACTCAGGAGATAGACCGATGAAGCCCGCGAGCATTGCAGCCCAGGCGCTTGGCTGGGTGGATGAAAAAACGCGGGCCATCGTGCCGCCGATCCACCCCTCGACGACATTCATACGCGACCCGGACAACCAGTACCGCTCCGGCCGGGGCTACGCGCGCGATCAGAACCCGACGTTCGACCAGGCCGAAGCGGTGCTGACCGCCCTTGAAGGCGGTCACGCTTCGCTGCTCTTCGCTTCCGGCATGGCGGCGGCCACGGCCGTTTTTCAGGCCCTTGCGCCGGGCGACCACGTGCTGGCGCCGAAGGTGATGTACTGGTCGCTGCGGAATTGGCTGGCGAATTTCGCCACGCGATGGGGCCTGCGCGTGGATTTCATCGACATGACCGATGCGGATGCGCTGCGGCGTTCGATACAGCCCGGCAAGACGAAGCTGGTGTGGATCGAAACGCCGGCCAATCCGCTCTGGTCGATCACGGATATAGCCCTCAGCTGCGAGATCGCGCACGCGGCAGGCGCCGTCGTGGCGGTGGATTCGACGGTCGCGACCCCGGTGCTGACGCGTCCGTTCGAGTTCGGCGCCGACATCGTGATGCATGCGGGAACGAAGTACCTGAACGGCCACTCGGACGTGATGGCGGGAACGCTCACCACCCGGGAAGATACGGCGCTGTGGCAGCGCGTCCGCGCCATCCGCGCGCAGGTCGGCGGCGTGCTCGGCACCTTCGAGGCCTGGCTGCTCACGCGCGGCATGCGCACGCTGTTCCCGCGCGTGCGCGCAGCGAGTGCGAGCGCGCAGGCGATCGCGGAGCATTTCGACAAGCATCCGCAGGTCGAGGAGGTGCTCTATCCGGGCCTGGGGTCGTTCAAGGGGCACGCCGTCGCCGCGAAACAGATGCGAGGCGGATTCGGCGGCATGTTGTCCATCCGCGTGCGCGGTGCAGGCGGCGGTGAAGCCGCCGCCATCGCGGCCGCGGCCAAGGTGCAATTGTGGAAGCGCGCCACATCTCTTGGCGGCGTGGAAAGCCTCGTCGAGCATCGCGCCAGCGTGGAAGGCGCAGGCACGCCCGTGCCCACCGACCTGTTGCGCCTGTCCACGGGCATCGAAGACACCGGCGACCTGATCGCCGACCTCGAGCAGGCGCTCGGGCGCTAGCTGCCCCGATTAAGCCTTGAAGGCCTCCCGCGCGGCGGCAAGCGTCGCGTCGATTTCCGTTGGGCCGTGCGCTGCCGAAACGAAGCCCGCCTCGTAGGCCGAGGGCGCGAGGTACACGCCGCGCTCCAGCATGGCGTGAAAAAACCGGTTGAAGCGATCCTTGTCGCACTGCATGACCTCGGCGAAGCTCGTGGGCGGCGCGGCGCGGAAGTACAGGCCGAACATGCTGCCGATCGATTGCGCGCAGAAAACGGTCTTTGCTTTGCGGGCTTCCTCGATCAGGCCATCGACCAGTGATCGTGTGGTTTTCTCTATTTTCGATTGAAAATCTTTTTCCTCTACAAGCTTCAACGTCGCCAGACCTGCAGCGACGGCGACGGGGTTGCCCGACAGCGTACCGGCCTGGTAGACGGGACCGAGCGGGGCGATTTTTTCCATGATGTCGCGCTTGCCGCCGAAAGCGCCGACCGGCAGCCCGCCCCCGATCACCTTGCCCAGCGTTGTCAGATCCGGTTTTATGCCGTAGCGCGCCTGCGCGCCGCCGAGCGCGACGCGGAAACCGGTCATCACCTCGTCGAAGATCAGCACCGCGCCGTGCCGGCTGCAGTTTTCGCGCAGCGATTCGAGGAAGCCGGCTTTGGGCAGGACGAGATTCATGTTGCCGGCGACGGGTTCTACGATCACGCAGGCGATTTGATGGCCTTTCTCCTTGAACAGGGTTTCCACCTGGGCGATATCGTTGAAATCCAGTACCAGCGTATGCGCTGCAGTTTCCGGCGGCACGCCGGCGGAACTCGGATGGCCGAAGGTGAGCGCGCCCGAGCCGGCCTTTACGAGCAGGCTGTCGGCGTGACCGTGGTAACAGCCCTCGAATTTGACGATGAGGCTGCGCCCGGTGTGCCCGCGTGCAAGGCGAATTGCGGACATGGTCGCCTCGGTTCCCGAGGAGACGAGGCGCACCATTTCCACCGAAGGCACCAGGCGGCAAATGGCTTCGGCCAGTTCGATTTCGCTTTCGGTCGGCGCGCCGAAGGACAGGGCCATCGCCGCCGCGGCCTGCACGGCCTCGACGACTTGCGGATGGGTGTGGCCGAGCACCATCGGTCCCCAGGAACCGACGTAGTCGACATAGCGTTTGCCGTCCGCGTCCAAGAGCCAGGCGCCGGAGGCGCGCTCGAAAAACGGTGGTGTGCCGCCGACGGCGCGAAACGCGCGCACCGGCGAATTCACGCCCGCGGGGATACGCTCCCGCGCACGCTCGAACAGGGATTCATTGCGCGTGGTCATGATGGAACAGCTTACCGTAGGCGCGCGCCTGCCCGGCGATATCCGGCGCCTCGAAAAGATCCGAGATCACCGCCAGGCCGTCGGCGCCCGCTGCGAGCAGCTGCGGCGCGAGCTGCAGCGTGATGCCGCCGATCGCGACCAGCGGCACGCCGAGGACGCGCGCGGCGCCGAACAGCGAAAGCGGCGCGCGCACCGCGCCGGGTTTGGTGGGGGAGGGGAACACGCTGCCGAAGGCGACATAGTCCGCGCCCGCGGCGGCCGCGGTGCGCGCGGCCGGCAGGGAGTCGTAGCAGGACACGCCGAGGATCCTGCCTTTCAGTCTGGCGCGAGCGGCTGCCGGATCGCCGTCGTCGCGGCCAAGGTGCACGCCCTCGGCCCCGCAGGCGAGCGCGAGTTCGATGTTGTCGTTGACGATGAAGGGCACGGCGCGATCGCGACACATGCGCGCAAGGATTTTCGCTTCTTCAATGCTCTGCCTCCCCTTGCGCCGATACTGCAGCATCGCGATCCCGCCTTCGAGCGCCTGCGCGACCTGGCGCAACAGCGCTTCGCTGTCCGCGAGCTCCGGTGTCAGGGCATAGAGACCGCGCAGCATCATCGGGAGGCGAAAAAGCGATCGGGAATCGACTGGCCGTGACCCGGCGAGAACCCGGCGGATAGCGTTTGCCAGGTGTATTCCTGCGCCTCGCGGACTGCCTGCTCCACCACCAGTCCCCTGGCAAGCAACGCGGCGAGGGCGGAGGCCAGCGTGCAACCCGAGCCGTGGTATTCGCCCGCCAGGCGCGGCCAGGCGTCTTCGCGCAGCCTTGAGTCCTTGTCGTAAAGCGTATTGGTGACTTGCGCGCCGGATTCGTGCGTCCCGGTGACGAGGACGTATTTGCAGCCGAGTGCCGCAAGCGAGCGCGCGCAACCGGGCAGCCCGGCGTCCGGCGCGGCGAGCGCGAGCTGGCGTGCTTCAAGGCTATTGGGCGTGAGCACGGTCGTGCGCGGCAGGAGCGCCGAGCGCATCACCTGGACGGTTTCGCGATCGGCGAGCGGGTCGCCGCGGCCGGAAGCGAGCACCGGGTCGAGTACGACCGGGACGCGCGGATGCTGCTCGAGAATCGCCGCCACCGCTGCGGCGTTGCGCGCCGAGCCGAGCACGCCCAGCTTGAACGCGGCCACCGGCATATCCTCCAGCACCACGCGCGCCTGGCGCGTGATCCAGTCCGGCTCGAGTGCGAGCAGCCCGTTGACGCCGCGCGTGTCCTGCGCCGTGACCGCGGTTAGCACGGACAGCGGATGGCAGCCGAGGCTCGCGATGGTCAGCAGGTCCGCCTGCAGACCGGCGCCGCCGCTCGGATCGGAAGCGGCAAAGGCGAGGACGAGCGGCGGGGAAGACGACATGCGTATGCGTTAATATCCGGTGCAATTTTACTGTCCCGCCAACCATGACCGAACAGCAAGTTCAATTCAAGACCTGGATGTGCCTCATCTGCGGATGGGTTTATGACGAAGCGGCGGGAATTCCCGGTGAAGGCATCGCGCCGGGCACGCGCTGGGAGGACGTGCCGATGAACTGGACCTGCCCGGAATGCGGCGCGCGCAAGGACGACTTCGAAATGATGGAGATCTGAGCGTTCAGTTCTTGAAGGCGGCGGCGAAGCGCCCGCCGAGCGACTTCAGGCGTCCCAGGATCGAATCCTCGGCCGCATCCTGCTTGGCCTTATTGGCGGATTCGGCGCGCAGCAACGCGGGGGATTTGGCGAGCCGCGCGTAGCGCTGCAGCGCCGCACCCAGCGCGGCTTGCAGCAGAGAAAAGTTCACCGGTTTCTTCAGGAAGCGGTAGATGCGTGCTTCATTGATGAGGCGGATGATCAACTCCGAGTCGGAGGCCGCCGAGATGCTGATGAGTTGCGTCTGCGGCGAGCCTTTCTTCAGGATGCGCAGCAACGCCGCCGGGTCGTTGGCGCCGAGGTCCAGGTCGCATATCAGCGTCGCGATTTCCTCGGCGGCGAGGATCTCCAGCGCCGCGTCCACGCTGGCCGCCTCGAGCACGCGGTATTTGTCCTTTGCCAGTTCGCGTGCTGCGCGAGCGAGCGCCGCCTCGCCCAGCACCAGCACCGCGGCGTCGGGCGGCAGCGTCGGAGCGGGGCCGGCCGCCGCAGCTTCAAGCGCGATCGCCACGTCCACCGCTTCCGCGACGGTGGCGCGCAGGTCTTCCTCCTGCCAGGGCTTGGAGACGAAGCGGAACACCTCGCTCTCGTTTACCGAGCCCACGATCGCGGCGAGGTCCGAGTAGCCCGTGAGCAGCAGCCGCACCGTGCCCGGCGCGATGCCCTTGGCCTGGCGCAACAGCTCCACACCCGGCATTTCCGGCATGCGCTGGTCGCTGACGAGGACGTGGAAGCGCCGCGCCTGCAGCCGCTCGAGCGCCGGCGCGCCGCCGTTCGCGACCTCGACTTCATAGGTGTCGCGGAACAGGTAGCTCAGGGCATTCAGTACGCGTTCTTCATCGTCGACGAAAAGAATTGCCGGCTTGCGTACTTTGGACTTCGCCGGCGCGGCCACCGGCGCGATGATGGGTTGTGTTTTATCAACGGCTTTGTCCGCTGGTAGCGCTGGCGGCGCTGGCGGCGCTGGCGGCGCTGCCGGCGTGCCGAGCGCGCGGCGCAGCGCGCCCACGTTACCGGCGAGCGGCGGCAGCATCGTGGTTTTCGTCCCTGCGGCGCCGCCGGGAAACGCGTGGCGCAGGGCGTCGAGAAACTCGCGCGCGCCGCGGTAACGGTTCTGCGGTTTCTTCGCCATCGCCTTCGCCAGCACCATGTCGATGGTGACCGGCAGGCGCGGCTCGTGGGTGGAGGCGGGCGGCGGCGGCTCCTGCAGGATCTGGCGCATCAGGTTGCCGCCCTGGCCATCGAAGGGCCGCCGCCCGCACAGTACCTCGTAGACGATCACGCCCGCGGAGTAGATGTCGGTGCGCTCGTCGATCTCCTGGCCTTCGTACTGCTCCGGCGCCATGTAGTAGGGGGTGCCCAGCACTTCGCCCTGCTGTGTCAGGTGCGAGCGCTCGATGCGTGCGATGCCCAAATCGCTGATCTTCGCCTCGCCCATGGCGCTGATGAGGATGTTGCCGGGCTTGATGTCGCGATGCACGATGCCGCGGCCGTGCGAGTAGTCGAGCGCCTCGAGCAGCTGCTCGAGGACCGTGGGCAGTTGGGACAGGTCGGGCCGCCAGCCGCCCAGCATGTGGTCGCGCAGCGAACGCCCTTCGATGAGCTCCATCGCGATCCAGGCGTAGGCGTCGTCTTCGCCGTATTCGTAGATCGCGACCACGTTCTGGTGCTGCAGGCTGCCGGCGGCCTGCGCCTCGCGCTTGAAGCGCTCGAGGATCCGCGCCGCTTCGTGCGCATCCAGCTCCGCCTTGCAGATGACCTTGAGCGCCGAGGCGCGCCTTATCACCGGATCGAGGCCGCGGTAGACGATAGCCATCCCGCCGCGGCCGAGTTCGCCCGAAATCTCGTACCTGCCGACCTTTTCCGGCGCCATAGGAAATTACGCGGCCGGCGCGGCGGGCGGATGAATCGGCAGCACGATGCTGAAAATCGTGCCGGTGCCGGGCTTGGACTGCACTTCCAGTCTGCCGCCGTGGTTCTCGATGATCTTGTAGCTCACCGAAAGCCCCAGCCCGGTGCCCTTGCCGACCGCCTTGGTGGTGAAGAACGGATCGAAAATCTTCGGCAGCACATCCGCCGGGATGCCCGAACCGTTGTCGGCCACTTCGACTACGACGTGCGCGGCATCGCGCATCGCGGTGCACACCGTGATCGTGCCGTCGCCCTCGCGCGTCGCCTGCGCGGCGTTGGCGAGCAGGTTGAGGATTACCTGGTTGATTTGCGATGGCGAACAGGTTACGCGCGGGATCTTGCCGAAGTGCTTGCGCACGACGCGCTTTTCGAGTTGCGCGTGGCCGATGCGGATCGAGCTCTCGATGCCCTCGTGCAGGTCGCATTCGCCGACCAGGCCGCGATCCAGCCTGCTGAAATTCTTCAGGTTGGCGACAATCTCGGAAATCTGGTCGATACCAAAGAGCCCGTCCTTCACCAGGCGTTCGAGGTCTTCGAGCGCGCTGCGCCCACCGCTTTTGCCGCCCAGCTCCGCCACCAGGCTGCGGACCAGCGCGAACTGCGCGCCGAGCGCGGCTTCGTCGGCGTTTTGCGCCGCAAGCAGCGCGAGCAGCCGCTCGGTTTCCGTTGCCAGCCTGCCCGCGCGCGGCACGCTCTTGCCGACGGCATCGAGGCTCGACTTCACGTACGCGAGCGGCGTGTTCACCTCGTGCGCGATGCCGGCCACCATCTGGCCGAGCGAGGACATTTTCTCGCTCTGGATCAGCATCGCCTCGGATTCCTTCAGCTTGGCGAGCGCGCCGGAGAGTTCGCGTGTGCGGTCCCGCACGCGCGCTTCGAGGGTTTCATTGGCTTCGCGCAGCTGCCGACTGCGCTGGTCCAGGCTCCAGACGAGGAACGCCAGCACCGCGAGCAGGAAGCCCGAGTAGAGGAGGAGGCCGACGCGGTAGAACTCGGCCTCGGTGAGCGCAGCGTCGAAGGCGCGGTCGATGGCGCGGCCAAGTGTTTCAAGGCGCGGCCCGGTGGTCGTGGCGAACCAGGCCTGGCCGAAGAGCTCGTCGCTGCTCGCGCGCAGCGCGGCGAGCTTGGCGTCATCGGCGGGTTCGGCGCGCTGCGCCTCCGCCACGGCCTTCTGCGCTTCAGCAAGGCGCGCCAGCAACGCGGCTTTTTCCTCGAAAGAGCGTTTCAGCTGCGCCAGTTCGCGGCCAACCTGCGCATCGCCCAGGCGCAGCGCCCGCACTTCGAGCTTCGCGTAGGCGAGCCGGTAGCGATGGGAAGGCGCGACGAGGCGCGCTTGGGCGCCTGGCGCGCCGCGCGCAGACAATTGGGCGCTCACCAGTTGCTGGTTCCAGCCCGCGTCCGCGGCGCGCAGCTCGGCGAGCGAGGCGCGCGCGCCTTCGACCGCGGCAAGGTCCACCGCGCTCGACTGCCAGTAGATGAAGGCCCAACCCCCGGCGAGGACCAGCGCCATGAAGGTGTAGCCGATAATGCGGACCATGCGCATGGGTTCCCCGGGGGCGCCCGAGTATACCGGCGGCGCGCAGGTTACGAGCGTGGCGATGCGGTAAAATAGCGTCAAGCGTGTCATCGATCAATCTGACGAATCATTTCCTGATCACCATGCCCAACATGGCCGATCCGTACTTTGCCAAATCACTGACTTACGTGTGCGAGCACAACGATCAAGGCGCGCTCGGCATCGTCGTCAACCGCCCCATCGACATGACCCTGCAGGCGCTGTTCGAGCGCCTGTCGCTGAACCTCAAGGACCACGCCTACGCCGACGCGCCGATCTATTTCGGCGGCCCGGTGCAGACCGACCGCGGCTTCGTCCTGCACCTGCCCGCCGGGGAGTGGCAGTCGACCCTGAAAGTGAGCGCAGGGGTGCGCGACGGGATTCACGACACGATCGGCCTGACGACCTCCAAGGACATTCTGGAGGCTGTCGGCCGCGGCGAGGGCCCCTCGAAGATGCTCGTATCGCTGGGCTACGCGGGCTGGTCGGCCGGGCAGATCGAGCACGAACTCAAGCAAAACGCCTGGCTAACCGTGGAGGCGAAGGACGCGATCCTGTTCGACATCCCGGCCGATGAGCGCTTGGCCGCGGCCATGCATTTGCTGGGGATCGACTACGCGCGGCTCGCCGATCAGGCGGGACATGCCTGACAAGGTCCGCTGTTCAACTACAAGCACAACCGCGCGCACCGTCCTCGCGTTCGATTTTGGCCTGCAGCGTATTGGCGTTGCGGTGGGCGAAGCCGAACTCGGCACCGCGCATCCGTTGCCGGGCATCACGGCCAGTAGCCAGCCCGGCCGGCTCACGGCGATCGAGCGCATGGTGAACGAGTGGCATCCGGCGCTACTGGTGGTCGGGCGCCCCCTGGGAGAAGACGGCGCGCCGCACGAGATGACCCGCCGCGCGGAACGTTTCGCGCGCCAGCTGAACGGCCGCTTCAAGCTCCCGGTCGAGCTGGTCGACGAGCGTTACAGCTCCGTCGAGGTCGAAAGCCGCATGCGCGCGGCCTACGGCGCGCGCAAGAGCGCGCAACTCGCACGCGGCAAGACGCTCGATTCGCAGGCGGCGCAAATCATTCTCGAGCAGTACTTCAAGGAGCCGCATGAGCAAGCTTCCTGACGCGGAGGGCCTCCTGCCGAAGCTCGCCGCCGAGCTGCGCGGATGCATCACGCCCGCCACCGCCATGATCGGCCTGCACACCGGTGGCGCCTGGGTCGCCGAGCGCCTGCACCCGCTGCTCGGGATGAAGGATCCGCTCGGCTTCATGGACATCGCTTTTTACCGCGACGACTATGCCAAGGCAGGCCTCAAGCACGACCCTAAGCGCACGCGCATCCCGTTCGAAGTCGAGGGCAAGGACCTGCTGCTGGTGGATGACGTGCTCTACACCGGGCGCACGGTGCGCGCGGCGATGAACGAGCTGTTCGATTATGGCCGCCCCAGGAGCATCGCGCTGGTGGTGCTCGCCGACCGCGGCGGCCGGCAGCTGCCGATCGGGGCGCAGTACTGCGGCGCACGGGTCGAAGTGCCCGAGGGCATGCGGCTGCGCCTGAAGCGCGCGGCCGACGGCAAACTCGCGCTGGAGTACGAACGTGCCGCCTAGTTCCCCTCACAATCCGCAGCTCAACGCCAACGGCGAACTGCAGCACCTGCTTTCCATCGAAGGCCTGCCGCCGGAAATCCTCACCCAGATCCTCGATACCGCCGAGTCCTTCGCCGGCGTCACCGAGCGCGAAGTGAAAAAGGTGCCGCTGCTGCGCGGCAAGAGCGTCTTCAACCTGTTTTTCGAAGCCTCGACGCGTACGCGCACCACCTTCGAGATTGCCGCCAAGCGGCTCTCGGCCGATGTCATCAACCTGAACGTCGCCGTAAGCTCGCAATCCAAGGGCGAGTCGCTGCTCGATACAGTGGCCAACCTTTCGGCGATGCACGCCGACGTCTTCATCGTGCGCCACAGCTCCTCGGGAGCGCCCCACCTGATCGCGCGCCACGTCAAGCCGCACGAGCACGTCATCAACGCCGGCGACGGGCGGCACGCGCACCCGACGCAGGGCCTGCTGGACCTGTACACGATCCGCCACTACAAGAAGAACTTCACGCAGCTCAGGGTCGCGATCGTCGGCGACGTGCTGCATTCGCGCGTCGCGCGCTCGCTGATCCACGGCCTTACCACGCTCGGCGTGCCGGAAGTCCGCGTCATCGCACCGCAGACGCTGCTGCCGGCCGGGGTCGAATCGCTCGGCGTGCGCGTGTTCCACGACATGCGCGCCGGGCTCAAGGATTGCGACGTGGTGGTGATGCTGCGGCTGCAGAACGAACGCATGAACGGCGCTCTGCTGCCCTCGGCGCAGGAATTCTTCAAGCACTACGGCCTCACCGCGGACAAGCTCGCGCTCGCGCGGCCGGAGGCGATCGTGATGCACCCGGGGCCGATGAACCGCGGCGTCGAGATCGATTCGTCGGTCGCCGACGGCGCGCATTCGGTGATCCTGCCGCAGGTCACCTTTGGCATCGCGGTGCGCATGGCGGTGATGTCCATCGTGGCGGGTAACTGATGAAGCTGCTTGTCAAAGGCGGCCGAGTCGTGGACCCGGCCAGCGGACGGGACCAGATTGGGGACGTTTATGTTTCTGAAGGCCGTCTGGTTGAATCTTTTAAAGATAAACCTGAAAAAACAATTGATGCCAAAGGTCTTGTCGTTGCGCCGGGCCTGATCGACCTTTCGGCGCGGCTGCGCGAGCCGGGCTACGAATACAAGGCGACGCTGGAATCGGAAATGGACGCCGCGGTCGCGGGCGGGGTGACGAGCCTTGCCTGTCCGCCGGACACCGACCCGGCGCTCGACGAGCCGGGGCTGGTGGACATGCTGCGCCGGCGCGCCAAGGCGCTTGCCCGCGCGCGCGTGTATCCGATAGGCGCGCTCACCGTGAAGCTGGCCGGCGAGCGCCTTACCGAAATGGCCGAGCTTGCCGAAGCGGGCTGCGTCGCGTTTTCGCAGGCCAACGCGCCTCTCGCCGACACCAATGTTCTCTGGCGCGCGATGCAGTACGCCGCCACCTTCGGTTTTCCGGTGTGGCTGCGCGTCGAGGACGGTTCCCTCGCCCGCGGCGGCGTCGCGCACGACGGCGAAGTCGCGACACGGCTCGGACTGCCCGGCATTCCGGCGTTCGCGGAGACGCTTGCGCTGGGCAGCTTGCTGCAGCTGGTGCGCGCCACCGGCAGCCGCGTGCATGTCTGCCGCCTGTCGAGCGCAGTAGCAGTCGAGATGGTTCGCGCGGCAAAGGACGAAGGCCTGCCGGTCAGTTGCGACGTCGGCATTCATCACGTGCACTTGTCGGAAATGGATCTCGGCTACTACGATTCGAACTGCCGGCTGGAACCGCCTCTGCGCTCGCAGCGTGACCGCGCCTCGCTCGCCGCCGGCCTTGCCGACGGCACCATCGACTGCGCCGTTTCCGACCACACGCCGGTGGACGAGGACCAGAAGCAAAAGCCGTTCGCCGAAGCCGAGCCGGGCGCCACGGGCCTTGAACTGTTGCTGCCGCTCGCGCTGAAGTGGGGCGCGCAGGCGAATTTGCCGCTCGCTAAGACGCTCGCCCGCGTGACCAGCGATGCGGCACGCATCCTCGGCGTGCAATCAGGGCGCATCGCGACAGGCGCGCCTGCGGACCTGGTGCTATTTGACCCCGATGAGCTCTGGCGCGTCGGCCCCGGCGCGCTCAAGAGCCAGGGCAAGAACACGCCGTTTCTCGGCTATGAACTCGCCGGGCGCGTGCGCGCCACGATCGTCGCCGGCAAAGTGGTGTACGAGCGACGGTGAGGCTGGCGGTATTCGCCGCGCTCCTCGCCGTTTCGGGCTGCGCCAGCTTTTCCCGGCACCAGCCGCCGCCCGCGGCCCCGGCGCCCCCCGCGGCCGCGCCTGCCCCGAGCGGCAAAGGCGCGTATTACAAGGATGACGGCCCGGGCGCGAATCCGCCGCCGCACCTGGCGTCGATCCCCGATGCCGTGCCGAAGGCCGAACCCCTGCACCGGTTTGCCAACCGTCCCTACAAGGTCTTCGGCAAGGACTACGTGCCGATAACGAGCCTGGCGCCGTTCAGGCAGACCGGGGTGGGCAGTTGGTACGGTCGCCGCTATCACGGCTCGCCTACATCGAGCGGCGAGCGCTACGACATGTACGCGATGACCGCCGCACACCCCACGCTGCCGATCCCGAGCTACGTGCGCATTACCAATCTTGCCAACAACCGTAGCGTGGTAGTGCGAATCAACGATCGCGGGCCGTTCCATTCCGACCGTATCATCGACCTGTCGTACACCGCAGCCTGGAAACTGGGCTACGTCGAGGCCGGTAGCGCCCGCGTTGAAGTGGAAACCCTGTTGCCGGTAAAACCCTAGTCGAGAAAGTAAAGGCGTCATGCAACGTATTTTTCTTTGCTTCGTTTTTCTCCTGCCCGCTCTCGTTCTGGCGCAGGCGCCGCAGCTCGTCGGCCGCGCCTGGGTGCTCGCCGACGTCTCGAGCGGCCAGATCCTCGCTGCGGAGAAGCCCGACGAGCGCTTCGAGCCGGCCTCCCTCACCAAGCTCATGACGGCCTACATCGTGTTCGCCGCGCTGAAAGAGAAGAAACTCTCGCTCGACCAGCAGGCGAACGTCTCGGAGCGCGCCTGGCGCGCGCCGGGTTCGCGCATGTTCATCGAGCCGCGCCGGCCCGTGAACGTGGACGAACTGATCCGCGGCATGATCGTGCAATCGGGCAACGACGCGTGCATCGCGCTCGCCGAAGCCATCGCCGCTACCGAGGAGGCCTTCGCGACGGTCATGAACCGCGAGGCCGAGCGGCTCGGCATGAAGAACACGAAATACATGAATTCCTCCGGGCTGCCCGACCCGCAGCATTACTCGACGGCGCGCGACATCCACCTGCTCGCGACCGCACTGGTGCGGGATTTCCCCGAGATGTACGCGCAGTACTACTCGCAGCGCGAGTACCGCTACAACGGCATCACCCAGGTGAACCGCAACCGGCTGCTGTGGCTGGACCAGAGCGTCGACGGCATGAAGACCGGATTCACCGAGGCGGCGGGCTATTGCCTGGTGGCCTCCTCCAGGCGCGGGCCGCGGCGCCTGCTCTCGGTGCTGCTCGGTTCGACTTCGGAGACGATGCGCGCGCAGGAATCGCAGAAGCTGCTCAACTGGGGCTTCCAGGCCTTCGACGCAGTGCGCCTCTACGCGGGCGATGCGGCGGTGAAGGAGATCGAAGTGTGGAAGGGAACGCGCAGCATGCTCAAGGCCGGCTTTCGCAGCGACCTGGTGGTGACCGTCCCCAAGGGCCAGGGCGACAAGCTGAAGGCCGAATTGCTGTCGCATTCGCCGCTGGTGGCGCCGGTGGCGGCGGGCACCCGCGTCGG
Source organism: Nitrosomonadales bacterium (assembly GCA_005240145.1). GTDB lineage: Bacteria > Pseudomonadota > Gammaproteobacteria > Burkholderiales > SG8-39 > RBG-16-66-20. The sequence continues at coordinate 1,365 of SBAS01000065.1, read as the reverse complement.
CAATCTGCGCGTCACGCTCGACGCCAAGCCGCTCGGCGAGTATGCGGTGGTCGCGCTCGAAGAGGTGCCCGCGGCGGGCATATTCGTGCGGGCCTGGGATACACTGCGGCTCTGGTTACGCTAACCGACGGGACGCTCCGGTGAGCACTGTTTTTCTGAACGGGAATTTCCTGCCGCTCGAGGAAGCGCGCGTGCCGGTGCTCGATCGCGGCTTCATCTTCGGCGACGGGATTTACGAGCTGGTCCCGGTCTACTCGCGCGTGCCGTTCCGCATGGACGAGCACCTCGCGCGCCTGGAGCGCAGCCTCGCCGCGGTGCGCATCCGCAATCCCTACAGCCGCCCCGAGTGGCGCGACATCATCCAGCAACTGGTGGCGAAGCAGGCCTTCGAGGACCAGGGCGTGTATTTCCAGGTGACGCGCGGCGTCGCCAGGCGCGACCACGCGTTTCCGAAGGACAGCGTGCCGACGGTCTTCGTCATGTCCAATCCGCTCGTCAATCCGCCGCAGGAGCTGGTCGAGCGCGGCGCTGCGGCGGTTACGGCGGCGGACGACCGCTGGCGCCGCTGCGACATCAAGTCCATCTCGCTCATCGGCAACTGCCTGCTGCGCCAGGTGTCCGCGGACGTGGGCGCGGTGGAGACGATCCTGTTTCGCGAGGGCAAACTCACCGAAGCCTCGGCCTCGAACGTGTTCGTGGTCAGGGGCGGCGTGATCCTGTCGCCGCCGAAATCGAACCTCATCCTGCCGGGCATCACCTACGACGTCATCGCGGAGATCGCCGCCGCCACCGGGCTGCCACTTGAATTCCGCGAGCTCGACGAAGCCGAGGTGCGCGGCGCCGACGAGGTCTGGGTCACTTCATCGTCCAAGGAAGTGCTCGCGATCGTGACGCTGGACGGCAAGCCGGTGGCCGGCGGCAAGCCCGGGCCCATGTTCCGCCGCGTGCATGCGCTGTACCAGGAGTTCAAGCAAAAGGTCATGCGTGCAGGAAAGCAACGACAAGCCGCTTGAGGCGGAATCCTTCCTCGCGTTCCCCACGGCTTTTCCGATCAAGATCATCGGGCGCAGGGAAAGCGGCTTTGCGACTGCGGTGATCGAAATCGTCCTGCGGCACGCGCCCGACTTCCTGCCCGGCACGCTCGAATCCCGCCCCAGCGGCAAGGGCAAGTACATCAGCCTGACCGCCACCGTCAACGCCACCTCGCGCGAGCAGCTCGACGCCCTTTACCGGGACCTGTGCGACCACCCGACCGTGGTCATGGTGCTGTGATGCTGGTGGCGGAAAAAATCCGGCTGAAGAAACTCGGTATTGCCGAATACCTGCCGACGCTGGCTGCGATGCGCGAGTTCACGGCGCGGCGCG
>SBAS01000021.1 GCA_005240145.1 Nitrosomonadales bacterium | reverse complement strand
CTCCAGCGCCTTGCGGTTCCCGCCGATTTCGCACACCAGCAGGCCTTGAGGCGTGAGGTGATCCTTCGCCTCGGCGAGGATCCTGTGCACGAGATCGAGGCCGTCCTTGCCGGCTGCAAGCGACATCGCCGGTTCATGCCGATACTCTTTAGGCAGTTTCTGCATCGACGTCGAGGTGACGTACGGCGGATTGCTGATGATGAGGTCGTACTTCTGTTTCCTAATTGAATGAAACAGGTCCGACCTGATGGCGCGAACGCGCTTTCCCAGCCGGTGCTGCCTGATGTTTATCCTGGCAACCTGCAGAGCAGCAGGCGAAAGGTCGGCTGCATCGACTTTTGCGCCGGGAAACTCGAGCGCGGCGAGCACCGCGAGGCAACCCGAGCCGGTGCACAGATCCAGGATCCGCTTCGGTTCGCGCGCCAGCCAAGGGCTCAAGTGGTCGCCCAGGAGTTCGGCGATGAATGAGCGCGGCACGATGGCGCGCTTGTCGATGTAGAAGGAATGCTCGCCGAGCCAGGCTTCCCTGAGCAGGTAGGCCAGCGGGATGCGCTCGCGGATGCGGCGCCGTGCAAGGATCTCTATCTTCTGCAGGTCTTTTGAACTTATTTCTTCCTCAAGAAGATACCCAAGAACCGAGGAAATCAGCCACGCAGCTTCCTCCCTTGAGTTGTGCGTGCCGTGTCCGTAGTGCAGCTTTGCCCGGCTGAATTCCCGCGCCGTGCGGGCCAGGAGTTGCGAGACCTTCAAGGCAACAGCGAGCGCAGGACGTCGAGGTAGATGTCCGCCAATTGCTCGAGCGCGGCGACCTCGATGTGCTCGTTGAGCTTGTGGATGCTGGCGTTGACCGGCCCGAGCTCCAGCACTTCGGCAGAGATGTCGATGATGAAGCGCGCGTCCGATGTGCCGCCGGTGGTGGAGATCTCGGCCGTGCGGCCGGTGTGGCGCTTGCAGACCTCGGTGACCGTCTTCGCCAGCTTGCCGTTGGCGCTGAGGAAGGGACGGGCGCCGGTGACCCAGGACAGCGAGTATTCCAGGCCGTGCTTTTTCAGGATCGCTTCCACCCGCTGCATCAGGCTGGCGTCGGTGTTCTCCGTGGAAAAACGAAAATTGAAATCGACCTCGACGCTGCCGGGAATGACGTTGCCGACCCCGGTGCCGGCATGGATGTTCGACACCTGCCAGGTCGTCGGCGGAAAGCTCTCGTTGCCCTTGTCCCACTGCGTCTTCGCCAGCTCGGCCAGCGCCGGCGCAAGCTGGTGCACCGGGTTACGCGCGAGATGCGGGTAGGCGACATGCCCCTGGATGCCTCGTACGGTAAGCCGCCCGGAGAGCGAGCCGCGCCGCCCATTCTTCAGCATATCGCCCAGGGAATCGACCGACGTCGGCTCGCCGACGACGCAATAGTCCATTGTCTCGCCGCGCCGCTTGAGGACTTCCACCACCTTCACCGTGCCGTCCACCGATGGGCCTTCCTCGTCCGAGGTGAGGAGGAAGGCGATCGAACCGCCATGCGCCGGGCGTTCCTTGACGAAAGTTTCCGCCGCGACGACGAAAGCGGCAATGGAGGATTTCATGTCCGCCGCGCCCCGCCCGTAGAGCTTGCCCTCGCGCAGCGTCGGCGTGAACGGGTCGGAATGCCATTCCGAGAGCGGCCCGGTGGGCACCACGTCGGTATGGCCGGCAAAGCAGAGCAGGGGCCGGCCGGCGCCGCGCCGCGCCCAGAGGTTGCTCACCTCGCCAAAGCGCATCGGCTCGCACTTGAAGCCGGCGGCGGCGAGGCGGGCGGCGATCAGGTCCTGGCAGCCGCCATCCTCCGGCGTCACCGAGCGCCGACGGATCAACTCCTGTACGAGTTCTAACGCGCTCGACAAAGCTAGACGCTGGCGTCGATCTTGAAGTCGCTGAAAGACGCGCCGGGACCGGCGGTGGTCGCCAGCGCAGCGTCCTTTTTTTCTTCCTTCTTGGCGCCCGAGGCGGGTGCGCCGCCTCCCGATGATATGTCGCCGGCGGTCGCCTGGTTGATGAGCCAGAGCATGTTGGTGGCCGAATCGGCGTTCGCCATGCACTCGTCCTGCGTGATCGCGCCGTCCATGAACATGGCGAAAAGGGATTGCTCGAAGGTCTGCGAACCCGGCGACATGCTTTTTTCCATCGCGTCCTTGATCTCGTTGACGTCGCCTTTCTCGATCAGTTCCGCGATGTGGCGCGTGTTGAGCAGCACTTCGACCGCGGCGCGGCGCGCGCCGGTCTTGGTGCGCACCAGGCGCTGCGAGACGATGGCCTGCAAAGCGGCGGACAGGTCCAGCAGCAGCGTGGGGCGGTTCTCCAGCGGGTAGAAGCTGATGATCCGGTTCATCGCGTGGTAGCTGTTGTTGGCGTGCAGCGTGGCAAGCGCGAGGTGGCCGGACTGGGCGTAGGCGAGCGCCATCCCCATGGTCTGCTTGTCGCGGATCTCGCCGATCAGGATGCAGTCGGGCGCCTGCCGCAGCGCGTTCTTCAGCGCAGTCTCGAAACTCTTGGTGTCGGTGCCGACTTCGCGCTGGTTGACGATCGATTTCTTGTTCTTGAAGATGAACTCGACCGGGTCTTCCAGCGTCAGGATGTGGCCCGACTTTTGCTCGTTGCGCAGGTCGAGCATCGCCGAAAGCGAGGTCGACTTGCCCGAGCCGGTGGCGCCGACCATCAGGATCAGGCCGCGCTTCTGCATGATGATTTCCTTGAGCACGTCGGGCAGCCCCAGGGTGTCGAACTTCGGCACATCGCCCGGGATGAAGCGCACCACCACCGCCGGCGAGCCCTTCTGGCGGAAGGCGCTGATGCGGAACGCGCCGACGCCTTCGAGGGCGAAGGCGGTGTTCATCTCCATGTCGTCCTCGTACTCGCGGATCTGCTTTTCGTTCAGCACTTCGTAGAGCAGCGTTCGCACCGCGTCGGCGTTGAGCATCGTCTGGTTGACCGGCATCGCCACGCCGTTGATCTTGATGTTGATGGGCGCCCCGACCGACAGGAAGATGTCGGAGGCCTTCTTGTCGGCCATCAGCTGGAACAGGCGCTTCATTGCGGACATAGGTGTCTTCTCCTGTCTAACCAATGCCTAGTTTAGCCCTTAATCTCCGCGCAGGAGGTCGTTCAGGCTCGTCTTCGCGCGGGTCCTCGCGTCGACGCGCTTGACGATGACCACGCAGTACAGTGCGCAGCTGCGATCCCCGGAAGGCATGGTGCCGGCCACCACCACGGAGCCCGAGGGCACGCGGCCATAGAGCACTTCGCCCGTCTCGCGGTTAAAGATCTTCGTGCTCTGGCCGATGAACACGCCCATCGAGAGCACGCTGTTCTCCTCGACGATCACGCCCTCGACCACCTCGGAGCGCGCGCCGATGAAGCAGTTGTCCTCGATGATCACCGGCCCCGCCTGCACCGGCTCGAGCACGCCGCCGATCCCCACGCCGCCGGAAAGGTGCACGTTCTTGCCGATCTGCGCGCAGGAGCCGACCGTGGCCCAGGTGTCCACCATGGTGCCTTCGTCGACGTAGGCGCCGATATTCACGTAGGAGGGCATCAGGACCACGTTTTTCGCAATATAAGCCCCGCGACGCGCCATCGCCGGCGGGACGACACGCACGCCGCCCTGGTCAAAATCAAACGCAGCGAATTTCGATGCAACCTTGTCGTAGTAGCGGGTTGCGCCGCCGTCCATGACGCGGTTTGCCTCAAGGCGAAACGAAAGCAGCACCGCCATCTTGAGCCATTGGTGCGTAACCCAGGTGCCGCCAAGCTTCTCAGCTACGCGCAGCTTGCCGGAGTCGAGACCGGCGATTGCCTCCTCGACTGCCTGGCGCAGGCTTGCCGGCGCGTTGGCGGGGCCAAGCGAGGCGCGGCCTTCCCAGGCGTCCTCAATCGTTTTGCGGATGGATTCCATGGGGCCTCAGGTTTGCGCCTTCCAGCCGCGTTTGCGGTGCTCGGCGACGATCGAAGTATAGATCCCGCCGCGCACGTTGAACTTTGCCGTCAGGCGCATGAAACGGGGCTGCGTTGCCTTCACCAGGTCTTCCAGCATGCGGTTGGTCAGCGCCTCGTGGAACGTGCCCTGATCGCGGAAGGACCACACGTACAGCTTGAGCGACTTCAACTCCACGCACAGGCGGTCCGGGACGTACTCCAGCGACAGCACGGCGAAATCCGGCTGGCCGGTGAGCGGGCACAGGCAGGTGAATTCCGGAATTTCCATGCAAATCCGGTAGTCGCGGCGCGGCGACGGATTGACAAAAGTCTGCAGGCGCTTGCTTGGACGCGAAGGCATAAAAAGCTCTGAAAATGCGGCGGGAAATGCGCGCACGAATGGTATCATTTTAGAAATTCAAAGACGCCAACAGAAGCGATCGTAAGTGCGCCTCATCCAGGTAAAACTCTCCGGCTTCAAGTCCTTCGTCGATCCTACTTCGATCTCCGTTCCCGGCCAGCTCGTCGGCATCGTCGGTCCGAACGGCTGCGGCAAGTCGAACGTCATCGACGCGGTGCGCTGGGTGCTGGGGGAATCGCGCGCCTCGGCGCTGCGCGGCGACTCGATGCAGGACGTCATCTTCAACGGCGCTGGCGAGCGCAAGCCGCTGGCCCGAGCCAGCGTCGAGCTGATGTTCGACAACTCGCTGGGGCGTGCAGCCGGGCAATGGTCGCAGTATGCCGAGCTCTCGGTGCGGCGGGTGCTGCAACGCGACGGCGAGTCCTCGTACTACATCAACGGCACGCACGTCCGGCGGCGCGACATCACGGACCTGTTCCTCGGCACGGGCCTCGGGCCGCGCGCCTACGCCATCATCGAACAGGGCATGATTTCCAGGGTCATCGAAGCCAAGCCCGACGAGCTGCGCGTGTTTCTTGAGGAAGCGGCCGGCATCTCGCGCTACAAGGAACGCCGCAAGGAGACCGAGCACCGCCTGGCCGATTCGCGCGAGAACCTGGCGCGCGTCACCGACATCCGCGGCGAGCTGGGCGCGCAGATCGAGAAGCTCGAAGGGCAGGCCGAGATCGCCTCGCAATACAAGGCGCTGCGCGAGGAACAGCAGTTCAAGCAGCACCTGCTGTGGTTCCTGCGGCGCAAGGACGCCGCGGCCGACCGTGCCAGGCATGCCAAGGAAATATCCAGCCTCAGCAACGAGGCCGAAGCCGGCACCGCGCGGCTGCGCGAGGTGGAGAGCAGGGCGGAGACCGCGCGCGTCGCGCACTTCGCCGCCGGCGACGGCCTCAACGCGGCGCAGGCCGCCGTGTACGGGGCGAACGCCGAGGTGGCGAAGCACGAATCCGAGTTGCGGCACGTGGAAGAGAGCCGCTACCGCCTGGAGAGCCAGCATACCGAGCGCCGGTCGCAGCTCGCCTCGTGGCGCGAGCAGCGCTCGCAACTGACCCAGGCGCTGCACATGTGGGCTGCGCGCTCCGGCGGCGCGAAGCAGCGCGTCGCCAATGCGCAAGCGAGCTTGGCGGCGCAGAACGCCCGCCTGCCGGAATCCGAAAGCGCCTACCGCGCGAGCCAGGAGCAGCTCAACGACTCGCGCAGCAGGCTGCTGCAGGCCGAGAGCCGGTTGCTGCTCGAACAGCAGAAGGTTGCGCACCTGGAAAGCAACCTGCGGTCGTTGTCGCAGCGGCGCGAGCGGCTGGAGGCCGAGTTGCAATCGCTGGCCGAACCGGATTCAGCCGGCACCAACGTCGCCAACGAACGCGTCGCCACGTACGATCGCGCGCTCGCCGAGGCGCAAGCCGGCCTGGACGCCCTTGAAGCCGAGACCGTGGCGCTCGCTGCGAGCAGCGCCGCCGCCGCGGAAGCGGATGCCGAAGCGAGCAGGGAGCACACCGCGGCAGCTGCGCAACTCGCTACCCTGAAGCAGGTCCAGGCCGCCGCGGAAGAAGAAGCGCCCTTGCACGAGTGGCTGGAACGGCACCAGCTCGCGGCCCTGCCGCGCTTCTGGCAGAAAATCCGCATCGACCATGGCTGGGAAACCGCGGTGGAATCGGTGCTGCGCGAGCGCCTGCATGCACTCGAGCTGGCGAATAGCGGCGCCCTTGGGTCGGACCGGCCGCCGGTGAAGGCAAGCTTGTTCAGTCCGGGACCGGCCGATGCGTCCGCAGCCGCGCCTGCATTGCTGGGCCTTATCCCACTGCAGGACAAGGTGCACGCGATCGATGGCAGGCTCGCCGGAGCGCTCGCCGACTGGTTCGTGGGCGTCTACGCCGTCGAGGGCAGGCCCACCGCGGAGCAGCGCGCAGCGTTGCCGGCCGGGACCTGCCTGGTGAATCGGGAAGGCGATCAGTTCACCCGCCATACATTGAGCTTCCATGCACCGGATTCCGCCGATGCCGGCATCCTCGCGCGCCAGTCCGAGATTGAGAGCCTCGAAGAACGCTGCCAGGGCCTGGCAAAGCGAGCCGAAGCAGCAGCAGCTGAGGCGAAACGCATCGAAAACCTGCTTGCCGAGCGCAATGCTGCCCTCGAGCAGGCGAGGGAAGCGGTCGCAGCCAGGCAACAGGAGAAGCACGACGCCCAGATCGAAGCCCTCAAGCAGGGGCAGGCGCTGGAGCGCTACCGCGAGCGCACCGCGCAGATCCGCGAGGAAATCGGCCACATCGGGGAGGAGGCGGCGCGCGATGGCGCGCGGCTCGCCGAAGCAAGCGCGGCGGTGACGCGCATCGGCGACGAAATCCGCGCCGCGAAGGACAAGCTGGAAACCGTGCGGGCGAGCTACGTCGCGGCCGAAACCGCGCTTGCCGGTCAGCGCGTCAGCACGCAGCAGGCCGAGCGCGAAGCGCAGGACGCGGCCTTCGGCGAACGCGAGGTGACGGCGAAGATCGCCGAGATCGACAATTCGGTGCGCATGATCGACCAGCAGATCGGCCATGCCGAAGTGGAAGTCGCCCGCCTGACCGAAGAGCTTGCCGTCGATCCGGTGCCCGCGGTGCGCGCCGCCCTGGACGCGGCAGCAGAGTTGAGGATGGGGTGCGAAAAGACGCTGGCGCGCGCGCGCGAAACGGTGGAGGACGCCGCCGGTGCCCTGCGTACCCTGGAAGAAGAGCGCCTCAAGATCGAGAATTCGATTGCGCCGCTGCGCGATCGAGTCAATGATCTGCGTCTCAAAGAGCAGGCGGCGCAAATCAACCACGACCAGTACGAATTGCAGTTGCAGGAGGCTTCCGCGGACGAGGCGCGCCTTGCCGCGGGGGCGGAAGACGCGCCCAGGCCATCCACGCTGCAGGGTGAGATCACGCGACTCACCCAGGCGGTGAACGACCTCGGCGCGGTGAACCTGGTGGCGCTGGACGAACTGGCTGCGGCGCGCGAGCGCAAGGGGTTCCTCGATGCGCAGTCGGCGGACCTGGAGGAGGCCGTGACGACGCTGGAAGACGCGATCCGGCGCATAGACCGCGAGTCGCGCGAACTGCTGCGGCAGACTTTCGACAGCGTGAACCGCCATTTCGGTTCGCTGTTTCCCGTGCTGTTCGGCGGCGGCGATGCGAAACTGGTCATGACCGGCGAAGAAATCCTTGATGCCGGCGTGCAGGTCATGGCGCATCCGCCGGGCAAACGCAATACCAGCATCCACCTGCTCTCCGGCGGGGAAAAGGCCCTGACGGCGATCTCCCTCGTCTTCGCCATGTTCCAGCTCAACCCGGCGCCGTTCTGCCTGCTCGACGAGGTCGACGCGCCGCTGGACGACAGCAACACCACCCGTTTCTGCGACCTGGTGCGCAAGATGTCCACGCAGACCCAGTTTCTTTTCATCAGCCACAACAAGATCACCATGGAGATGGCGACTCAGTTGATCGGCGTCACGATGCCCGAATCCGGCGTTTCCCGGGTGGTCGCGGTGGACATCGAGGAAGCGCTGCGCATCCGGGAGGAGCTCGCCGCCTGAGGCTTGCCTGGGCGGCCCTGGCGCGTCACATGACCCGGCCATGAGCGAACTGCAGATCAGCCTGCTTGCGATCGGGGCGCTGGTGGTGGCCGGCGTGCTGATCTACAACCGCGTGCAGGAAAGGGGCGCGAAACGCGCGGCCGAGCGCGCGTTCCGTTCCGGTCATGCCGATGTCCTGCTGCATCAACCCGGCGCCACTCATGCAAGCGACCTTGCGGAGGAAACGCCCAGAGTGTCTTCGCGTGGCGCGCCGACGGACGCGACGGCACAGCCCGATCCGGCCATCGACTACATTGTCGAATTCGACAGCGAGCATCCCGTGCCCCAGGCGACGTTGCACGAACCGTGGAACGCTATCGAACGGCGGCATGCGCGGCGGGCGCTGCTTGCCGGATCCGAGGACGGCAGGTCGTGGCGGGCGGGGCTGCAACTTGTCTCGCGCGATGGCGCCATTGGCGAAGCCGACCTGATCGAGTTCCGCTCTGCGGTAGAGACCGTGGCGGCTGCCGTCGGCGCCACGGTGTCGGCCCCGGAAATGCGGGCCGCGGTCGAGGCGGCGCGCGCGCTGGACGATTTCTGCGCCGAGACCGACATCCAGGTGGTGGTGCATGTGAGCGGCGGGCCGTTTGCGGGCACGAAAATCCGTGCCGCGGCCGAGGCGAGCGGCCTTGCCCTGGAGGCGGGCGGCAGATTCGCGATGCGCAATGACGACCAGCGGCTGCTCTACACGCTTGGAGCCAAGGACGGCACGGTGTTCGCCGCCGCCACGATGCGCGATGCGACGCCGCAGGCGCTCTCGCTGGAACTGGATGTTACGCGCACTCCGGATACGCGGCGCTCTTTCGAGAGCATGGCCCGGCTGGCGCACCAGCTTGCGGCGGTACTGGGCGGGAGCATCGAGGACGACAACGGCAATGCGCTGGACGAACGCGCGCTAGCGGCCATTGGCGTGCAGCTCGAGGCGGTACGCGCCAGGCTCGAAGCGCACGGCCTGGTGCCGGGCAGCCCGTCGGCGTTGCGCCTGTTTTCCTGAGATGGGCGCGCCGCAGCAGTTGCGCGAGCGGGCCGAGCGGCTGCGCCAGGAACTCGAGCGCCACAACCACCGCTACCACGTGCTCGACGATCCGGAAATCAGCGACGCCGAGTACGACCGCCTGTTCCGCGAGCTGGTGCAGATCGAGCAGAAACACGAGGACCTGCGGCGTGACGATTCTCCCACCCAGCGCGTGGGCGCCGCGCCGCTGGACGAATTCGCCCAGGTGCGCCATCGGGTGCCGATGCTGTCGCTGGCAAACGCGTTCGAGGAGGGCGAGGTGCTGGCCTTCGACCGGCGCGCGCGCGAAGGGCTGGGCATCGATGGCGTGGAATACGCCGCCGAGCCGAAGTTCGACGGGCTCGCCGTCAGCCTTTCCTATCGCCAAGGCCGGTTCGTGCAGGGCACGACCCGCGGAGACGGCGCCACAGGGGAGGACGTAACGCCGAACCTGAAGACGGTGCGTTCCATCCCGCTGAACCTGCCCCGGGGAGCGGATACCGAGGACCTCGAGGTGCGCGGGGAAGTCCTCTTCTACAAGAGCGACTTCGAGAAACTGAACGCGCGCCAGCGGCAGGCGGAGGAAAAGGTTTTCGCCAACCCGCGCAACGCCGCCGCAGGCAGCCTGCGCCTGCTCGATTCGCGCATCACCGCGCAGCGCCCACTGCGCTTTTTTGCCTATGGCGTCGGCTTTGCCGCCGGCGCGAAGTGGCGGACCCATTCGGACATGCTCGAGCGCCTCGCTGAACTGGGCTTTCCCGTCAGCTCCGAGCGCCGTACCGCAAAGGGTGTCGAAGAACTGCTGGTTTTCTACCGGGATATCGAAGCCAGGAGGGAGACGCTCCCGTACGCGATCGACGGCGTGGTCTACAAGGTGAACCGACTGGACTGGCAGGCGAAGCTGGGCTTCGTTTCGCGCGCACCGCGCTTCGCCATCGCGCACAAGTACGCGGCCGAGGAGCAGGCCACGCAAGTGCTGAGAATCGAAGTCCAGGTCGGCCGCACCGGGGTGCTCACGCCGGTCGCGCGGCTCGCTCCGGTCACGGTCGGTGGCGTTACCGTGACGAACGCCACGTTGCACAACGAGGACGAACTGCGCCGCAAGGACGTCTGGGTCGGCGACACGGTCATCGTGCGCCGCGCCGGCGACGTGATTCCGGAAGTCGTAGGCGTGCGCAAGCAGGGCCCCCGCAAAGCCGAAGCCGGCTTCGCCATGCCGGAGCGCTGCCCGGTATGCGAGTCGCCGGTGGTTCGCCTGACGGGCGAGGCGGCGTCGCGCTGCACTGGGGGCCTGTATTGCCGGGCGCAACGCAAGCAGGCGCTGCTGCATTTCGCGGGGCGGCGCGCCATGGACATCGAAGGCCTGGGCGAGAGGCTGGTGGATCAGCTCGTGGAGAACGATCTGGTGAAGAGCCCGGCCGACCTCTACAGCCTGCCAAAGGAGACGCTGGCAAATCTCGAGCGCATGGCGGAGAAGTCGGCCCAGAACGTGATCGATGCCATCCAGCGCTCGCGCAGCGTGGAGCCGGCGCGTTTCATATTCGCCCTCGGCATTCCGGGCGTCGGAGAAGAAGTGGCCAAGATCCTCGCCGGCCACTTCGGCTCGATGGAGGCGCTGCGCAAGTCCGATTGGAGCACGCTTGCGATGGAGAAGGAGAACGTCCGCAAGCAAAATCTCAAGCGCAGGAAGGCCAACGAGGCGCTGCTGCATGTCCCCCTGGAAGGGATCGGGCCCGAGATCATGGAGAGCATCGCCAAGTTCATGCAGGAGCCGCATAACGGCGGCGTCATCGACCGGCTCCTCGATCCCGGGCACGGCGTGCGCCTGCAGGAGGCCGCCGCTGCAAAACCGGCGCGCCCGGGGGCGAAGACCTTCGTGCTGACTGGTACTCTTGCGGGTATGAGCCGGGACGAGGCGCGCGCTTTGATCGAGTCGCACGGCCACAAGGTTGTGGGGTCGGTGTCGAAGAAGACCGACTACGTCGTCGCCGGCGCCGAGGCGGGGAGCAAGCTGGAACAGGCGCGCGAGCTCGGCATCGCGGTGCTGGACGCAAGCGGGCTGGCGCAATTGCTGGGTAAAAGGTAGGCACGATGCAAAGGAAAATCACCAAGGCGGTATTCCCCGTGGCGGGCCTGGGCAGCCGCTTCCTGCCGGCCACCAAGGCCAGCCCCAAGGAAATGCTGCCGATCGTCGACAAGCCGCTGATCCAGTACGCGGTGGAGGAGGCCGCTGCCGCCGGCATCACCGACATGATTTTCGTCACCGGCCGCAACAAGCGCGCCATTGAAGACCATTTCGACCTGAATCCCGAACTGGAGAGCGCGCTCGCGGGAAAGCGCGAGCTGCTGGCGATCGCACGCACGGTGCTGCCGCCGGGATGCCAGTGCATCTACATCCGCCAGGCCGAGCCGCTGGGCCTCGGACACGCTGTACTTTGCGCACGCGCCGTGGTTGGCGACGAACCGTTCGCGGTGCTGCTGGCCGACGACCTCATCGACGCGGATCCGCCCACGCTGGCCGCGATGGCGGCGCAGTACGACAAGAAGAGGTGTTCTCTACTGGGTGTCGAGGACATACCGCGCGAGCGCACCGGAAGCTACGGCATCGTCAGCCCCGCCGACCCGAAGGCGGCGGTGACGCAGATCAGCGCCATCGTCGAGAAGCCCGCGCCCAAGGACGCCCCATCGACGCTGGGCGTGGTCGGGCGCTACGTGCTGACGCCCGCCATTTTCGACCTGCTCGCCAATGCTAAGCCTGGCCGCGGCGGAGAGATACAGCTCACCGACGCGATCGCGGGGCTGCTGGCGCGCGAACGGGTACTGGCCATGCGCATCAAGGGCACGCGCTATGACTGCGGCAGCAAGCTGGGTTACCTGAAGGCCACCGTCGAGTACGGGCTGCGGCACGCGGAAGTAGGCAAGGATTTTTCCGCATTCCTCGAGCGCCGGGGACGCTGACGTGCCGGACCTGCAGTCATCCTGGGATTTTCTCGAGAACTCGGACCTCATCTCGAGCGCCGCGGAAGTCGAGGCGGCAATTGCAAAGGTTGCCGCCGAAATCCAGGCCGGATTCAACGACCGGTATCCGCTCGTGCTGGTGGTCATGGGCGGCGCCGTGGTGTTCGCCGGCCAGTTGCTGCCGCGGCTGCGCCTGCCACTCGACCTGGATTACATCCACGCTTCGCGCTACGGCGCCGCGACCAAGGGCGGTGGCATCGAGTGGCGCATCGAACCGCCGAAAGACGTGCGCGGACGGGCGGTCCTGGTGCTGGACGACATTCTCGACGGCGGGCAGACCATGGGCGCGATTCGCGACCGGGTGATGGCGCTGGGGGCGAAGAGTTTCGCCTGCGCCGTGCTGGTGGAGAAAATGCTGCCGGGAAAGAAGCCGCTGGCGGCGGATTTCGTCGGCCTGCGCATCCCCGACCGATTTGTTTTTGGCTGCGGCATGGACGCGAAGGGCTACTGGCGCAACCTGCCCGAGATCAGGGCAATGCGGGAAGGCTGATGCTCGCGATCCTCGGCGGCAGCGGACTGTCCCGTCTTCCTGGGCTGGAAGGAATGCGCTCCAAGTCAGTACGCACGGCGTATGGCGAACCGTCCGCTTCGCTGACTCTGGGCCGGATCGGCGGCAGGGAAATCGTCTTCCTCGCGAGGCACGGCGACGCACACAGCATCCCGCCGCACCAGGTGAACTACCGCGCCAACATCCAGGCGCTGAAGGATGCCGGCGCGAAACGCATCGCCGCCGTCGCCACCGTGGGAGGCATCCGGCGCGATTTCGGGCCGGGAGTGCTGGTGGTGCCGGACCAGATCATCGACTACACCTGGGGCCGCGCCTCAACGTTCTACGAAGGGGCCGGCGCCAAGGTTACGCATATCGACTTCACCGCGCCATACGCAGCGGCATTGCGCAAGGACATCCTGGCTGCGGCAAAAGCCTGCGGCGAGGCGATCGCCGACGGCGGCTGCTACGGCGCCACGCAAGGGCCGCGCCTGGAAACCGCGGCGGAAATCGCACGCATGGAGCGCGATGGCGCAGACCTGGTGGGCATGACCGGCATGCCGGAAGCGGCCTTGGCCCGGGAAGCGGGGCTCGAATACGCCGCGATCAACGTCGTCGCCAACCACGCGGCCGGGAAGGGCGACAGCGCCCACGCCATCTCGCTCGCGGCGATCGAGGCAGTCGTGGAACAGGCGATGCAGCGGGTGCGGCGCATCCTCGAGAAGCTGGCCGCAGCATGATCCGCGACGTGCTTCGTATGGGAGACCCCAGGCTGCTTGCCATTGCCTCTCCCGTTCATGATTTTCATTCGGAAGAATTAAAACAACTGCTCGCAGACATGCGCGACACCATGGCGCATCTGAATGGCGCGGGGCTCGCCGCGCCGCAGATCGGCGTCAGCCTGCGCGTCGTAATTTTCGGCGTCACGGCCAACCCGCGCTACCCGGACGTCGAGGAAGTGCCCGACACCGTTCTCATCAACCCGGAGATCACGCCGTTAGGCGACGAGATGGAAGAGGGCTGGGAAGGCTGCCTTTCGGTGCCGGGCATGCGCGGCTGGGTGCCGCGCTGGTCCAGCCTGCGTTACGCGGGCTGCGATGAACAGGGCCGGCGTTTCGAGCGCAGCGTCTCAGGCTTTCACGCGCGCGTGGTGCAGCACGAATGCGACCACCTCGACGGCATCCTCTACCCGATGCGCATCCGCGACCTGGCGAAATTCGGTTTCAACGAGGCTCTGTTTCCAGGCCAGGACCTGCCGCGCGAGGATTAGCGCTCAGATCTGCAGCTCGGCCAGCAGTTCCTGCTCCAGCTTGAGCACGGCCTTCGCATCGGCCAGCGCCGGACCCGAGACGAGGAACACGTCTTCGGCGCGGTCGCCCAGCGTGGTGATCTTGGCCGAGTGCAGGCTGAGGTGGTAGCTCGCCAGCCGGCGCGCGACGCCGTAGAGCAGGCCGGGGCGGTCGCTCGCGACGACGTTGAGCGAGTGATAGGCGCCGCGTTCATCGGGAAGAACCTGGACCGCCGGCGGAATCGGAAAATGGCGCACGCGGCGCGAGACGCGGCCGCCGCCCGGGGCGCGCAGCGGCGCTTCCGATCGCAGTTCGGCGGCGAGTTCGCTTTCGATCGCAGCCATCAGGTCACGATAATGGGCGCCGGGCCCCTTGCCCATGACCATGAAAGTATCGAGCGCGTAACCGTTGCGCGTCGTATGCACTTTCGCCTCGACGATGTTGAAGCCGGCGCGCTCGAAATAGCCGCAGATGCGCGCGAACAACGCTTCGCGGTCCGGCGTGTAGATCATCACCTGCACGCCCTCGCCGAACGGCGCCAGCCGCGCGCGCACCACCGGAACGGCGGTATCCACCCGGTAGTGCAGGTTGCGCGTCTGCCAGGCGATCTCCTGCGCGTCATGGCGCAGGAAATAGGTCGTGTCCAGGTTGGCCCAGAAGCGCTCCTTGACCGCGTCCGACAGCGCGTAGAGGCGCAACAGGCGGGCGGCTTCGGCCTGTTTCTCCGCCACCGCGGTATCCAGCGCCGGCGCTTCGCCCGTGAGCACGCGGCGCGCCATGCGAAACAGGTCCTCCAGCAGCTTGGCTTTCCAGCCGTTCCAGACCTTCGGGCTGGTGCCGCGGATGTCGGCCACCGTCAGCAGGTACAGGGCCACCAGCCGCCGCTCGCTGCCGACTTTTGCCGCGAACGCGCGCGCCACTGCGGGATCGTCCACGTCCTGCTTCTGCGCCACCGACGACATGGTCAGGTGATGCTCGACGAGAAACGCGACCAGGCCGGTGTCTTCCGGGGTCAGGCCGTGGCGCCGGCAGAAGCGCCGCGCGTCCACGGTGCCAAGCGTCGAATGGTCGCCGCCGCGGCCCTTGGCGATGTCGTGGTAGAGCGCCGCGACGTACAGCAGCCAGTGGTTCTCGAAACCGCTCACGAGCTGGCTGCAGAGGGGAAATTCGTGCGCGAACTCCGGCATGGTGAAGCGGCGCAGGTTTCTCAGCACCATCAGGATGTGCTGGTCGACGGTGTAGACGTGGTACAGATCGTGCTGCATCTGGCCGACGATGCGTCCGAACTCTGGCAGGTAGCCGCCCAGCACGTCGTAACGGTTCATGCGGCGGAATTCATGCACGATGCCGCGCGGCTGTTGCAGGATCTGCACGAAGAGGAGCCGCGCCAGCGGATCGCGGCGCAGCCGCGCATCCAGCCGGCCGCGCGCGCGCCACAGTGCGCGCAGCGTGGCGGCATTCATGCCGCGCAGGTCCGCGTGCTGCTGCATGAGCAGGAAGCTCTCCAGGATGGCCTTCGGTTCGCGCTCGAACAGGTCCTCGCGCCGCGCCTCGAGCAGCGTGCCGCGCGCCTGGAAACGTTCGTTCAGGATGCGCGGCGCCGCTTCCGGCGCCGGCATGAGCCGCGCCTCCAGGTTCTGCAGGAGGATCGTATTCAGCTGCGTGATCGCCTTCGCGTTGCGGTAGTAGACCTGCATCAGCTGTTCGCTGGCGCGGCGCGACGGCCGCGCCGTGTAGCCGCACTGCAGCGCCAGCGCGTCCTGGTAGTCGAAAGCGATCCGGTCCTCGCGCCGCCCGGCGAGGTAATGCAGGCGCACGCGCAGATCCTGCAACAAGGTCTCGTGACGGGCGAGGCGCCGCGCTTCGCCATATTGCAGAAGTCCGCGCCCGGCGAGGCCGCGCCAGTGCTTGCCGATGCCCGACGCCTGCGCGATCCAGCGGATGACCTGCAGGTCGCGCAGCCCGCCCGGTGCTTCCTTCAGGTTCGGCTCCAGCGCGAAGGGCGTATCGTTGTGCTTGGCGTGGCGTTGTTCCTGCTCGAGCTTCTTCGCCTTCAGGAACGCCGCCGGATCGGTGTTCTTGGCGATCGTCCTGGCCAGGCGCCGGAACAATGCGGCGTTGCCCGCGATGGGCCGCGCCTCCATGAGGGAAGTCTCGATGGTGATATCGGAGCGGGCGAGCTCGACGCAAGCATCCACGCTGCGCACGCTGTGGCCGATCTCCAGCCCCACGTCCCAGAACATTCCAATCAGCCGCTCCACGCGTTCGCGCTCGCCCGCCGACAGTTCGTCCGTGAGCAGTACGAGCACATCCACGTCAGAGCGGGGGAACAGCTCGCCGCGGCCATAGCCGCCGGTGGCCACCAGCGCCATGCCCTTGGCCGGTCCATGCGCGCGCCAGAGTTCCTGCAGGGTCCCGTCGATCAGGTGCGCATGGGCGCGCAGCAGCCAGTTTGCCGATTTGCCCGCGAGGTAGGCATCACGCAACGCCTCGCGTGACTTGCGCAGCGCGGCTCGCAGCGCATCTACTGTCACGGCGACGGGGGCGTGCCGGCGGAGACCGTGAGGACTTCATAGCCCGCGTCAGTCACCAGCACGGTGTGCTCCCACTGCGCCGAAAGGCTGTGATCCTTGGTGACGATGGTCCACCCGTCAGCCAGTTCGCGGATGCCGGACTTGCCGGCGTTGATCATCGGTTCGATGGTGAAGGTCATGCCCGGTTCGAGCCGCAGGCCGGTGCCAGATTTGCCGTAATGCAGGACTTGCGGCTCCTCGTGGAACTTGCGCCCGATACCGTGGCCGCAGAATTCGCGCACGATGGAGTAGCCGTGTTGCTCGGCATGCGCCTGGATCGCGGCGCCGATGTCCCCGAGCCGCGCCCCGGGGCGCACGTTTGCGATGCCGCGCCACATGCACTCGTAGGTCACCTCCACCAGACGACGCGCCTGGATCCCCGGCTCGCCGACGTGGAACATGCGGCTCGAGTCGCCATGAAAGCCGTCCTTGATGACGGTCACGTCGATGTTCAGGATGTCACCGTGCTTGAGCACGCGCTCGCCCGGGATGCCGTGGCAGACCTGGTGGTTCACCGAGGTGCAGATGGACTTGGGGAACGGCTTGTACCCGGGCGGGGCGTAGTTCAGCGGCGCCGGAGTGGTTCCCTGCACCTCGACCATGTAGGCGTGGCAGAGGTCGTTCAGCTTGCCCGTGGTGACCCCGGCCCTCACTTGCGGGGCGATGTAGTCGAGCACCTCCGAGGCGAGCCGGCCCGCGACCCGCATTTTCTCGACCTCTTCGGCATTCTTGAGCGTGACGGACATTCATTACCCGGGAAAAGCCCTGATTATGCTAGAATTTATGGCTGTCCAACGGCCGTTGCCGTGGACAAATTTCCCGCCCGGCGCTTAGGGTGCCCCCATGGGGTGCAATTGACCGGAGCGGCAGACACTAACCCTAAACTTTGGAGTGTTCATGTCCGTAACAATGCGTCAAATGCTGGAGGCGGGGGTCCATTTCGGCCATCAAACCCGCTATTGGAATCCGAAGATGGCGCCGTACATCTTCGGCCATCGCAACAAGATTCACATCATCAATCTGGAGAAAACCCTGGCGCTGTACCAGGAAGCGCTCAAGTTCGTGCGTCAATTGACGGCCAACAAGGGCAGCATTCTCTTCGTCGGCACCAAACGCCAGGCGCGCGAGATCCTGCACGAGGAGGCCGTGCGCTGCGGCATGCCGTACGTGGATCACCGCTGGCTCGGCGGCATGCTGACGAACTTCAAGACGGTGAAGCAGTCGATCAAGCGTCTGAAGGAGATGGAAGGCATGATCGAGGACGGCACGCTCGAGCGGCTGTCGAAGAAGGAGGCCCTCGGCATCCAGCGCGAACTGGTCAAGCTGCAGCGCTCGCTCGGCGGCATCAAGGATCTCGCCGGCCTGCCCGATGCGCTGTTCATCATCGACGTCGGTTACCACAAGGGCGCGGTGACCGAAGCCGTCAAGCTCGGCATTCCGGTCGTGGCGGTGATCGACACCAACCATTCCCCGGACAAGATCGCCTACGTCATTCCGGGCAACGACGATTCGAGCGGAGCGATCCGCCTCTATGCGCGCGGCATGGCCGATGCGGTGCTCGAAGGCCGTTCGCAGGCGGTGGAAGAGGTCGTGGCAGCCTCGCGCGACGAGTTCGTCGAAGTGAACGAAGAGGGCGCGGCTTGAGCGGCAGGGTTCCCGCCGTGGTGAAAGGGGCCTCGCGGCCCCTTTTTTTCAATCTGAATCTGCAAAGGACGGAAGCATCGTATGGCTGAAATTACCGCGAGCCTGGTGAAGGAATTGCGCGAGCTGACCGGGCTCGGAATGATGGAATGCAAGAAGGCGCTGACCGAAGCCGGCGGCGACCTGAAGAAGGCCGAGGAGCTGCTGCGCATCAAGAGTGGCGCCAAGGCGGGCAAGATCGCAGGCAGAATCGCCGCCGAAGGCGTCATCGGCGCGTACCTGTCGCCGGATGCGAAGCTCGGCTCGCTCGTCGAGCTCAACTGCGAAACCGACTTCGTTGCCAAGAACGACGATTTCGTCGCCTATGCGCGGGTGCTGGCCGAGCACGTCGCCACCAGGAATCCGGCCGACCTCGCTGCGCTGATCGCCTATCCGGGCGTCGAGACCCAGCGCCAGGACCTGGTGCAGAAAATCAACGAGAACATCTCCATCCGGCGCTTTTCGCAGATGCAGGTGCAGTCAAATTCCCCCGCGAAGCTGTCGCAGTACGTCCATTCCGGCCGCATCGGCGTGCTGGTCGAGTACGAAGGCGCCGACGAGGTCGGGCGCGATATCGCCATGCACATTTCATTCTCAAGGCCCGCCTACCTGACCAGGGCCGAGGTGCCCGCCGATATTGTCGAGCGGGAGCGCGGCATTCTTGCCGCCCGTGCCAAGGAGTCCGGCAAGCCGGCCGAGATCGTCACCAAGATGGTCGATGGCGGACTGGGCAAATTCCTCGCCGAGAGCACGCTGCTCGGCCAGCCGTTCATCAAGGACGACAAGCAGAGCGTGGAGAAAATGCTTGCGGCGAAGAAAGCCAAGGTCCTCGGCTACCGCTTCCTCGTGGTGGGCGAGGGCATCGAGAGGAAGAAGTCGGATTTCGCGGCCGAAGTCGCGGCGCTGACCCGGTAGGCTTCGACTCCACGCCGATGAAACCCAAGTACAAGCGCATCCTGCTCAAGCTCTCGGGCGAAGCGCTGATGGGCGACGGCGCCTATGGCATCAGCCGCCCGACCATCGAGGGCATCGTCGCCGAGATTGCCGCAGTACAGAAGCAGGGCGTGGAGATCGGCGTGGTCATCGGCGGCGGCAACATTTTCCGCGGTGTGGCGCTGGGCGCCTCGGGCATGGACCGCGCAACCGCGGATTACATGGGGATGCTCGCCACCATCATGAACGCGCTCGCGTTGCAGGATGCGATGCGCCACGCCGGCATCGCGAGCCGCGTGCAGTCGGCGCTCAACGTCGAGCAGGTGGTCGAACCCTATATCCGCGGCAAGGCGATCCGCTACCTGGAGGAGGGCAAGGTGGTGATTTTCGCTGCCGGCACCGGCAATCCCTTCTTCACCACCGACACCGCGGCGGCACTGCGCGCGAGCGAGATGGGAGCCGAAGTCGTGCTCAAGGCCACCAAAGTGGACGGCGTGTACACTAGCGACCCGAAGACGGATTCCGGCGCGAAACGCTATGAGCGCGTCAGCTTCGACGAAGCCATCCAGCGCAATCTCAAGGTCATGGATGCGACCGCACTGACGCTCTGCCGAGACCAGCGGCTGCCGGTATGCGTGTTCAGCATTTTCCGGCAGGGCGCGCTGGCACGCGTGGTTGCCGGGCACGACGAAGGCACTCTGGTACACGTGTAACCCGGGGCGGAGGCAACCATGATCCCAGAGCTGAAAAAGAATACCGAAGCGAAAATGCACAAGAGCGTCGAGGCCTTCAAGGTCGACCTCTCCAAAGTGCGCACCGGCCGTGCCCACAGCGGCATCCTCGATCACGTCACGGTGGATTACTACGGCACCCAGACGCCGATCAACCAGGTGGCCAAAGTGAGCCTGATCGACGGCCGCACCATCGGCGTCGCGCCGTTCGAGAAAAAGATGGGACAGGCGATCGAGAAAGCGATTCGCGACGCCAACCTCGGCCTCAACCCGGCCGCCGCCGGCGACACGATACGCGTGCCGATGCCGTCCCTCACCGAAGACCGGCGCAAGGAGCTCGCCAAGCTGGTGCACAAGGAAGCCGAGGCCGCCAAGGTCTCGGTGCGCAACGTGCGGCGCGATTCGATCCATGCGCTGAAGGAGGCGCTGAAGGAGAAGAAGCTCTCCGAGAACGACGAGCGGCGCGCGGCGGACGACGTGCAGAAGCTGACCGACCGGCACATCGCGGAAATCGACAAGCTTCTTGCGCAGAAGGAAGCCGAGCTGATGGCGGTGTGAGGACTCCCGCGTGAAAACCCGCGCCCAGAGCACCAGTTCCACCGCCGGCATCCCGCCGCACGGCGAAGTGCCGCGCCACGTCGCCATCATCATGGACGGCAACGGGCGCTGGGCGAAGCAGCGCCACCTGCCGCGCTTTGCCGGCCACAAGCGTGGGGTCGAGGCGATGCACGCCATTGTCAAATCCTGCGCCGAGCACGGCGTCGGTTTCCTCACGCTGTTCGCCTTCAGTTCCGAGAACTGGCGCCGGCCCCCGGACGAAGTGGCGTTGCTGATGCAGCTTTTCATCGGCGCGCTCGAAGGCGAAGTGCAAAAGCTGCACCGCAACGGCATCCGCCTGAAGGTGATCGGCGAGCGCAAGCGCTTCGAGCCGAAAATCCAGGCGTTGATCGCCGAAGGCGAGCTGCTGACGGCGGGCAATCGAGGCCTGACGCTGACGATCGCGGCGAACTATGGCGGGCGCTGGGACATCCTGCAGGCGCTCAACCGGATGGCAAAGGAAGGCGCCCTGACGGACCTGGACGAGATTCGCGAGTCCGACCTTGCGCCCTATCTGTCCATGAGCGCCGCGCCTGAACCCGATCTCTTCATCCGCACCGGCGGTGAACGGCGCGTCAGCAATTTCCTCCTCTGGCAGCTCGCCTATACCGAGCTGCATTTCACCGACGCGCTGTGGCCGGACTTCGACGCCGCCGCGCTCGAGGCCGCCTTCGTCTCGTACCGGGCGCGCGAACGCCGTTTCGGGCGCACCAGCGAGCAGCTCGAGGAAGCGAAGCGCGGCGCGGCCGGGCGCACGCCGCTGCGCGCCGCGTCCGACGCCTGACCGCTTGTTTCTGACCCGGGTCCTCACCGCGACGGTGCTGCTGGCTGCGTTTCTGGCCGCCTTGTTTCTGCTCGACCGCGCCGCGTTCGCCGCCGTGGTCGCCGTCGTGATCGTGCTGGCTGCCTACGAATGGGGAAACCTCGCTGGCCTGGGCCGCAGGGTTCGCCTCGCTTACGCCGCGGCTTGCCTGATCCTGTTCGGATTGCTTCTGGGTAGCGCGCTGGTGGAACCGGTGCTTTGGGCGGCGGCGCTGTTCTGGATCCTCGCTGTCCCCTGGTGGATTGTTGCGGGCGTGAGCGGCAAGGACAAAGCCTGGTTGCCGGCAGCGGGAATTGTAGTGCTGGTGCCGGCCGGCCTCGCAATGGCGGCGTTGCCGCCCCGACAGATCCTCATGATCCTGGGGTTGATCTGGATTTCGGATACCGCCGCCTACCTTGCAGGGCGTGCCTGGGGCCGGCGCAAACTCGCCGCAACGATCAGCCCCGGGAAGACCTGGGAAGGCGTCGCCGGCGGAGCGATTGGCTGCGTTATCTACGCTATCATTTGGGCGCTTTCCGACCCGGATTTACGCGTGCGCGTGCAGGGGGTCATGTGGATACTTTTTCTGGCCGGGACCCTGCTGCTCTGCGCGCTTGGTGTGGTGGGTGACTTGTTCGAATCGGCGCTCAAGCGGCAGGCCGGCGCGAAGGACAGCGGCAAGTTGCTGCCGGGCCATGGCGGCGTGCTGGACCGCATCGACAGTGCGACCGCGGCGCTTCCGGTGGCGCTGCTGCTGGTGCAGGCGATGGGCGCGACATGACACAAGGACTGACACTGCTCGGCGCGACCGGTTCGATCGGGGCAAGCACCCTCGATGTCGTCGCGCGCCATCCGGATCGCTACAGCGTTTTCGCTTTGACGGCGCACCGGGCGGTCGACGGCTTGCTCGCGCTTTGCCTGCGTCACGCGCCGCGCTATGCCGTGCTCTCCGGACTGCCCGAAGACCAGGCGGTGCGGCGACGCTTCGCCGATGCTGGCTGCCGCGCGGAACTACTGTTCGGCGTGCAGGCGCTCGAGCAGGTCTCAGTGGACCGGAATTGCGCCGTCGTCATGGCAGCCATCGTCGGCGCGGCGGGGCTCGCCCCGAGTCTGGCCGCCGCACGCTCCGGCAAGCGGCTGTTGCTCGCGAACAAGGAGGCGCTCGTCATGGCGGGGCCCTTGTTCATGCGGACGGTGCGCGAGCACGGCGCCATGCTGCTGCCGATCGACAGCGAACACAACGCGGTGTTCCAGTGCATGCCGCCGCCTGCGGCGAAGGCGCCGCCCAGCGCGGTGCGGCGCATCGTGCTCACCGCGTCGGGCGGGCCGTTCAGGGCGACGCCGCTCGAACGCCTGCCGCAGGTGACGCCGGAGGAGGCCTGCGCGCATCCCAACTGGGTGATGGGGCGCAAGATCTCGGTCGACTCGGCGACGATGATGAACAAGGGCCTCGAAGTGATCGAGGCGCACTGGCTGTTCGGCGTCGCGCCCGAGCGCATCGAAGTGCTCATCCATTCGCAGAGCATCGTCCACTCGCTGGTGGAATTCGCCGATGGCTCGGTGATCGCGCAGCTTTCCAACCCCGACATGCGTGTTCCCATCGCGCACGCGCTGGGATTTCCGGACCGCATCGAATCCGGTGCCACGCCGCTCGATCTGGCCGCCATCGGCCAGCTTTCCTTCGCGCGCCCCGATGCGCAGCGCTTTCCATGCCTGGGGCTGGCGTATGCGGCCCTGCGAGAGGGGGGCACGGCGCCGGCGGTCCTCAATGCCGCCAACGAAGTCGCGGTGGCGGCTTTTCTCGAGGGCAAGCTGCGCTACACCGCGATTCCGCAAGTCATCGAGCAGGCGCTGCAGAGCGCCGCGGGCGTGCGCGGGGATGATCTCGAAGCGGTGCTCGACGCCGATCGCTCGGCGCGCCGCACGGCGGCAGACTGCGTCGCGATGCTGATGGGTAAGGCGGCATGAGCTTCCTGCACACGGTAGTCGCGTTTATCGTCGCCCTGGGTGTTCTCATCGTGGTGCACGAGTACGGCCACTATCTCGTCGCCCGCTGGTGCAACGTGCGGGTGCTGCGGTTCTCGGTCGGTTTCGGCAGGCCACTTGCGACCTGGCGCCTGGGGAGCGACGCCACCGAGTGGGTGATCGCCGCAATTCCGTTCGGCGGCTACGTGAAGATGCTCGACGAGCGCGAAGGCCCGGTAAAGGAGCGGGACGCACATCGCGCCTTCAACCGGCAGAGCGTCTGGCGCCGTTGCCTCATCGTGAGCGCCGGTCCGGCCTTCAATTTCCTGTTCGCGATCGCGCTCTACGCGGGCCTGTACATGCACGGCTTGCCAGAAGCGCGGCCCGTGCTTGCGGCGCCTGCGACCGGAACGCTGGCGCATGCCGCGGGCTTCGCGGCCGGGGACACGGTGCGCACGATCGAAGGCGAAGCGATCGCCACCTGGCAGGACCTGCGCTGGCGCGTCCTGCAGGGGGCGTTGCAGCGCGAAGCGCTGCGTTTCGAAGTCTCCCGCGCCGGCGGCAGCATCGCAATGCACGTGCTCGACCTGCGCCGGTATCCCTCCGAGGAGGTTGAAAGCGACACCATGGAGCGTATCGGGATGGGACTGTTCCGACCGCCGCTCGCGCCGGTGATCGGGCGCGTCGTGCCTGGCGGCCCGGCCGAGCGCGCCGGACTGCGTGCCGAAGACCGCGTGGCGCAGGCGGGAGGCAAGGTCATCACGACCTGGGAGCAGCTGGTACAGACGATCCGGGCACACCCCGGCGAAGTGCTCAAGCTGGTCGTGGAGCGCGGCGGCGCGTCGATCAGCATCGACGTGCTGCCGGAAGCGGCAACGGAGAACGGGCAGCGCATAGGCCGCATCGGCGCCGCGCCCAGCATTCCGGCGTCGGAGACCGAGCGCATCGTGGTGCGGGTCAGCTACGGTCCGCTCGACAGCCTCGTCAAGGCCACAGCCAAGACCTGGGACATCTCGATCTTCAGCCTGAAGATGCTGGGCAAGATGCTGATCGGGGAAGTCTCATGGAAACACCTCTCCGGGCCGGTGACGATTGCCGACTACGCCGGCCAGTCGGCGCAGTTGGGATGGCTCGCCTATGCCACCTTTCTCGCCCTCATCAGCATCAGCCTGGGCGTGTTGAATTTGCTGCCGATTCCGCTCCTCGACGGGGGGCACTTGATGTACTATTCGGTCGAAATAATCAAGGGGAGCCCGGTGTCCGAGCGCGCCATGGAACTCGGACAGCGTGTCGGTCTGGCGCTGCTCCTCGTCGTCATGGCTTTCGCTTTCTACAACGACCTGAACCGCCTGTTCTCGGGATAGTGATGCGCTTTCGTACTTTGGCAGTAGCCGCCTGCGCATTGCTCACGCTGGCAACCGGTGTGTACGCCCAGGCCTTCCGCTCGTTTGTTGTCAAGGACATCCGCGTCGAGGGGCTGCAGCGGACCGAGCCCGGTACGGTATTCAGCTATCTGCCGGTGAAGGTCGGCGAAACCATGACGGCGGAGAAGGCGCAGCAGGCCCTGCGCGCGCTGTTCGCGACCGGCTTCTTCCGCGACGTCCGCCTCGAAGTCGAAAACGACGTGCTGGTGGTCCTGGTCGACGAACGTCCGGCGATTGCTCAGGTGGATTTCATCGGCGTGAAGGATTTCGACAGCGATACCGTCAAGCGCATCATGCGCGACGTCGGCCTCGCCGAAGGTCGCACCTTCGACCGCTCGGTGCTCGATGGCGCCGAGCAGGAACTGAAGCGGCAATACCTGACGCGCGGCCGCTACGCCGCGGAGGTACAGACGACGGTGACGCCGCTGGAGCGCAACCGCGTCGGCATCAGCATAGCGGTGACCGAGAACGACATCGCGAAGATCCGCGCGATCAACATCGTCGGC
Source organism: Nitrosomonadales bacterium (assembly GCA_005240145.1). Lineage (GTDB taxonomy): Bacteria > Pseudomonadota > Gammaproteobacteria > Burkholderiales > SG8-39 > RBG-16-66-20. Next base: position 62,006 of record SBAS01000021.1, on the reverse strand, counting down.
GCGCGGGCTTTCCGCGAAAGCGAGCTGCTGGCGCTGTTCGTGTTGCGCACGCCGGGCTGGCTTACCTGGTATACCAAGCTCGACCAGTATTCCAAGCCCAAGCTCAGCGCCGACCTGGAGACCCTGAAGTCGTTCTACCTGGACCGCGGCTACATCGATTTCAACATCGAATCGACGCAGGTCTCGATCACACCCGACAAGCGCGATATCTACATCACCGTCAACATCGCCGAAGGCGAGAAGTACACGGTGAGCGAGGTCCGGCTTGACGGGCAGATGCTGCTGCCGCGCGAGGAGCTGGAGAGAATGTTGCGCGTGAAGGCAGGCGACGTGTTCTCGCGCCAGCAACTGACCGAGTCGACCAAGGCGATCACCGACCGCCTCGGCAATGAAGGCTACGCGTTCGCCAACGCCAATGCGATTCCGCAGATCGACAGGGAAAAGCGCAGCGTTGCGTTTGCCGTCGTCATCGATCCGGGACGGCGCGTATACGTGCGCCGCATCAACGTCGCCGGCAACACGCGCACGCGCGACGAAGTGGTGCGGCGCGAGATGCGGCAGCTCGAGGGGTCGTACTACGATGCCTCGAAGATCCAGCTTTCCAAGTCGCGCATCGATCGCACGCAGAATTTCAAGGACGTGAACATCGAGACCGCGCCAATCGCGGATCGCGCGGACCAGATCGACGTCACTTTCACGGTGGAGGAAAAACCCACCGGATCCCTGCTGATCGGTGGTGGTTACTCTTCGGTGGACAAGGTGGTGGTCTCCGGCTCGATCTCGCAAGCCAACGTGTTCGGCAGCGGCAAGTCCATCGCCGTGCAGGTCAATAGCGGCAAGGTGAACCGGGCCTACGGACTTTCCTACGTCGATCCTTATTTCACTGTCGACGGCGTGAGCGCTGGATTCGACGTCTACAAGAGGAGGGTCAACGCCTCCAGCCTCGCGGTTGGCGCCTACTCGACGGATACGCTGGGCGGGGGCCTCAAGCTCGGCTACCCCTTGAGCGAAACCGATGCCGTCAACTTCGGCGTCATCGCCGAGAACGTCAAGCTCGGCCTGTTCGCTTCCAGTCCGCTCAGTTACCAAAATTTCGTCGCCCAGTTCGGCACTAGCTACACCTACGGCAGCGGCTCGGTCGGCTGGAGCCGTGACCGACGCGACAGCGCGATCCGGACGACGCGCGGATCCCTGACCACCGCCTCGCTCGAGCTTGCGGCAGGCGATCTGCAGTACTACCGCGTCAACCTCAACGAGCAGTTTTTTCACCCCCTGGGCCGGACGGTGACGCTGGCGCTGAGCGCCGATCTGGGCTATGTCCATGGGCTGAGCGGAAAGTCGGTGCCATTTTTCAAGAATTTCTACACCGGCGGCCCGACTTCGGTGCGCGGCTACAGGTCTTTCTCACTCGGGCAACAGGACGCCGGCGGCAACGCGCTCGGCGGCACGCGCAAGATTTCAGGCAGCGCCGAACTGCTGTTCCCGATGCCGGGCGCGCAGCAGGACAAGAGCCTGCGGCTGGCGGGATTCCTCGACTTCGGCCAGGTGTATGGCGCGAACGAGAAAGTCTCCCTGGGCGAGTTGCGCTACTCGATGGGAATAGCCCTGGCTTGGAGTTCGCCGTTCGGGCCGTTGAAACTCTCGTTTGCTCAGCCGCTTAACAGCAAGAAAGGCGTGGACCGGGTCGAGAGGTTACAATTCAATTTTGGCTCCACTTTCTAGAATCGTCCGCCCCATGCTCCGCACATTCCTCCTTGCCGCCGCCGCGTTGTGCCTCGCCACGCCCGCCGCCCAGGTCTTCGCCCAGGGCAAAATCGGCGTGGTGCAGATCGAGCGCATCGTGCGCGACTCCGCGCCCGCGATGCGGGCGCAGAAGAAGCTCGAAGTCGAGTTCTCCAAGCGCGAAGCCGAACTCGCCAAGGTCGCCGATCAGATCAAACGGCTCCAGGACGAGCTCGAGAAGGACGCGGTCACGATGCCCGAGGCGCAGCGCCGCACCAAGGAGCGCGACTTTGGCGAGCTCAACCGCGACTTCCAGCGCAAGCAGCGCGAGTACCGCGAAGACGTGAACCAGCGCCGCAACGAGGAGCTGGGGCAGGTGATCGAGCAGGCGAACCGCATCATCCGTCAGATCGCCGAGTCGGAGAAGTACGACATCATTTTCCAGGAAGCCGCCTACGCGAATCCGCGCATCGACATCACCGACAAGGTGATCAAGGCGCTCGACGGCAAACCGCCCGCCGCCACAAAATGACATGGGCGGGCCGTTCACGCTCGCGCAAATCGCGTCACAACTCGGCGGCCGGATCGCCGGCGATCCAGGCGTCCTGATCCACCAGGTGGGTTCGCTGGAAGGCGCCGGACGCGGCCAGATCGCTTTCGTCTCGAGCCTCAAATACCACGCCAAGCTCTCGACTACCGGCGCTTCGGCCGTGGTGCTTGCCGCCGAGGCTGAGGCGCTGACCGCGCTTCCTCGCATCGTCTGCGACGATCCCTACAGCTACTTCGCGCACGTCTCGCAACTTTTCAATCCGCGCTTCACCCAAGCCGCAGGCGTGCATCCATCAGCGAGTATTGCACCCACGGCGGTGCTCGGTGCGCGCGTATCCATAGGTGCGGGCTGCGCCATCGGCGCCGGCGTCACGATCGGCGACGACAGCTGCCTCTATCCGGGCGTGGTGGTCTATCACGGCTGCCGCATCGGGGCGCGCGCCATCGTTCACTCGGGCGTCGTCATCGGGGCGGACGGCTTCGGCATCGCCAGCGAGAGCGGCCGCTGGCTGAAGATCCCGCAGATCGGCGCGGTGGCGATCGGCGACGACGTCGAGATTGGGGCCAACACGACGATCGACCGCGGCGCCATGGACGACACCATGATCGGCGACGGCGTCAAACTCGACAACCAGATCCAGATCGGGCACAACTGCCGCGTGGGGGCGCATACCGCCGTGGCGGGTTGCGTCGCGGTAGCCGGCAGCGCCGAGATCGGCAGCCATTGCAGGATCGGTGCGGGCGCGCTGATCCTGGGGCATCTTTCGATCTGCGACCATGCCCATGTTTCTGCCGATACCGTGATTTCGCACTCGATCCGCAAGCCGGGCACCTATACCGGAATGTTCCCGGCCGACGAACACGCATCCTGGGCGCGCAATACCGCGGTGGTCCGGCAACTCGCAGATCTCGTGGAGCGGGTCCGCGCGCTCGAGAAGCGGCTTCAGGAGAAGGAGAAGGGCAATGGCTGACGACATGGACATCCATCAGGTGCTCGCGCACCTGCCGCAGCGCTTTCCGATCCTGATGATCGACCGTGTGCTCGAATGCGAGCCCGGCAAGCGGATCCGGGCGTTGAAGAACGTCTCGGCGAACGAGCCCTATTTCCCGGGTCATTTTCCCCACCGGCCCGTGATGCCCGGGGTGCTGATCCTGGAAGCCATGGCGCAGGCAGCCGGCATCCTGGTATTTCGCACGCTCGGCACCAAGCCAGACGAGAAATCGGTCTACTACTACGCCGGCATCGATAACGCGCGCTTCAAGAAGCCGGTCGAACCCGGCGATCAGCTCATCATCGAGGTTTCGATCCTCGGTTCCAAGCGCGGCATCTGGAAATTCGGCTGCAGCGCGCGGGTCAACGACGGACTTGTCGCCGAGGCCGACATCCTCTGTACCGTGCGTCCGGCCGGCACCGAGGCGGCATGATCCACCCGACCGCGATCGTCGAGCCGGGCGCGCGCCTGGCGAAGGGCGTCGCCGTCGGCGCCCATTCGCTGATCGGCGCGCAGGTCGAGATCGGCGAGGGCAGCGTCGTCGGGCCGCATGTGCTCATCGAAGGGCGCACGAAGATCGGGCGCAACAACCGCATCTCGCAGTTCGCCTCGCTCGGCGGGCCGCCGCAGGACAAGAAGTACGCCGGCGAGGACACGGCGGTGGAAATCGGCGACGGCAATACGATCCGCGAGTACGTGACGATCAACCGCGGCACGATCGGCGACGCGCGCGTGACCCGCGTCGGCGACGACAACTGGATCATGGCCTACGTCCATTTCGCGCACGATTGCCAGATCGGCAACCACACCATCTTCGCCAACGCCTGCGAGCTGGCCGGGCACGTGCAGGTGGAAGACCATGCGATCCTCGGCGCCACTACCCTGGTGCACCAATTCGTGCGCATCGGCACCCACAGCTTCACCGGCATGGGCACCTACCTGGACCGCGACCTGCCGCCCTATGTGAGGGCCGCAGGCAACATGGCGCAGCCCTACGGCATCAACAGCGTAGGGTTGCGGCGGCGCGGCGTGGGCGGGGAGACGATCGACGCGCTGAAACGCGCCTATAAGACCATCTATCGCAGCGGGCTCGGCCAGGAGGAGGTGAGGCGGGAGCTCGAAGCCCAGGCGGGGGCCTGCGCCGAGGTGAAGCGGGTGCTCGATTTCCTGAACGCCTCGAAACGCGGCTTCATACGCTAGTGTCCGCGGATCCTGCCGTCCACGTCGGCATGGTTGCCGCCGAGGCATCGGGCGACCTGCTGGGCGCGCATCTCATCGGCGCGCTCAAGGCGCGCCGGCCGGCACTGCGTTTCTCTGGCATCGGCGGCCCGAAAATGATCGCGCAGGGTTTCGAGTCGCACGTGCCGATGGACAAGCTCGGCGTGCGCGGCTACGCGGAAGTGCTGCGGCACTACCGCGCGATCATGGCGATTCGCCGCCAGATCACCGAGCGCATGCTCGAAGAGCGCCCGGCCGTGTTCATCGGGGTCGATTCCTCGGACTTCAACCTCGACCTGGAGCGCAAACTGAAGGACGCCGGCATCCCCGCGATCCAGTACGTCAGCCCTTCGATCTGGGCGTGGCGCGGCTGGCGCACGCGCCGCATCGTGCGCTCGGTGACCCACCTGCTCGCCATCTTCCCGTTCGAGCCGGCGCTGTACGAGAAGGAGGGGCTGCCCGTGACCTATGTCGGACACCCGCTGGCCGACGTGATTCCGCTGGAACCGGACAAGGCGAAGGCGCGCGCCGATCTGCGGCTGCCGGCCGGGCGCCGCGTGGTGGCGCTGCTGCCGGGCAGCCGGCGCTCCGAGCTGCATTACATGGCGGACCTCTTCGTGCTCACGGCGCGGCGCCTGCTGCAGGACCTGCCGGACGCGCACTTTGTCTGTCCCACGGCTTCGCGCGCGACGCGCGAAATGTTCGAGGAGGCGCTGCGGCGCCACGAGGCGCGGGACCTGCCGCTGACGCTGCTGTTCGGGCATTCCCACGAGGCGCTGGCCGCCGCCGATATTGCGCTCGTGGCAAGCGGCACGGCGACGCTGGAGACGGCGTTGTTCAAGACGCCGATGGTGATCGCGTACAAGCAATCGCCGTTCACCTGGGCGTTGATGCGGCGCATGCTCTATCTGGAAAACATCGGACTGCCGAACATCCTTGCCGGCCAGAGCCTGGTGCCGGAGTTCGTGCAGGACAAGGCCACGCCCGGAAACCTGGCCAATGCGCTGCTCGATCTGTTGCAGGACGCGGCCGCGCAACGCAGGCAAATCGAGACATTCGCCGAGATCCACGCCACCTTGCGGCAGAACACGGCGCAGAAAGCCGCCGACGCGGTGCTGGCGGTGCTCGATGCAGGCCGCGCTTAGCATCTGTGGGGTGGACGAAGCCGGGCGCGGCCCGTTGGCTGGACCCGTCTATGCTGCAGCAGTTGTCCTCGGGAGACCCATCCACGGTCTGAAGGATTCAAAGCTCTTGAGCTCTTCACGGCGTGAAATTCTTTCTACAGCCATTCGAGAGCAGGCCCAGGCATTCGCTATCGCGCATGCGAGCGTCGAAGAGATTGATGAGCTCAACATCCTTCAGGCCACGATGCTCGCGATGCAGCGCGCCGTCGAAGCGCTCGGCATGCTGCCGGACGAGGCCTGGATCGACGGCAATCGCTGCCCCAAGCTCAACTGCCGGACGCGGGCGATCGTGCAGGGTGACCGGCTGCATCCCGCGATCTCGGCCGCATCCATCCTCGCCAAGACCGCCCGAGATGCGGAGATGCAGCGCCTGCATGCACGCTTTCCGCAATACCGCTTCGACCGGCACAAGGGCTATCCGACGCCCGAGCACCTCGCGCTCCTCGAGCGCCACGGCGCAAGCGCCATCCACCGTCGCAGCTTCGCGCCGGTGCGGCGAATCCTGCTCTGCGCATGAGCGTCATCACCTCGCGGGACAACCCGCGCGTGCGGCGCTGGCGGGCGCTGGCGCGCGACGGGCGCGATCGGCGCAAGCAGGGGCGGGCCATGATCGAAGGCGAAAACCTCATCCTGGCTTATCTGCAGAGCGGGAGAACCGTCGAAAACCTGATCCTCAGCAAGACCGGTTCGAACCGAAGCGATTTTATTGCGCTGGCAAAACAGAGCGGAGCATCGCCGACGGTAGTAGCGGATACAGTCTTTCGTTCCATCGCCGATGCCAATACGCCGGCGGGAATCGCCGCCGAGATCGCCATTCCATCCGCCGCACAGGACCTGAAGACCGTCCCGTGCTGCGTGTTTCTCGAGGGCGTGCAGGATGCGGGCAACGTGGGCGCGATCCTGCGCAATGCCGCTGCCTTCGACATCCGCCACGTGGTGCTCGGGAAGGGCTGTGCCGATGCCTGGTCGCCCAAGGTATTGCGTGCTGCGGCTGGGGCGCATTTTTCCATGGCGGTTACTGAAGGCGCCGATCTGGCCGCGGCGATGGACGCGTTCGGCGGCAGGATCGCGTGCACCGTCCCGCGCGGCGGCATCGCGGTCTCCAGGGCTGATCTTGCGGGTCGCGTCGGCTGGATATTCGGTGCCGAGGGGCAGGGCGTGAGCGAAGCGCTTGCCGCGCGCGCGGCGCTGAAGGTAACGGTGCCGATGCCGGGAGACGCCGAGTCGCTGAACGTCGCCTCCGCCGCGGTGATTCTCTTCTACGAGTTCAGTAAACGTGGCGCTCGAGCTTGAGCTCGCGCAGGATGGTGGTGGCGATTTCCTCGATTGATTTCGCCGTCGAATTGATCCAGCGGATGCCTTCGCGCTTCATCAGCAGCTCGGCCTGTTCGACCTCAAAACGGCAGTTGGCGGGGTCGGCGTACTGGCTGCCCGGCCGCCGCTCGCGGCGGATTTCCTGCAGCCGTTCGGGGGCGATGGTCAGGCCGTAGAGTTTTTGCCGGAACGCCGGCAGCGCCTCGGGCAGCTGGCCGCGTTCGAAGTCTTCCGGGATGAGCGGATAGTTCGCCGCCTTGACGCCGAACTGCAGCGCCAGGTACAGGCTGGTGGGCGTCTTGCCGCTGCGCGACACGCCGACCAGGATGACGTCGGCTTCGCTCAGCTCGCGGTGGGAGGCCCCGTCGTCGTGCGCCATGGTGAAGTTTATCGCTTCGATGCGCTGCTTGTACTCCCGCTTGTCGGTGGCGCTGTGCGAGCGGCCGATGGTATGGCTCGACTTGACGCCCAGGCCGGACTCGAGCGGGCCGATGAAGGTCTCGAAGAAATCCACGAACAGCGCGTTGGCCCGCCGCACCACCTCGCGCACATCGCCATTGACGAGCGTAGAGAAGACAATGGGCTGGCCGCTGCCGCGCAACGATTCGCGCTCGATGCGCTCGAGGCATTCCAGGGCTTTGTCCACGCCGTCGATGAAGGGCAGGGTCACCTGGTTGAATTCCACGCCTTCGAACTGGGTCAGCAGGCTGTGGCCGAGCATCTGCGCGGTGATGCCGGTGCCGTCGGAGACGAAGAACACGGTGCGGCGCTGCGGCATGTGGCTAAAATACCAAGGAAATGTACGTCGCGTGGCTGAAAGATCTCCGCATGGCCGACTTGCCGAAGGTAGGCGGCAAGAACGCGTCGCTGGGCGAGATGATCGGCGAGCTCGCCCGGGCCGGCGTACGGGTGCCGGGCGGGTATGCGACCACCGCACAGGCCTTTCAGGCATTCCTCGGCGCAGGAGGCCTCGACCAGCGCATCGCCAAACGTATCGGGGCGCTGGATCCACAGGACGTCGACGCCCTGGCGGCATGCGGCGCGGAAATTCGCGGCTGGATCGAAGCGGCGCCTTTTCCAGGCGATGTAGAGAATAATATACGTGAATATTATCAATCTCTTGTGTCTTCTACCTCAAGTGAAGCATCATTTGCGGTGCGCTCTTCCGCAACCGCCGAAGACCTTCCGGACGCTTCCTTTGCGGGTCAGCAGGAGACCTTCCTGAACATCCGCGGCGAGGACCACGTCCTGGCCGCCATCCGGCGCGTTTTCGCCTCCCTCTACAACGACCGCGCCATCTCCTACCGCGCCCACCAGGGCTACGCCCACGGCGCAGTCGCGATCTCGGCGGCCGTCCAGCAAATGGTGCGTAGCGACCTGGGGGCGAGCGGCGTCGCGTTTACGCTCGACACCGAGTCGGGTTTCCGCGATGTCGTGTTCATCACTTCGTCCTGGGGACTGGGCGAAATGGTAGTGCAGGGCGCGGTGAATCCGGACGAGTTCTACGTCCACAAGCCGATGCTCGAAGTGGGCAAGCCCGCCATCCTGCGCCGCCGGCTGGGATCGAAATTGCAGAAGATGGTTTTTGCCGGCGAGGCCTCGGCCGGACGTTCGGTGCGCACCGAGGACGTGCCCGCCGTGCAGCGCGATGCCTTCTCGCTGTCGGACAGCGACGTGCTGGAGCTTTCGCGCATCGCCTGCAGGATCGAGAAGCACTACGGCCGCCCGATGGACATCGAGTGGGGCAAGGACGGCGTGGATGGCCAACTTCACGTTCTGCAGGCGCGTCCGGAGACCGTACGCTCGCGAGACGGGAAGAGAAGCGGGGCCGGCAGCCAGGAACGTTACCGGCTCAAAGGCACCGGCAAGCTTCTTGCCAGCGGACGGGCGATCGGCCAGAAAATCGGCGCCGGCCAGGTCCGCGTGGTGAAGGATGCATCAAAGATGTCGAGCGTGAAGAAGGGGGACGTGCTCGTCACCGACATGACCGATCCCAACTGGGAACCGGTGATGAAAATCGCTTCGGCCATCGTGACCAACCGCGGCGGCCGGACCTGCCACGCGGCGATCATCGCCCGTGAACTGGGAATACCCGCAGTGGTCGGCTGCGGCGATGCGACCTCGCGGCTGGCCCAGGCGGGAGCAGTCACGGTCTCCTGCGCCGAGGGGGATACCGGCAACGTTTACGCGGGTAGCGTGCCTTTCGAGGTCATCACCAGCGCGCGTGAAGAGCTGCCGCAGATCGCGGTCAAGATCGCGATGAACATCGGCAATCCGCAGCTCGCGTTCGGCTTCGCCCAGCTGCCCAACGCGGGCGTCGGCCTGGCACGGCTCGAATTCATCATCAACAACGAAATTGGCGTCCATCCCCGGGCCTGCGTCGACTGGCCCCGGCTGCCGGCCGCGCTGAAGGCCAGGGTCGAGCACGCCGCGCGCGGTTACCCGGATCCGCAGGCGTTCTTCCGCGAAAAAATGGTCGAGGGCGTCGCGACCATCGCGGCGGCGTTCTGGCCCAAGCCGGTGATCGTGCGGCTGTCGGATTTCAAGTCGAACGAATACCGCAAGCTCATCGGCGGCGAGCAATACGAGCCGGAAGAGGAAAACCCGATGCTCGGCTTTCGCGGCGCGTCGCGCTACCTCGCGGCGGACTTCAGCGCCTGCTTCGAGCTCGAATGCGCGGCGCTGCGCAAGGTGCGCAACGAACTCGGGCTGACCAACGTCGAGCTCATGGTGCCCTTCGTGCGCACGATCGACGAAGCGCGCAGCGTGGTCAAGCTGCTGGCCCTGAACGGCCTCGAACGCGGCCGGGACGGCCTGCGCCTGGTGATGATGTGCGAGCTTCCCTCCAACGCCGTCCTGGCGGAGGAGTTCCTGGAATTTTTCGACGGCTTCTCCATAGGCTCCAACGACCTGACGCAGCTCACGCTCGGCCTGGACCGCGACTCGGGCCTGGTGGCGGCAGGCTTCGATGAGCGCGACGCCGCGGTCAAGGCGCTCCTGGCGATGGCGATCCGCGCCTGCCGCCTGCGGGGCAAGTACGTCGGCATCTGCGGCCAGGGCCCCTCCGACCATCTGGATTTCGCGCGCTGGCTGATGGAGCAGGGAATCGAGAGCCTGTCGCTCAATCCGGACACGGTGGTGTCGACCTGGAAAGCGCTGAGCCTGGACGCGCGAGCGCGTGAGGGTGACGCGCCTGCGCTTAGCGGTGACGCAAAAGGCGCGTCTTCTCCCGCTGCCACTCCTTCTCGCGCTCCGACGCCCGCTTATCGTGCTTGAGCTTGCCCTTGGCAAGCGCGATCTGCAGCTTGATGCGGCCCTTGCTGAAGTGCAGGTCGAGCGGGATCAACGTGTAGCCGCGCTGCTCGACCTTGCCCACCAGGCGCCGGATTTCCTCGGCGCGCATGAGGAGCTTGCGGGTGCGCGTCGGGTCGGGGGTGACATGGGTGGAGGCGCTGCCAAGCGGGCTGATGTGCGCTCCGATCAGCCACAGGGCACCTTCGTCGACGATCACGTAGGCGTCGCTGATCTGCGCCCTGCCGGCGCGGATGGCCTTCACCTCCCAGCCCTCGAGCACCAGGCCGGCCTCGTAGCGTTCCTCTACGAAGTAATCATGGAAGGCTTTGCGGTTTTCGGTGATCGACATGGCGCTGAGCGGGGAAGACGGCTGATTTTCCCATGAAGCGCATCTCCCGCTCGGCGATCGTGGAATGCAGCGCCATGGATTTCTACGCCCTGGTCGAGGCGATCGAGTCCTACCCCGAGTTCCTGCCCTGGTGCGCCGCAGCCGAGGTGCGCGAAAGAACGCCCGCTCGGACCGTCGCCATGCTCACGCTGGACGTCAAGGGCCTGAAGTACTCCTTTACGACCGAGAACAGCAATCTACCGGGGCAAGCCATCGACATACGGCTGATCGAGGGACCGTTCAAGCACTTCACGGCGGCGTGGCGCTTCAAGCCGCTGGGGGCGGGCGCATGCAAAGCCGAATATTCGATGGACTACGAGTTCTCCAGCGGCCTCGTCGCAGCGGTACTGGAACCGGTATTCAGGCACATCGCCGACGGCACCGTGGATCTATTCACGCGAAGGATCGCGCTCGCGCGATGAGGCTCTCGCTTGCGCGTTGAAGTGGTATACGCCATGGCCGAGACCCAGGACATCGTCGCCGTCGAACTGCCCGCGGGGGCCGTTGCGAGCCAGGCGCTGGCAGCAAGCGGCTTGGCCGCGCGCCACGGTTTGGCGGCCACGCAGCTGCAACTCGGAATCGCCGGCAGGAAGCTGTCGCCCGAAAGCCCGCTGCGCGACGGCGATCGCGTCGCGATCCTGCGGCCGCTGGCGACGGACCCGAAGGAGGCGAGGCGCAGGCGCGCCCGGAAGCCCCGGCCCCGGGGCTAATTGCTGCAGGACTGCTGTACGGATTCGCGTGCCTTGGCGATTTCCTGCGCGGTCTGGTTCTCGTCCAGGTAGTAACGCTCGCCGCTCGGGTTCGAGCGCGCGACGCGCTGGCCGCTCTCCAAGGTGCGCAGGTATTCCTTGGCGCGGTCGCAGTTCTCGTTCTTGGCGGACTTGGCTTGCTGCTCTTGCTCCGCTTTGGCGGAGGATTTCTGCGCTTCCTGCTGCCGTTTGCGGAAATCCTGTTCCTTCTCGGCAGAGGTCATCGGACCTTTCTTCGCGTCCTTCGCGTCCTTCGCGTCCTTGGACGCGGGAGCGGGCGCAGGCTCCTGCGCAGCAGGGGCGCCCTGCACAGTCCGGACCTTCGCACCGGGTGGCGGCGCGTCGCCGCAGGCACGCTTGCCGTCCGCGGTGGTCCAGCATTTGATCTGCGCCTGCGCTACGGCGCCAAGAGCGAGTCCGACCAGCAGCACCAGTAATTTGGTCATCGCCTGCTCCAGAAAAGTGATCCCAGGGCAATCAACGCATGAGAGGGCGCCCGGAGGACACGCCGACGGTAGCCAGTTTCACCGCCTGCGTCAAACGGGTCGAAACGCGCCGCTATGACTCGCGTATAATGCGTTTTTGAGAGTAGGCCTAGCCATGCGGGTAATCCAGAAGGCGCTGACCTTCGACGATGTCCTCCTCCTTCCCGCCTACACGCGCGTCCTGCCGCGCGAAGTTTCACTCAAGACCCGCATTACCCGCCGGCTCGAGCTGAGCATCCCCCTGGTGTCGGCCGCCATGGACACCGTGACCGAAGCACCCCTGGCGATCGCCATCGCGCAGGAAGGCGGCATCGGCATCGTGCACAAGAACCTCACGGTGAAGGAGCAGGCCGCCGAGGTGGCGAAGGTGAAGCGCTTCGAGTCCGGCGTGCTGCGCGATCCGATCACGGTTTCGCCCGACATGAAGGTGCGCCAGGTGATCGCGCTCGCCCGCGAGCGGAAGATTTCGGGCCTGCCGGTAGTCAAGGGCGGCCGGGTGGTGGGTATCGTCACCAACCGCGACACGCGTTTCGAGACCAAGCTCGACCAGCCCGTGTCGCGCATCATGACGCCGCAGTCGCGCCTGGTCACCGTGCGCGAAGGCGACAGCCTCGAGAAGGCGAAGGAGCTGATGCACAAGCACCGCCTCGAGCGCGTGCTGGTGGTCGACAAGGACATGCGGTTGCGCGGGCTGGTCACGGTCAAGGACTTTCTAAAGGCCACCGAGCACCCCGACGCAGCGAAGGACCAGCACGGTAAGCTGCGCGTGGGCGCGGCCGTGGGCGTGGGGCGCGGTACCGAAGAGCGCATCGAGGCATTGGCCGCGGCGGGAGTCGACCTGATGGTCGTCGACGCGGCGACCGGGCACGCGCAGGGCGTCATCGACCGGCTCAAATGGGTGAAGAAGAATTTTCCGAAGCTCGAATTGATCGGCGGCAACGTCGCCACCGCCGAGGGGGCGAAGGCGCTGCTCAAGGCTGGGGTGGATGGCGTCAAGGTCGGTCTCGGACCAGGCTCCATCTGCACGACCCGCATCGTTGCGGGCGTAGGCGTGCCGCAGATCACGGCGATCATGAACGTCACGCAGGCCTTGAAGGGCAGTGGAGTGCCGATCATTGCCGATGGCGGCGTGCGCTATTCCGGCGACGTCGCCAAGGCGCTCGCGGCGGGCGCTTCCTGCGTCATGCTGGGTTCCATGTTCGCGGGCACCGATGAGTCTCCCGGGGAGCTCGAGCTCTACCAGGGGCGTTCCTACAAGGCTTACCGCGGCATGGGTTCTCTGGGGGCGATGAAGAAAGGTTCGGCCGACCGTTATTTCCAGGACCCGGAGATGAATTCCGAGAAGCTGGTGCCCGAGGGCGTCGAAGGCCGCGTGGCATACAAAGGCAGCGTGGTGTGGGTGATCCACCAGATCGTCGGCGGCCTGCGTGCCAGCATGGGCTACACCGGCTGCACCTCCATCGAGGATACGCACAAGCGCGCCGAGTTCATCGAGATCAGCTCGGCGGGCATGCGCGAGTCGCACGTGCACGACGTCCAGATCGTCAAGGAGGCCCCGAATTACAGGGTCGAATAGGAAGGAAAGGGGGGCTCCGGCAGAACGCCTCTGCCCCCCTTCAAAACCCCCCGCCGCTCGTGGCATGCATCAGAAGATCCTCATCCTGGATTTCGGCGCGCAGTACACGCAGCTGATCGCGCGCCGTGTGCGCGAAGCCAAGGTCTACTGCGAAGTCCATCCCTGCGATGTCACGGACGCGTTTGTACGGGAATTCGCGCCGAAGGCGATCATCCTTTCCGGCAGTCATGCCTCGACCTACGAGGACTCCACGTTGAAGGCGCCCAAGGCGAGCTTCGAACTTGGTGTCCCGGTGCTCGGCATCTGCTACGGCATGCAGACCATGGCGCAACAGCTTGGCGGCAAGGTGGAGGCGGGCCAGATGCGCGAATTCGGCTATGCCGAAGTTCGCGCTCGGGGGCACAGCAAGCTGCTCGAAGGCATCGAGGATTGGCGCAGCGCGGAAGGCGCGGGCATGCTCAAGGTGTGGATGAGCCACGGCGACAAGGTGGCCGCGATGCCGCCCGGCTTCAAGCTCATGGCTTCGACCGAGTCCTGCCCGATCGCGGGCATGGCCGACGAGGCGCGCCGCTTCTACGCGGTGCAGTTCCACCCGGAGGTCACGCACACCGCGCAGGGGACGAAGATCCTGCACCGCTTCGTGCGCGACATCTCGGGCTGTCGCGGCGACTGGACCATGCCCAGTTATGTGCTCGAGTCCGTAAAGAGAATAAAGCAGAAAGTCGGGAACGACGAGGTCATCCTTGGCCTTTCCGGCGGCGTGGATTCATCCGTCGCCGCAGCTCTCATCCACAAGGCCATCGGCAAGCAGCTCACCTGCGTGTTCGTGGACCACGGCCTGCTGCGGCTGAACGAGGCGGCGCAGGTGATGGAGACCTTTGCGCGTCACATGAAGTTGAAGGTGATCCATGTCGACGCGGGCGCCAGATTCCTCAAGGCCTTGAAGGGCGTCGCCGATCCGGAGCGCAAGCGCAAGATCATCGGCAAGCTGTTCGTCGACGTTTTCCAGCAGGAAGCAAAAAAGATCCAGCGGGCCAAATGGCTGGCGCAAGGCACCATCTATCCGGACGTGATCGAGTCGGCGGGCATCCGCAGTGGTGCGTCCGGGAAGAAAGCGGTCACCATCAAGTCGCACCATAACGTCGGCGGCCTGCCGGCGAGCCTGCGCCTGAAGCTGCTCGAGCCGCTGCGCGAACTCTTCAAGGACGAAGTGCGCGAACTGGGTCTCGCACTGGGTTTGCCGCGCGAGATGGTGTTCCGCCACCCGTTTCCGGGACCAGGGCTGGGTGTACGGATTTTGGGTTCCATTGAAAAGACCTATGTCGAGCTGCTCCAGCGTGCCGACGACATATTCATTCAGGAACTCAGGAATTCAGGCTGGTACGACAAGTCCGCCCAGGCGTTCGCCGTGTTCCTGCCGGTGAAATCGGTCGGCGTGATGGGTGACGGCCGTACCTATGAGTACGTGGTCGCGCTGCGCGCGGTCGAAACCAGCGACTTCATGACCGCCGGCTGGGCGCCGCTGCCGCACGAGCTGCTGGCGAAAGTGTCGAGCCGCATCATCAACGAGGTACGCGGCATCAACCGCGTGACCTACGATATTTCGTCCAAACCGCCCGCCACCATCGAGTGGGAGTAGGGGCTGTTCAGCTACCGCCACGGCTTTCACGCCGGCAACCATGCCGACGCGCTCAAGCATGCCGTCCTGGTGCAGATGCTGGCGTACCTGACGGCCAAGGAAACGCCGCTCTGGTTCGTCGATACGCATGCGGGCGCCGGCGTCTACTCCCTTGACAGCGCTTTCGCCCAGAAGAAGGGTGAATTCAAGACCGGCATCGGCCAGCTCTGGGGAAAAAGCGATCTATCCCCTGCCTTGAATGAATACGTCGAACAAGTAAGGACGCTCAATCCCGACGGCATGCTGCGCCATTACCCGGGTTCGCCGCAAATCGCGCTGCAGATGCTGCGCGAGCAGGACCGGCTGCAGCTGTTCGAATTGCACAGCACCGAGGGCGAGATCCTGCAGAAGCAGTACGCAAAATTGAAACGCAAGATCTCGGTGCAGCCCACCGACGGGTTCGCAGGGCTGAAGGCGGTGCTGCCGCCGGCGTCTCGCCGGGGCCTGGTATTGGTCGACCCTTCCTACGAAGACAGGGCGGATTACGCCAAGGTGGTGACTGCGATGGAGGACGCGCTGCAACGCTTTGCCACCGGCGTGTACGCGGTCTGGTACCCGCAGGTACAGCGCCCGGAATCGAAGGCCCTCCCGGGACAGCTGAAGCAGCTTGCCGGTAAAAACTGGCTGCATGCGACCCTGAAGGTCATGGCGCCGGCGAAGGATGGGTTGGGCCTGCATGGCAGCGGCATGTTCGTGTTCAATCCGCCCTGGAAACTGGAGGAGACGCTACGCGAATCCATGCCGGTGCTGGTCCGCCTGCTCGGCCAGGACCGCAAGGCCTCATACTCGCTGGAAGGCTGGCAGGGATGAACGACGAGACTTTCATGCGCAGGGCGCTGGAACTGGCACGGCAAGCCCAGGCCGAAGGCGAGGTCCCGGTTGGCGCCCTGGTCGTACTGGAAGGCAAGGTCATCGGGGAAGGCTGGAACCGGCCGATCGCGGCCTCAGACCCTACCGCTCACGCCGAGATACAGGCGCTTCGGGCGGCCTCTTCTGTTTTGAAAAATTATCGGCTCACTGGCGCGACCCTGTACGTGACGCTGGAGCCCTGCGACATGTGTCTGGGCGCGATGTTCCATGCGCGCATCACGCGCCTGGTCTACGGCGCCACCGATCCGAAGAAAAAGATCCTCAAATCGCAGACCGTCGTGGAGGGGGGCGTGCTGGCGGAGGAATGCGGCGCGCTCCTCACCGGGTTTTTCGCCGTGCGCCGATGAAAATCGACATCAACGTGGCAAAGCAGACGCTGAGCGTCGAGGGCAGGGTCTACCTGGTGTCCACCTCGACGAACGGGCTCGGGGAGAAAAACGGCAGCTTCTGCACGCCGCGCGGCCGGCATATCGTGCGGGCGAAAATCGGCGCCGGCCAGCCTCTGGGCTCGGTGTTCGCGCGGCGGCGCCCGACCGGCGAGATCTGGACCCCGGAACTGCACGCCCTGCATCCCGGGCGCGACTGGATGCTGACACGCATCCTGTGGCTCTCGGGCTGCGAGCCGGGAAGGAACCGGATGGGCGACGTGGACACCATGCGCCGCTACATCTATATCCACGGTTCGCCCGACAGCGCGCAGATGGGAGTGCCGGGCTCGATCGGCTGCGTGCGCATGCGCAACGCCGACGTGGTCGAATTGTTCGACCTCGTGCCCCCTTATACCCCGGTCGAGATCAGCGCAGGATAGCGGCGAGGCGTTCGCGGTCCGGATCGCGAACGACGCCTTTTTCGCAAACGATCGCTGATATCAATTCGGCCGGCGTCACGTCGAAGGCCGGATTCCTGACCTTCACGCCCTCGGGTGCCCAGCGCACGCCGCGGTAGCCGGTCACTTCCTGCGCGAGGCGCTCCTCGATCTGGATCGCCGAGCCGTCCGCGCTCTTCGGATCGAAGGTCGAGGTCGGCGCCGCAACGTAGAAGGGCAGGCGATGCCGCTGCGCCAGAACCGCGACCATGTAGGTGCCGATCTTGTTGGCCGCATCGCCGTTCGCCGCGATGCGATCGGCGCCAACGATGACCACGTCCACCTCACCCTTGCTCATCAGGTGTCCGGCCATGTTGTCCGTGATCAGGGTGCAGGGAATGCCTTCCTGCATGCATTCCCAGGCCGTGAGGCGCGCGCCCTGCAGGTAGGGCCGGGTCTCGCAGGCGACGACAGAGAGCGTCTTGTCGCGCTCGAAAGCGGTCCTGACGACGCCGAGCGCGGTGCCGTGGCCGCTGGTCGCCAGGGCGCCCGTATTGCAGTAGGTCAGGACGCGCGCACCCTTCGGAATCAAGGCCGCGCCGTGCCGGCCCATGGCACGGTTCGCTGCGAGGTCCTCGTCAAAGATCGCCTTCGCTTCGGCTTCCGGGTTCTTTGCGAACTTCATACGCTCAAGTGCCCAGAACAGATTTACTGCAGTGGGTCGGCTTTGCGCCAGAAGTTCGAAAGCATCTTTGCCTCCCAGCACAACTCCAAACGCCGCGGCGCATCCGATCGCCGGTGCGCCTCGTACCACCATGTCCCTAATGGCAGCCGCTACCTCAGCGGCGGTCTTGCAGGAAACGTAGATGGTTTGGTCGGGCAGCAGGCGCTGATCGAGCAGCTCAAGCCTGTCGCCTTTCCATTTGATGGGTTCGATCGCCACTAAACGACACGCTCGTTGCCGCCATCCACTGGGACCTGGGCCGCGGTCGTCTTGGCGAAAAGGGGGCCGCACATCGCAGCGGCCAGTTCCGCCACGTCCTTCGAGGTTACTTCGGTCCTCAGCAGGTTGTTCTTCTTGTATTCGTCCACGCTCAGCTTGTACGCCTTGGCGCGCGAAGCGAGCAGTTCTCTGGTCCACAGCGCGGTGTCGTATACCGCGTTGGGATGGATGCTGTTGATGCGAATGCCGTCCTTGCCCCACTCGAGCGCGGCGACGCGCGCGAGCTGGTTCATCGCGGCCTTCGAGGCCGAATACGCGCCGGCGCCGGGCCCCGGAGCCGGCACGTTCTTCGAGCCGATCACCACGATCCGGCCGCCGCGCGGCGCAAGTTTCAGCAGCGGATGACAGGCCTGCATCACCAGCAGGTTCGCCTCGACATTAACCGTCATGGCCTTCTTCCACATCTCGCTGCCGATGTCCTGCACCGCCTGGGAGGAGGGGAAGATGCCGGCGTTAAGCACCAGCATGTCGATTCCTCCATATTGTCGCGTGGCCTCATCCATTGCCTGGTTGATCTGTGAAGAATCTGAAAGATCACAGGTCAAACCAAGGTAGTCCGGCCGTTTCCACAGGCCCTCGATGACCGGATTACGATCAAGTCCGACCACGGCAGCTCCGCGCTTGAAGAAAGCCTCGGCGCAGGCCTTGCCGATGCCCGAGGCGGCCCCGGTGACGAGTACCACCTCGCCGGTGAACTCGGGAAGCTTGCCTTCTTTCTTGAGCTTGGCTTGCTCCAGGTCCCAGTACTCGATGTCGAATATGTGCTTCTCGTCCAGCGCCTTCCAGCCGCCGAGCGCCTCGGCGCGCAGGATTACATCGATGGTGTGGTCGTAGATTTCCGTGACGATGCCGGTTTCCCTTGCCGTGAGCCCGAACGCGGCGAGACCCAGTTCGGGATCGAGCGCCGCGCGCGGCGCGGGATCGAGCATGGTCTTTGGCGGCTTCGCATTCTTCGCGTATCTATCGAAGTATTTCCTGTAGCTGGAGGAAAATCCCTCCACGTTGCGGCCGAGCATCGGCAGCGGCTTCGTGTAGATCACGTGATCCGGGGTGACGGGACCGCTTTGCGACAGGCGCGCCGCCGCCGGATGGCGTGCGAAGCCGATAAATCGCGCCGTCGGGTTGGAGCGGCAGAGCAGGGGAAACCCTGCGGCCATTGAAGCGTCGCGGCGCAGGCTCGCCGCGCCTTCGCGCTTGAACTTTGGCGAGGCTACGGTCCGAAGGCCGATGCTCCAGGCCTTCTTGCGCTTCAGATACTGCTCCGCCATGGTAACCAGCTCGATCATCAACTCATAGGATTCGCGCGCCTCGGCGGCAAAGGAGAATATGCCGTGCGACAGGAGCACCATGCCGACCGTGCGTTTCGTCTTGCGGCGCGGGAATTCACGCGCGCAGTGAGCCGCGAGGTCGAAGCCGGCCATGACGTAAGGGATGACCACCACCTTGTCGCCGTAGATGTCGCGCATACGCCTGGCGCCGTCAGGGGCATTGGAGACTGACAGCACCGCGTCCGCATGGGTGTGATCGACATATTTGTACGGCAGGATCGCGTGCAGGAGGGTTTCCACCGAGGGCGCCGGCGCGTCGGTACGCAGAGTGTGGGTAGCCAGCTCGTTCACCATGTGCGGATCGGACAGTGATTTCAGCGCGGCCAGCCGGCGCACATAGTCGAGCTTTACCGGCGCGAACCCGGCGGCGTCGATCGTTTCCAGGTCGCAGCCGCTGCCCTTGACGTAGAGGACCTGTTCCTTCTCGCCGAAAAGGCTGCGTTCCCCGATTTTCACCGAGGTGTTGCCGCCGCCGTGCAGCACCAGGGACTTGTCGCGGCCGAGGAGGCGGGAGGTATAGACGCGCGGGCCGAGCGGACCGGCGAACTTGGCGGCCTCGACGCGGCTCCAGAGACTTTTCATGCGCGCGGATTATACTTTCGGATCATGGCCCGGGTAGAACTCATGAACTGGGAGCAGGCGCAGCCGGTCGCCGGTCCGCTGCGCTTCGCCATCTTCGTTGGCGAACAGAACGTGCCCGCGGGGATCGAACTCGACGACCAGGATGTGAACTGCATCCATGCCGTCGCTTTTGACGTCGACAACAAGCCGATCGGCACCGGTCGCCTGTTGCCCGACGGCCACATCGGCCGGATGGCCGTGGTGAAGGAATGGCGCCGCCGCGGCATAGGGGCCGAGATCCTCCAGGCGCTGATGGCGGAGGCGGGTAAGCGCGGCCATGCCGAGGTGGTCCTTGAGGCCCAGTTGCAGGCCGCCGAGTTCTACCGCAGCTTCGGTTTCGTCGCCGAAGGCAAGGTCTACGAGGACGCCGGCATCCTGCATCAGAGGATGCGCAAGGCGCTCTAGTCCGAGCGGCGAAATTCGTGGCGCCGCGTACTGCCCTCGGCGCCCGAGGGTTCGAACGCGCGTTCCGCGTAATGCATCCTCCCGTCGTCCTGCGCCAGCAGCAACGTTGAACAGCGTGTGCCGTAGTCCGGCGCGACGATCTTCGATGGCGCAAGGACTCCGAACAGGGGTTCGACGGATGGTCCGGGAGAGATCGAGCGCTCGAACTTCAGCTTCGGCTCGGACACTTCGGGCGAATCGAGCAGCAGATTGCCCAGGCCATAGATCCCCGCATCCAGGCGGCGCGGGCCGCCGTTTCGATTCGACATCCACCATAGCTCGTCGCGGTCGGCGACGAGAAGATTGAAGCCGCTGTAGCTGTTTTTGCCTGTTTCTGTCTTGTCCAAAAACGCTTTTGAACTCAAATCCGAAGAAAGAAAACCCGTAGCCAATGCACCCCTCGATTCCCTTGCGTTGGCATCCCGTCCGCCGCGGTAGTTGGTGACGGCGGCGAAGCGCCCGGAGCGCGAGACGCCCATCCAGGTACCGCCGGCCTCGAGGTCGCGGCCGGCAAGGATCGAGGCATGGTCGCGCCAAAAGCGCGCGGGTTCGGCGGGCCGCGCGTGGAACTCGTCGCGATTGGCCGCGACGATCAGCGGGAAGTCAGGTCGAGCGCGCCAGGCGAGAACGATCAGGCACATTCCTGGCTTTCAGCTGCTGATAGAGCTGGAAAGCCTGCTGCGGCTTTTCCTTCTTGTGCACCACTGCGCCGACCGCCTGGATCATCGCCACCGGATCGTCGGACTGGAAAATGTTGCGTCCCATGTCGACGCCGGCGGCGCCCTGGTCGATCGACTTCCAGGCCATGGTGAGGGCATCCAGTTCGGGCAACCTCTTGCCGCCCGCGATGACGATCGGTACCGGGCAGCCAGCGCAGACCCGCTCGAAGCCTTCCTCGACGAAGTAGCTCTTGACGTAATGGGCGCCGAGCTCGGCGGCGATGCGTGTCGCCAGGCCGAAGTAGCGCGCGTCGCGCTTCATGTCTGCGCCGACGCCGGTCACCGCCATGGTCGGAATGCCGACGCGGTTGCCGCTGTCGATGAGCTGGATCAGGTTCTTGATCGACTGGTGTTCGTATTCGGCGCCGATGTAGATCTGCGTGGTGATGGCCGCCGCGTTGAGCCGGATCGCGTCTTCGATGTCTACCGCGATCGTCTCGCGCGACAGTTCGGTGAGGATGCTCTGGCCGCCCGAGCAGCGCAGTACCAGAGCATTCGTCGCCGCAGGCGGCACCACGCTGCGCAACGCCCCGCGCGTGCACATCATCACGTCGGCATGCGGGATCAGCGGCAGGATGCTGAGGTCCATGCGTTCCAGTCCGGTCGTCGGTCCCTGGAAGTAGCCGTGGTCGAAAGCCAGCATCACCGTGCGTCCGGAGGCCGGATTGAAAATCCTCGCGAGGCGGTTCTGCATGCCCCAGTCGAGCGCGCCACTGCCCTTCAGGTAGAAGGGTTTGTTCTCCTGCGGAACGCCGATGCCGTAGTCCTTGCCTTCCCTGATGTCGTCTTTATCAGCCATGATTAATTTTACCGAACTCAGGCGCTGACGAAACGCTCGACCTTGCGCTCTAGCCCCAGGCTCGCCCCAGCGCGCTCCAGCGCCGACTCGAATGCCCGCTCGTCCTGCACGCCTTCGTAGACCTCCATGAATGTCGCCGCGTCGTCACGCCGCCGCATCCAGCGTCCGCGCACGCCGCATTCCTTTTCGATTTTCACGAAAAGATCTTCTATTTCGATTCGAAGCGGATCCACTCGCCCGGCATCGATGCGGTAGTAGACGTAGTAGCTCGTCACCGGGAATAGGGCAGGGGCAGCACTTCGAGCGCCGCGGCCTGAGGCTGTACCCGGATCGCGGCTTTCGCCTCGAGCGCCGAAACCTGCAGGACGGCGAGGGACTCGTCGCCCGAGGCATTGACCACGCTGCCCACCGTACCGCCGGCGTGGCCCGGGGCGTCGTCGCTGTAGAGTTCCTGACCCGGTTGCAGGGCGGCGCCGCGCAGGCGGACCATGCGTCGTTTTACCGTGCCCCGGTACTGCGCCCGGGCGACGATTTCCTGGCCCGGATAGCAGCCCTTTTTGAAATCGACGCCGCCCGAGAGTTCGAGATTGACCATTTGCGGCACGAATTGATCCTGCGTGGACTGGAGGATCAACGGCCGGCCGGCGCGGATTTCCGCGAGCGCCCATTCTTCGGCTGGCGTGTCGTCGCTGCGCGGGGTCTTGGTAATCAGCAGAGTTCTGTTGCCATCGATCCCGACTTCGATTTCGTCATCGGCCTGACTGACTGAAAGGTCTCCGCCCGGCAATACCTTCCAGAGGCCGTACTGCAACCACTCTCCGGTCGCGTCCGAAACCTTCACCTTGGAGCGCAGGACGAACATCGACAGGCGCTTCGCCACGGCGGGCACGAGCTCGCGTGACAACTGCAGCAGGAAACCGCCGGGGGAGGGCAGGACAAGGAACGTCGCCAGCAGGCGGCCCTTGGCCGAGCACCAACCCGCGTAGCGGGCGGTTCCCGGGACGAGATGCTCGACGTCGTTGGTCAGCTGGGCGTGAAGAAATGCGCGCGCACCCTCGCCCGAGACTTGCAGCAGCCCGTATTGCTCCAGCTTCGCGGTGCGCATGGTGCTCACGTGCTCACAGTAGAATGGGGTGAATTCTATTCGCATCCGTTGCTCAAAAGCCTCTTCGCCCTCGTGGTCGTCGGCTCGCTCGCAGCGGCCGGGTATGGCGCCTGGTATGCGGCGACCCCGGTCGCCGTGACCGCGCTTCCGGCCGCGTTCGACATCGTGCCGGGCATGCGACTGCGCGCCGTCGCGCAGCGCCTCGAGAGCGCCGGCATCGCCATCGGCCGCCTGGAGTTCGAACTGCTGGCGAGGGGGGTGGGGCGCGCCGAGGACGTCAAGGCCGGCAGCTACGAACTGCTGGCGGCGCCGACGCCTCTCGAACTGCTCGACAAGCTTACGCGCGGTGACGTGACGCAAGCCGAGGTTCGCCTGATCGAAGGCTGGTCATTTCGACAGCTGCGCGCCGCGCTGGAGTCGAGCGCTTTCGTGCGCCACGACACCCAGGGCCTCAGCGACGCGCAGGTGCTGCAAAAACTCGGCGCACCCGAGACGCACCCGGAGGGCCTGTTCTTTCCCGACACCTACCTGTTCGCCAAGGGAACGAGCGACGTTCACGTTCTCAGGCGCGCCTATCAGGCGATGCAGCGCCACCTCGCGCACGAGTGGGAGGCGCGCGAGCCTTCGCTGCCCTACAAGTCGCCCTACGAAGCGCTGATCATGGCATCGATCGTGGAAAAGGAAACCGGGCGCGCCGCGGAGCGCGACCTGATCGCCGGCGCCCTCGTCAATCGCCTGCGCATCCGGATGTTGCTGCAGGTCGATCCGACGGTGATCTACGGCCTGGGTGCGGCGTTCGACGGCAACCTGAAGAAAATCCACCTGCTCACCGACGGGCCCTACAACTCGTACACGCGCGCCGGCCTGCCGCCGACGCCGATCGCAGCGGCCGGGCTCGCGTCATTGCGAGCCGCTCTGCACCCCGCAAAGACCGATGCGATCTATTACGTGTCGCGCGGCGACGGCAGCAGCGAGTTCTCGCGCACGCTCGATGAGCACAATCGCGCCGTGCGAAAATACCAGCTAAATGCCGGGCGCAAATAGCCTTATGGCGGTTGGGGGACCAAAGCGAGGCAGGTTCATCACGCTCGAAGGCGTCGACGGCGCGGGCAAGTCGACGCACCTGGCCTGGATCGCGCAGCATCTCAAGCAGGACGGCCGCGAAGTGGTGGTGACGCGCGAACCCGGCGGCACGCCGCTGGCGGAGAAACTGCGCACGCTGGTGCTGGCCGAGACGATGGATCCGCTGTCCGAGACCCTGCTCATGTTCGCGGCGCGCGCGCACCACGTGCAGCAGGTGATCCTGCCGGCGCTTCAGCGCGGCGCCTGGGTAGTCTGCGACCGCTTCACCGATGCCACTGCCGCCTACCAGGGCGGCGGCAAGGGCGTGTCCATGGACCTGATCCGCCGCCTCGCGCAGTCGACGCACCCGGATCTGGCGCCCGACCAGACGCTGGTGTTCGACTGCTCCTACGAAGTCAGCCGCAGCCGGCTGAGCGCTTCGGGGCGAGCCCTGGATCGCTTCGAATCCGAGGAACGGGGTTTCTTCGACCGCGTGCGCGCAGCCTACCGGGAGATCGGCCAGTCGGAGCCGGGCAGGGTACGGATCATTGATGCCGCGAAAAGCCCAAGAGAAGTTAAGGAAGAAGTAAAGAATGTTCTTATAACAGATTGAATTTAATGATTTCTGAACTTCAAAAGGAAACATGGCAAGGGCTGGTCGGAGGCCTCGATCGCCTGCCCCATGCGCTCCTTTTCCATGGCGCCCCCGGGGTCGGAAAGCTGGCGCTCGCCGAGCGCTTTGCCCAGACACTCCTCTGCGAGTCGAAGGGGCAGGGGACCAAGCCTTGCGGCAGCTGCGAAGGGTGCCGCTGGTTTCTGGCAGGGAACCATCCCGATGCGCGGTTTCTGGAGCCTGAGGCAATCGCCATCCAGCTCGAGCGCCCTTCCACCCAGTTAGAGGAGGGTGAGAAGGAGAAAAGCAAGGAGTCGAAGGCCAGCCTGCAGATCAGGGTCGAGCAAACGCGCGATCTGGCCGATTTCCTCCACCTGGCGTCGCATCGGGGCGGGCGTCGCGTTGCAATCGTCCATCCCGCGGAAGACATGAACACGGCGACCGCGAATTCCCTGCTGAAAAGCCTCGAAGAGCCGCCGCCGGGCGCTGTTTTCCTCCTCGTTTCGCACCGGCCTGCGCGCCTGCTGCCGACAATACGCAGTCGCTGCGTGCCGGTACCCGTGCCGCTGCCGGAGGCGAAAGCAGCCGCGGCGTGGCTCTCCAGGCAAGGCGTGAGTTCGCCCGAGCGCTGGCTGGCGTTCGCGGGCGGCGCGCCGCTGCGCGCACTGGAATACGCCACGGGCACACGCGGCAAGGCGATCGAGCGCGCGCTGCGCGGCATCGCCTCGGGCAGCCGCGAGGAGATCGGCGCGATCAAGGACCGCGAAGAACTAGACCCGCTCGCCGAGGTCCTGCAGAAAATGGCCCTCGATCGCGCATTTGGAGCACTCTCCGGGCGCACCAAGTTCGGCGGCGCCGCCGTGCCGGGCGACGGCCGGGCCTGGCTGGCGTACGCACGCGCCATGGGACGCAACCGGGCGCTGACCCGCCATCCGCTCAATCCGAAGCTTTTCGCCGCTGAAATGGTGGCGGGAATGCCGAAAAACTAGCATGACGCCCTGGCGGCCTCTGCGGGTCCTTGCGGTCGCGCTTTGCGTGCTCGTGGCGAACTCGGGCTTTGCGCAATCCTTTGATCTGTTGCTCAAAGCCGTCAACCGCGGCGACACCAAGGTTGTGGGCGAATTGCTGGACCAGGGGCTCGATCCCAACACGGCCGATGGCGAAGGCAATACGCTCCTGATGACCGCGTCGCGGCTCGGTCATGCGGATCTGGCGGCCTTCCTGATCGAGCGCAAGGCCAGCGTGGCGCGCCGCAGCCCGCATGGCGATACCGCGCTCATGTTCGCCAGCCTCAAGGGGCACCTGGCGATTGCGCGGCTTCTGGTCGATAAAGGCGCTCAAATCACGCATGACGGCTGGACGCCACTACATTACGCGGCTTTCGAAGGCGGCCCGGAGCTTGTGAAGTTCCTTCTGGAGAAAGGCGCGGACAAGAACGGCCTCGCTCCGAACGGCTTTTCGCCGCTCATGCTTGCCGCCCGCAGCGGCCAGCTTGAATCCGCGCGCGCCTTGCTTCACGAAGATGCAGACCTGAGGATGAGGGGCCCGAAGGGCGAAACTGCGCTCGGAATAGCTCGGACGCTAAAAAACGGGGAGTTGGAAACCCTCCTAAAGCGGGCTGGGGCGGTCGAATAGGTAAGCCCTTGATCGTTTGGTCAATCTCGGCCCACCCATTACTTTACATAATACACATTGTGCCCATTCCAGTTGAGGCTAGGCCTTGGCTTTGAGCCGTTCATTCTGCGGAAACATCGCCCGCTTGGCGATGTCATCCATCTCCATTTTGTACGCGTTCTTGTCCTTGAGTGCCTCGGCACGCTTCGCTGCCGGGCGCGCGTTGATTTCGTCAAACAGGCGCTTCAGGTTGGGAAGTTTCTCCCAGGCGCCGTCACCGAGGATGCGCGGGATCGCGCGCGCCCAGCCCCACACCGCCATGTCGACAAGCGTGTAGGTGTCGCCAAGCATGTACTTATGCTTGGCCAGTTGCGCGTCGATGATGTTCCAGTGGCGCCAGGCTTCGAAGTCATAGCGGTTGACGGCGTATTCCTTCGGTTCCGGCGCGACATGCTTGAAGTGCACCGACTGGCCGGAGTACGGGCCGATGCCGGTGGCGACAAACATCAGCCACGAATGCATCTGCGCCCGCGCGGCAGGCGTATGGGCCGGCAGGAACTTCCCGCTCTTTTCCGCCAGATAGAGCAGGATCGCGTTGCTGTCGAACACGGTGACGTCGCCATCCGTCAGCGCCGGCGTCTTGGCGTTCGGATTGATGGCGAGGAACGCGGGCAAATGCTGTTCACCCTTGCGCGTATCGACCGGCACCAGTTCGTACGGCATGCCCGCCTCTTCGAGATAGAGCGCGACCTTCGCGGGGTTGGGCGACGGGTGGTAGTAAAGCTTGATCATGGGAAGTCCCTTAGAGCGATACGTGAGAAAAACTTCTTACGGCAGACCGCCTCAGTTGAGGTGATTGGCGGGCGGTACTGGAAAACGGGCGACGGGAATGCCTTCATCGACGAGCGCTTCGTGCTCGGCCTGGGTGGCCTGGCCGCGAATGGCGCGGCCGGGTGATTCCTGGTAGTAGATCTTGCGGGCTTCGTCGGGGAACCTGGCGCCGACGTCTTCCGACTTGGTGAGGATGTCGTCCAGCATGCGCGAATAGAGAATCTGGGCGACGGCGAAGGGGTCCTTCCCTTCCATGTCCGGCGTTTTCTCGACCGGGGCTGGGACGGTTTCCTGGGCGCCCATGTTCAGGCGCGGGGCGGAAAGGCCGCGTTCGATGCGGGTATCACCGCAGTTCGGGCAGGTGAGCAGGCCGCGCTTTTTCTGTGACGCGTAGTCCTTGGCCGAGGCAAACCAACCCTCGAAGCGATGGCCGTCTTTGCAGTGCAGATCGAACACAATCATGGAAGCTTGATTTTACACGGTAATATCCAATCCCCCGTTCACGCCAGCGCCAATGATCGCCGACCGCATCGAAGGCAAGTGGATCGACCTGTTCGCGGATGTTTTCGCCCGCTGCAAGGTCGCCTCCGGCGATATCTGCGCCGTGCTCTCCGAGTCGCAGTCCCGCGCGCTTAACGTGCATCTCGCGGAGCTCGCGCTGATGCGTCTGGGCGCGCGGCCCTTTCATGTCGTGGTGCCTACCGCGCGCCAGACGGTTCCCGTGCCTGTCCGCTCCACCGGCGCCTCGGTCGCGCTGCAAAACCTCGGGCCTGCGGTCGGCGCCCTTGCTGCATCGACGTTCGTCGCCGATTGCACGCTCGAAGGCTTGATGCACGCCGCGGAACTGCCCGCGATCCTCAAAGCCGGGGCGCGAGTGCTGTACATCTCTAACGAGCACCCCGATGTGCTTGAGCGCCTGGCCCCCTCCCCCGGGGACGAGCAGAAGGTGAGGGCGGGAATGCGCCTGCTGCGCGATGCGAAGGCGATGAAGGTCACCTCCCCCGCCGGCACCAACCTCGAGATCCGGATCGAGGGCGCGCGCGTGGGCGGCGTCTGGGGGTACACGGAGAAGCCCGGAACGCTGTCGCACTGGCCGGGCGGCTTGTGCCTGGCGTTTCCGAAGGCTGGCAGCGTGAATGGCGCGCTGGTCCTTGCGCCTGGGGATTTGAACTTGACCTTTAAGAGATATATCGAGAACCCAATCCACATAAAAATTGAAGGCGACTACGCAACCAGGATCGACGGCGATTCGCTCGACGCGGAGCTCATGCGCGAATACTTCGCGGCTTGGGGCGACCGTGAGGCCTACGCGGTCTCGCATGTCGGCTGGGGATTGAATACGCGCGCGCGCTGGGACGCGCTCGCTATGTACGACCGGCGCGACGTCAATGGCACCGAGCAGCGAGCCTTCGCCGGCAACTTCCTCTATTCGACCGGCGCCAACGAAGTTGCAGCACGGCATACGCTCGGCCACTTCGACCTGCCGTGCCGCCATTGCAGCATCGAATTGGACGGCAAACCCGTGGTCCTGCACGGCAAACTCGTGTGACGCCACTGCTGTTTCTGCATGGCGTCGGCGGTGGCCACCACGCCTGGGAGCTGCAATTGCCCTTCTTCGGCGGCCTCGGCTACCCGTCGCATGCCTGGGACCAGCCCGGCTACGGGCACAGCCAGATTGTCGAACCCTATGACCTCGAGCAGGTCACGGCGGCGCTCGCGCGGCTGATCGAATCGCTCGGAAGTGAGCCTGTGGTGCTGGTGGGCCACAGCATGGGTGGCCTGATCGCGCAGGAGGCGTACGTGCGTTATCCGCAGCTGATCAAGGCGCTGGCGCTGTGCTTCACCAGCCCCGCCTTCGCCGGGGGCAACAGCGAATTTACGCAGCAGTTCATCGCCGCGCGCATCGACCCGCTCGATCAAGGCAAGACGATGGCGCAGATCGCAGCGAAGCTGATTCCCACCATGGGGAGCAATTCGAGGCTGGCGCAACAGATCATGGCAGGCGTGCCCCCGGAAACCTACCGCAAAGCGGTGCACCTGCTGACGACCTTCGACCGCAGGAAGGAACTCGCCCGCATCAAGGTTCCCACGCTGCTCATCGCCGGCGCGGAGGACAAGACCGCGCCGCCTGCCGTGATGGAAAAAATGGCGCAGAAGATTCCCGGCGCCGAGTACGTCCTGCTCCAGGGCTGCGGCCACCTCGGCCCCATGGACCAGCCCGACGCGTTCAACGACGCCCTGCTCTACTTCCTCAAGAACCACGGCCTGTGATCGATCCACGCTATTCCGTCACGGGCTCGGGAATCCAGTTGAGCGAAAAGCAGAAAGAACTGCTTGCGCTCGCCGAATCTCTCGGGCCCTCATTCGCCAGGCGCGCGGCGAAGTACGACCGCGAGGCGAGTTTCCCTTTCGAGAATTACGCCGAGTTGAAGAACGCCGGCCTGCTCGGCCTGTGCGTGCCGGCAAAATTCGGCGGCATGGGCGCCGACCTGCGCACCTACGCGCTGGTGTCGGCGACGCTCGGCAAGTATTGCGGCGCGACCGCCCTCACCTTCAACATGCACGCCTGTTCGACGCTGTGGCCGGGAGTGCTCGCCGACGACCTCAAGATGAGCGCGGAACAGAAGAAAGAACACGAACGTTACCGCGCCGTTCACTTCAACCGCGTGGTGAAGGACGGCGCCATCTATGCCCAGCCTTTTTCGGAAGGCAGCGCCGCGGCCGCCGGCCGGGCGCCCTTCGGCACGCTGGCGGTCAAAGTGGACGGTGGCTGGCGCGTCAACGGCAAGAAAATCTTCGCCTCCCTCTCCGGCGCCGCTCACTACTACGGCGTGCTGTGCACCGAGGACAAGCCGGGCAGCTCGATGCGCGACACGCTTTACATCGCCGTGCCTGCGGATGCTGCGGGATTTTCCATCACCGGCGACTGGGATCCGCTCGGCATGCGCGGCACCGTGTCGCGCACCCTGGTGTTCAAGGACGTCTTCGTCCCCGACGACGCGCAGATGATGCCGCGCGGCCTCTACTTTCAGGCGGCGGGACGCTGGCCGCACATGTTCACCACGCTCTCGCCGACCTATATGGGGATCGCGATCGCGGCCTGCGAATTCACCGTCAAGTACCTGCGCGGCGAGCTGGAAGGCATGCCACCGGTGAAGCGGCGCATGTATCCCACCAAGCAGATCGCGGTGGCCGAAATGTGGGTCAAGCTCGAGCAGACCCGCGCCCTCTTCCTGCGCATGCTCGAGGACGCGCGCGTGGATCCGCCCAAGGACGCGCGCCTGCGTGCCTACGCGACCCAGTACACCATCATGGAGAACGCCAACGCCCTGTGCGCGCTCGCCATCCGCACCTGCGGCGGGCAATCCATGCTGAAGAGCCTGCCGCTCGAGCGCCTGTACCGCGATTCGCGCTGCGGCGCGCTGATGCTGCCGTGGACCGCCGAGCTTTGCCTGGACCGCATCGGCCGCGAGGCGCTCTACGAACCCGGCGAGAGTGACGATTGAACTGGCATTTCGCACTTCTGCTGGTGCCGGTAGTTGCCTGGTCGCAGACGCCGCCTGCTGCGCCCGCGCCCTATGTGGACGCGCACGTGCATCCGCTGGCAGGCTCGCTGCAGGAGCCGAGCGCCGTCATGCAGCAGGCGGGGATCCGGGCGATGGTACTGATGCCACCGCCGCAGGTATCCGGAATGCGGCGCGTTTCGGACTACGAGTCCTTCGTTTCCGCTGCGCGCGAACAGCCCGGCAGATTCGCCTTCCTCGGCGGCGGCGGCTCGCTCAATCCCATGATCCACGATGTCGCCGCGGATGGAGTGGACGCTGCGTTGCGCGAGCGGTTCGCCGCGCGCGCCCGGAAAATCCTCGCTGATGGTGGGGCAGGTTTCGGCGAGATGTCGCCCCATCACCTCGCGGCCAGGCCAGGACATCCGTACGAGTCGGCGCCGGCGGACCATCCGCTGTTCCTGCTGCTTGCCGACATCGCGGCCGAGCACGGTGCGGTGATCGACCTGCATTTCGATCTGGTGGCGAAGGAGGCAACGCTGCCGGCGGTTTTCAGCACGGCACTCAACCCCTCCGTGCTGCGACCGAATCTCGAAGGATTCGAGCGTCTGCTCGCTCACAACCGCGGTGCGCGGATCATCTGGGCGCACGCCGGTGCCGATCCGCTCGGCCACTGGACGCCGCAGATCAGCCGCGATTTACTCTCGCGCCACCCGAACCTGCATATGAGCATCCGCATGGGCGGGGGGCAGTCTCGCATGCAGAATCTCATGCTGAGTCGCGATGGCAGCCTCGAGCCGGCGTGGCGCGCAGTGCTGGAAGAGTTTGCGGAACGTTTCGTGCTCGGCGGCGACCAGTTCTTTGTCGCGGGCCTGCCCGGCACCGGTCCCGGCATCGAGTTTTCGCGCTTTGCACCGATCCAGCGCCGGCAACAGGCAATCTTCCTGTCGCTGCTCGCGCCGGAGGTGGCGCGCAAAATCGGCCACGAGAACGCGCTGCGCCTCTACAAACTGAAGCACTGACCCCGTGCCCATGAATCTCTCCCGGATCATTGAACGCTGGGCAGGGCATTCGCCATCCAAGACTGCGTTGCATTTTCAGGGTTCTGATATCTCGTATTCCCGGTTCTGGAATTCCATAGACGAAAAAACCAGAACCCTCGATGTCTCCAAAGGCGATCGCGTCGCCTGGCTCGGCTACAACAGCCCGGAGATGCTGGTGCTGCTCTTCGCGCTGGCGAGGCTGGGTGCGATCCTTGTGCCGCTTAATTGGCGCCTGACCGCCGCCGAGCACCGGACCATTCTGGAAGATTGCAGGCCGAAATGGATTTATTCCGATACGGATTTTTCCGCACACGCCAGCTCGCTTGGTGTTCCGGTTGGAAAACCCGGGAAGAATTCAGATAGTGAAGGCACCGACGGTGACGATATCCTCATCGTCTACACCTCCGGCACCACCGGAAAGCCGAAAGGCGCGGTCCTCACCCAGTCCGCGCTGCTGTGCAACGGCCTCAACTCGATCCATGCGCACGACCTCACCCAGTCGGACCATATCCTGACCGTCCTGCCGATGTTCCATGTCGGCGGCCTCAACAACCAGACTCTCCCCGCGCTGCAAACCGGCGCAAGCGTGACCCTGCACCGCCGCTTCGATCCCGCGCTCTGGCTTGCCGACGTGGCGCGGCGGCGCCCTACGATTTCGCTCCTGGTACCAGCCACGCTCCAGGCGGTCGTTTCCCATCCGGCCTGGCCGGGCACCGACCTTTCCTCGCTCAAGATGATGAATGCCGGCTCGATGGTAGTGCCGGACTCGCTGATTCGCGCCTTCCATGCCCGCGGTATCCCGGTCGGCCAGATCTATGGCTGCACCGAGACTTCGCCGATCGCCGTGGTGCTGCTGAAGGAAGACGCGGCAAGTAAGCTCGGCAGCGCCGGAAAACCCGCGCCGCACTGCGAGGTGAAGCTGGTGGAGGGCGAAGTCTGGGTGCGCGGCCCGAACGTCATGCGCGCTTATTGGAACGATCCGGCGGCCACGGCAGCTGCGTTGACGGCCGACGGCTGGTTCAAAACCGGGGACCTCGCGCGCGTCGATGCGGACGGCTACTACTGGATCATCGGCCGTTCGAAGGACGTTATCATCTCCGGCGGCGAGAACATTTATCCGGCAGAGCTCGAGAACGTTCTCGCCGACTGCCCGGCGATCGCCGAGGCCGCAGTGATCGGCATCGACGATCCGAAGTGGGGTGAAGCTGCCTGCGCCTGCGTCGTGGCCAGGGGAAAAATGGATGAACAGGCGGTGCTGGATCTGTTCAAGGACCGGCTGGCCAGATTCAAGCACCCGCGCCGCGTCGTTTTCCTCGACAGCCTGCCCAGGAACGCCATGGGCAAGGTGCAGAAACCGGAACTGAAACGCCTCGTCGCCGGCGCCTGATCAGTCGACGTGGAGTTCCACGGCGCCCAGCTGGCCCGCGTCGAAGCGGACGAAGTCGCCCGCTTGCGGAAACTTGGAGGTCACGAGGCTGCCGGTGATCACCACGTCGCCGCGCCACAGGCCCAGGCCGCGCGAGGCGAGATTGTTGGCGATCCAGGCCAGTGCGTCGAGCGGGTGTCCCATGACATCGCGCCCATATCCCTCGCCCACCACGGCGCCGTTGATGCTGGCGAGGCCGCGCAGTCCCCCGAGATCGACCTTCTGCCAGTCGCGCACCGGGGCGCCGAGGACCGCGCCTTCGTTCCACGCGTTGTCGGCAATCAGCATGAGCGCATGCGCCGCCAGGTTCGTATAGTCCGCATTGCGGTCATCCGCGAGCTCGAACGACGGCATCAGGGCGCCCACGGCGCGCGACACCTTGGCGCGATCGTAGGGAGCGCCGATGGCCGGAAGGTCCTCGGCGAGTTCGACACCGATCTCGAATTCGACGATCAGGCGCACATAGTCGGCGGCTCGCACGCGCGAGGGCCCGCGCAGGATGGTTTTCTCGTGGATGTCGCCGGCGATCGAGTCATTCAGCCCCACCATCGCACGCATGGCCGGCGTGGTGAGCGCGATCTTGTAGCCCGCGACCGGGCCCAGCGATTCGGCGCGCATGCCCACAAACTCGCTTTGGATCGCGTAAGCCTCCCCCGCATCACGCGGTACGAGCTCGGCGGGCAGGGACGCGAAACGCTGCCGCCCGCGGTGCGCCTCGTGCAGCCATGCGCCGGCGCGCTCGATGCGCGGCTCAAGGGTCTTGGCTTTTCGCCTCATAGGGGGTCCCGGGATGCCGCTAGGTCGGCACATTTTAATGCCGTTTGCGCAAACCCGCGACTTGGCACAGTATGCGACTAGCCGATGGCCAACCTCAACCCGCTCAAGTACTGTTTCCACGGGCAGCACTCGCGCCAGCGTGCAACCTTCCGCACCCTGCCCGGGGTGAAGAACAAGCGCGAAGTCTGCGCCGAGTGCTTCGAGAAAATCATGGCCGACCGCAAGCAGAAGAAAAAACTGCGCTGAACTGGTTTCCTAACCGATAGCCGCTTAGGGTTGCGGATTCAACCGTTCAGCGTGCCTTCGGGAAAACGAGCGATCCGACTCCCGCGAGCGCCACGAGAGCCCTCCGTGTATCAAGCCCGTGCAGTCGGGCGGCTCGTCACCTCGGCGAACCATCGGCTCAGGTTGGTCAGTTCGGCGGGAATCGGCGTGCCGGTGTTCTTACCCAGCAGGAGCCCGCATTGCGCGGTGATGTCGGCGACGGTATAGCGCTCGCCCGCAATAAAGGGCCGCGTGGCGAGCTCGCCATCCAGCCACGCCATGCGCGCCAGCGCCGTCTTCTGGGCGAGCTTGCCGGCCTCCGGGACCTGCTCCCTCTTGCCCGCCCAGTACGGAGACAGGTGAACGAAAGCCTCCTGCAACGGCCGCGCGATCTCGAGCTCCATGCGGCGGTTCCACATCTCGACCAGCGCCCGCTCCAGCGGGTTCGCGCCGAAAAGCGGCGGATTCGGATGCAGTTCCTCGAAGTAGCGGCAGATGGCGATCGACTCGGCGATGTGCGTGCCGTCATCCAGCTCCAGCACCGGCATGGTGCCCATCGGGTTGATCGCCAGGTAATGCGCGCGCCGGTTCTCGCCGCCGGGCATGTCAACTTCGACGCGAGGAACGCTCAGCCCTTTCTCGGCCAGGAAGATGCGGACGCGGCGCGGATTCGTTCCCGCCTTGAGGTCATAGAGTTTCATCGTCAAGTCTCCCTGTCGAAATCTTTGGCGTCATGCCGTTCGTGCAACTGGCTGGCGTGGTGCCATCACGCCAGCTCGGAGATTGACGCTGCCAGGACAATCTTGCAGGTTATTCGATGCGGCTTTGGTGCCCGGGGCCGGAGTCGAACCAGCATGGCCTTGCGGCCGAGGGATTTTAAGTCCCTTGCGTCTACCAGTTTCGCCACCCGGGCTTGCCTTTTCCGACAGTAAGCGATGCGAAGCATCGCGATCCACGGTTTTCTGGAGGCGCGGGCCGGAGTCGAACCGGCCTACATGGATTTGCAATCCACTGCATAACCGCTTTGCTACCGCGCCGGAGCCTGCACCCCAAAAACAATAGGGAAGGCCGCAGGCCTTCCCTAGGCTAAATTGGAGCGGGAGAAGAGTCTCGAACTCTCGACCTCAACCTTGGCAAGGTTGCGCTCTACCAACTGAGCTACTCCCGCGAAAAAGGGCTCGAATTATACCTCAACCCCGTACCAGCGGCAGCGCGCGGCGCAGGTAGTAGAGCATCGACGCCACCGTCAGTACCGCGGCGAGGTAAATCAGAATGGTGCCGAGCACGTAGCAGTCGATCAGGCCGAACAGCCGGTCGTCGAACAGCAGCAGCGGAATCGCCACCATCTGCAACACCGTCTTCAGCTTGCCGATGAAAGCCACTGCGACGCTCTTGCCCTGCCCGAGCGTCGCCATCCACTCGCGCAATGCGGAAATCGCGATTTCGCGGCCGATGATGATGAGCCCGACCACCATGTCCACGCGGCCCAGTTTCAGCAGCACGATCAGCGCGCCAACGACCACCAGCTTATCGGCCACCGGGTCGAAGAACGCGCCGAAGGCCGACATCTGGTTCAGCCTGCGCGCGAGGTAGCCGTCCAGCCAGTCGGTGGTCGCCGCGACGATGAACACTGCCGTTGCCGTGATGTTCTTCGCCTGGTCGGAAAGCCAGACATCGGGCACATAGAAAATCCCTACGATCAGCGGGATCAGCAGGATCCGCAGCAACGTGACGAGGTTGGGAGCGTTGAAGAGCATCGGCGGCATTCCGCTCAGGCGTGCAGGTGGCGGTAGATTTTCTCCGCCAGCGCCCAGCTCACGCCCGCGACATTGGCCAGCTCGTCCACCGCGGCCGCCTGGACGCCCTGCAGCCCGCCGAAGTGCGCGAGCAGGTTCTGGCGGCGGCGCGCGCCGATGCCAGGAATCTCGGCCAGCGTGGAGGTGGTGCGCGTCTTGCCGCGTTTGGCACGGTGACCGACGATCGCAAAACGGTGCGCTTCATCCCGAATGCTCTGGATCAGGTGCAGCCCTGGATGCTGCGGCGGCAGCGACAGCGACGGGCCCGCCTGGTTTCCCGTCGCCTGGATTCCCGTCGCCTGGTCTCCTGCCTCGAGGATCAGCTCCTCCTGCCCGGCCTTGCGTTCAGGCCCCTTCGCCACGCCCACCACGGTGAGATCGTTCAGGCCGAGTTCGGCGAGCGCGGCACGCGCGACATTCACCTGCCCGCGGCCACCGTCGATCAGGATCAGGTCGGGGATCTTGCCGTCCTCGGCGGACACGCGTTGGTAACGGCGCGTCAGCGCCTGGCGCATCGCGGCGTAGTCGTCACCGGGTGTCAGGTCGCGCATGTTGAAACGCCGGTACTCGGATTTCTGCATCGCATGCCTGTCGTATACCACGCAGGAAGCCACCGCTGCCTCTCCCATGGTATGGCTGACGTCGAAACACTCGATTCGCTGCGCCGTGTCGGGCAGGCCGAGGGCCTCGCGCAGCATGACGATGCGCCCTTCCTGCGTCGTTTTCTCACGCGCGCGCTGCTGAAGCGCCAGGCGCGCATTCTTCTGCGCCATCTCGAACCACACTCTGCGTTCGCCGCGCACTGCTGCTTCGGTGAGGACGACGGCCGGCCGCGGCTGCTCGATGTAATGCTGGGCCAGGAACGCATCGACGATTTCCTCCACCGTCGCTTCGAGCGCGTTCTGCGGGAAGAAGCTGCGGTCGCCGACGTGCCGGCCGCCGCGGATCATGGCGAGGTTGACGCAGGCCATGCCGTTTTCGAGCACGCAGGCGACCACGTCGGCCTCCACGCCGCGATCCGATTCGACGTATTGCCTCGCCTGGACGCGCGACATGGCGCGGATCTGGTCCCGGTACAGCGATGCTTCCTCATAACGCTGCCCGGCGGAGGCCTCGTCCATGCGTTCGTTCAGCAGGCGCGTAACGTCGTCCTCGCGGCCCTCGAGGAAAAGTTCCGCGCTGCGCACGTCCTGCGCATAGGCCGCGGCCGTGATCAGGCCGGTGCAGGGCGCCGTGCAGCGCCGGATCTGGTGCAGCAGGCAGGGACGCGAGCGATTCTGGTAGACCGAATCCTCGCAGGTGCGCAGGCGGAACACGCGCTGCAGCAGCTGGATGCTCTCGCGCACCGCGTTGGAGTGCGGGAACGGGCCGAAATGGCGATGGCGCTTGTCCTTCGCGCCACGGTGAAAGCCCAGGCGCGGGAATTCATGGCCCGAAATCATCAGGTACGGGTAGGACTTGTCGTCGCGGAAGACGATGTTGTAGCGCGGGGACAGGCTCTTGATGAGGTTGTTCTCGAGCAGCAGCGCCTCGCCCTCGGAGCGGGTCGCCGTGACCTCGATGGCGGCAATCTGGCCCACCATCATCTGGATGCGCGGGCTCAGACCCTGCCTGAGGAAGTACGAACCGACACGCTTTTTCAGGTCGCCGGCCTTGCCGACGTAGAGCACTTCGCCGGCGGCGCCGAGCATGCGGTAGACGCCCGGAAGATTGGGCAATCCTGCGACCAGGCGCTTCGGTTCAAACACGGTAGTTGGATTATAATTCGCCCCCTTTTCAGGGGCTTAGAGTCATGGCAAAAGTGTCTGCGGTGGAACTCAGGGTCGGCAACCTGCTGGAGTGGGACAAGCGCGTCTGGCGCGTGCTCAAGTGCTACCACGTCCACGTCGGCGGCCGCGGCGGCGCCTTCATGCAGGTCGAGATGAAGGACATCGAAGCCGGTACCAAGACCAACCAGCGCTTCCGCACCGAAGACAAGATCGAGCGCGCCTTCGTCGATCCGCGCGAAATGACGTTTTCCTACCAGGATGGTGATGCCTACGTCTTCATGGACAAGGAGAATTTCGAGGAGCTACGCCTCTCGACGGAGTTTCTCGAAGGACAGTCGGGCTACCTGCTGCCCAATTCCGACGTGCAGGTCAATCTCTACAACAGCCGGCCCATCGGCATCGAGCTGCCGCCCTCCGTCAACCTCACCGTAACCGATACCGAGCCCGGCATCAGGAACGCCACCGCGACCAATACTTTCAAGCCCGCGACCACGGAAACCGGCCTCATCGTGCAAGTCCCGCCGTTCATCAACAATGGCGAGAAGATCAAAGTCTCGACCAACGATGGCTCCTATATGGAGCGAGCCTAAGGAATTTTCCCTAGGGACTCGAGCGCCTCGCGGTAGGCGACGCTTTTCCTCAGATCGCGCCCGCCCTTGCGGCGCATGCGCTCCACCCTTTCCGGAACCGCGAGTGGGGTGGAGGCAAGAGACTCGAGCAACAGCTCCTGTTCCTTCGGCTTCTGGCAAAGCAGCACCTGGTCGCAGCCGGCGGCGAGCGCGGCTTTGGCCCGCTCCGCGATGCCGCCGGCGGTGCTCGCTCCTTCCATCGACAGGTCATCGCTGAAGATCAGGCCCTCGAAGCCGAGCTTCCCGCGCAGTACTTCCTGCAGCCAGACCCTGGAGTAGCCAGCAGGTTCCGCGTCAACCTGGCTGTAGATCACGTGCGCAGGCATTACGGCCGCGAGCCCGGCCTTGATCGCCGACCGATAGGGCAGCAGATCCTTGGTGTAGATGTCCTTCGACGGTCTCGGGTCCGAGGGCACGGCAGTATGCGAGTCCGCCGCCGCATAGCCGTGACCGGGGAAATGCTTGCCCACCGCAGCCATCCCGCCGGCGGCGAGGCCTTCGATCAGTTGCGCCGCGAGTGCGCCGACTGCGTTCGGGTCGAAGTGGAACGCGCGATGCCCGATCACCGCGCTGGACCCGTAATCCAGGTCGAGCACCGGGGTGAAACTGAAATCGACGCCGTGCGCGCCGAGTTCGGCGCAGATTACGGTGCCGACCGCCCGCGCCGCCCGCCGTGCGCTTTCGCGGTCGCGATCCCAGAGCACCCCGAGCCTGCGCATCGCCGGGATCGCGGTGAATCCGGTGGTGAAGCGCTGCACGCGCCCGCCTTCATGGTCGACACAGATCGGCAATTCGGGTTCGCGCAGGCCGGAAATCTCGGCCGTGAGCGCGCACAACTGATCCGGCGTCTCGTAATTGTGCGCGAACAGGATCACGCCGCCCGTAGCCGGATGCAGCAGGCGCCTGCGATCGTCCTCGGCGAGCACGGGGCCGGCGGGATCCAGGACTACCGGACCCAGCGGGAGCTTCAGTCTTCGCATTCCAGGATCACCGTCGCGCAAGCGAGCTCGCGCTCGTCGGTCAAGGACACATGGGATGCATGAATATTTCTCTGCTCGAGGAATTTCTGCAGCGCCGGCGAATACTCCAGGGTCGGCTTGCCGGAACGCAGATTCGCCACCCAGACGCCGTGCCAGTTGGCCGGCGCATGGATGCCGGTGCCTAGCGCCTTGGTGAAGGCTTCCTTGGCGGCGAAACGTTTCGCCAGGTAGGCGACCGGCTGCTTGTGGACCCGGAAGCGCTTGAGTTCGGGCTCGCACAGGATGCGCCGCGCGAAACGCTCGCCGAACCGCTGCAACGCCTTGTCGATGCGCCCGATCTCTATCAGGTCAGTGCCAATACCGTAAATCATCGCGCTGCGTCAGTGATCAGACGTTTCATCTCCCTTACCGCCTCCCGCATGCCGACGAACACGGCGCGCGCCACGATGGCATGGCCAATGTGCAGTTCACGCACGCCGGGCATGCGCGCCACTGGCCCGACATTGAAGTAGTTGAGGGCGTGGCCGGCGTTGAAACGCATGCCGAGCGCGCGGATTCTCTCGCCGGCTTTTCTTATTTTCTTCAATTGAGAAACGACTGCCGGACTTTCGGCGTCGCGTCCTTTGGCGTGGAAGGCGTGCGCGTAGGGCCCGGTGTGGACCTCGCAGACCGAAACGCCGATCCGTTTCGCCGCTTCGACTTGCCGGATGTCGGCGTCGATGAATACCGACACGACGATGTCTGCATCCTTGAGTCTGGAGACTTTAATTTTTAAAGGCTTTTCCTGGGAACAAACGTCAAGACCTCCCTCGGTGGTCACCTCATGCCGCCCCTCGGGCACCAGCATCGCCATTTCCGGCTTGATCCGGCGTGCGACCGCGACCATTTCCGCGGTGGCGGCCATCTCCAGATTGAGCTTGATGTGCGTGAGTTCCCGCAGTCGGGCGACGTCCTTGTCCTGGATGTGGCGCCGGTCTTCGCGCAGGTGCACCGTGATGCCGTCCGCGCCTCCCAGGTGCGCTTCCACCGCGGCCCAAACCGGATCGGGTTCGTAGGTGCGCCGCGCCTGCCGCACCGTGGCGACATGGTCGATGTTGACGCCGAGTTCGATCACAGGTCCTGGAGCTCCGAAAGCACGGCACGAGTGTGCAGGACCTGCCCGCCGAGCCGCTCCGCAATCAGCGCGCGCATCAGGCGGCGCGCTTCTTCGCGTGTGCGCAAGTTGTCGTAATTGTCCGCTGCCATGTCGAGCAATGTCCTGCCGCTGATCACCGCTTCCCCATCGGAACGCCGGGTTTCCACCGGCCCGCGCTCGGCTTCGTAGGCGTAGTGCTTGGCTGCCTCGATCCGCGCTCCGTTCGTCGCCTCGCGGTCGAGCACGGGAGCATACCCGAGTTCGGCAAGCATCCTGCGCTCGAAACCGCGCAGCACCCCTGCCTGCGCGTCTCCCGCCGCAAGCCGTGCCAGCGCCGCTCCATACGCATCGAACAGCGCCTCGTGCGGGTCATCGCGGGGCAAAAGCCGCAACAGCAGTTCATTGACATAGAAGCCGCACATCAGGCCGATGCCCGAGAGCGAAGCCTGCCCGCCGCCCCATTCCGCAGACAGCAGGGTGCCCAGCTCCGCGGACGAGGACCAGGTCAGCTGCAGCGGATGAAAGGCAAGCAGCACGCCGCGCATCGTCGAGCGCGGCCGGCGTGCGCCGCGCGCGAGCAGCCCGACTCGGCCGAACCTGCGCGTGAACGCTTCCACAATCAGGCTCGTCTCCTTGTACGGGTAGGCGTGCAGGACGAATCCGGGTTCGTGCTCGGCGCGGCGTTTCATCGCGGCGGCCTAGCGGTAGCCGAGCTGGCGCAGCAAGCGCTCATCGCCCGTCCAGTCGCGCTTCACCTTGACCCAGACGCCCAGGTAAACCTTGCCCTCGAAGAGGCGCTCCATGTCCTTGCGCGCGGCCGTCGAAACGCGCTTCAGCAGCTCACCCCCTGCGCCGATCACGATCGGTTTCTGGCTCTCGCGCTCGATCCAGATGGTTGCCTCGATGCGCCGCAGGCCCTTGCCCCTGCCCTTCGGCGGCTCGTCCTGGAAGCTCTCCAGCGACACGTCGCAGCGGTAGGGAAGTTCCTCGCCCAGCAATAGGAACAGCTTTTCGCGCAGGATTTCAGCGGCGAAAAATCGTTCGTCACGGTCGGTGAGCTGATCCACCGGATACGCCGCCGGGCCTTCGGGCAGCAGCGCGGCGAGCACCCGCAGCAGTTCCGGCAGGTTCCGTCCGCTGCGCGCGGACACCGGAACGATGGCGGCGAAAGCGCGCTCCTGCTGCAGCCGCTCGAGAAACGGCAGCAGCTCCAGCTGGTGCTTGACCAGGTCGACCTTGTTCACCACGGCGACGACGCGCTGCTCCCCGGGAATGCGCGCCAGGACTTCGCGGTCAGGCGCCCCATAGCGCGCAGCCTCGACGACGAAGACCACGACGTCGCAGTCCCGCGCCCCGTCGGTGGCGGTCCGGTTCAGGGCCCGGTTGAGGACATTGACGTGCCTGGTCTGGTATCCCGGCAGGTCGACGAAAACGTACTGGCAGGCTGCGGTGCTGAGGATGCCGTTCACCGAGTGGCGCGTGGTCTGGGCCTTGGGCGAGACGATGGCGATCTTCTGCCCGACCAGTTTGTTCAGCAGGCTCGACTTGCCGGTGTTGGGGCGGCCGGCGATCGCCACCGTGCCGCAGCGAAACGCGCTCATTTCCCGTTCATGCCTCGAGCAACTTGAGCAGGTTCGCGGCCG
Source organism: Nitrosomonadales bacterium (assembly GCA_005240145.1). Lineage (GTDB taxonomy): Bacteria > Pseudomonadota > Gammaproteobacteria > Burkholderiales > SG8-39 > RBG-16-66-20. The sequence goes on along the minus strand of SBAS01000021.1, from coordinate 20,078 downwards.
CCTGCTGCTCGGCGCGCTGACGCGAGCTGCCGCTGCCCGTGGCCCTCAGCTCGAGCTCGTGCACCGCGCACTCGACCTCGAAAGTCAGGCTCTGCTTCGCGCCGGTCTCCGCAAGGACCCGGTACTGGGGCTTGGCACGGCGCTTGGCCTGCAAGGTCTCCTGCAGGCGCGTCTTGGCGTCCTTCTGCACCGACTCCGGATCGAGCTGGGAAAGCGCGGTGCCGAAGGTACGCGCGATGACGTCGCGCGCGCTGCCGTAACCGGCGTCGAGGAACACTGCGCCATAGATTGCCTCCAGCGCATCGGCGAGGATCGAGGGGCGATCCGCGCCTTCGTTGCGGGCGGTGCTTTCGTCCATGCGTAGGAACGCCGCAATGCCCAGCTCGCGCGCAATGCGGGCCAGCGATTCTTCCCGGATCAGGCCGGCGCGTATGCGCGAGAGCTTTCCCTCGGATAGGTCGGGATGGCGCTGGAACAGCAACTCGGTCACCGCGCAGCCGAGCACGCTGTCGCCGAGGAACTCGAGCCGCTCGTAATGCGGCGAACCGAAGCTGCGGTGGGTGAGCGCCTGGGCGAGCAGCGCGGGGTCCTGGAAGCGGTGGCCGATGCGCCGCTCGAGTACCGGGTGGCGGGCCACCATCTCGCCCGGACGGCGGCTACTTGGAGGATGTCGCGAAATCGATGTAGATGCCGGTATTGGCGACGAGCGGAATTTCCTTGCGGTAGCGCACGGAAACCACGACCGCGCTGCCGTCTTTGGTGATCTCGAGGTCGCTCGACTTCACCGACTCGATGGCGTCGACCGAGGCACGCAGCTCATAGTTCCGGCGGATCTCGGCCACGTTGGTGCCGCCGCTCTCTCCAAGGGACTTGATTACCTTCTTCACCGCCATGAACTCGAGGTACGACGGCACCAGCTTCATGCCGACGATCGCGACCGCGACGAGAACTGCCGACGCCAGGAGCAGGTTGACGAGGCTTACACCAGTTTGCGTTTTACGCATCTGCATTCTCCCAGGATTCCGGTTACGGACTTTTTCCAGATCAGCGGAACGTGCCAAAGCGCCCCAGTTCATTCAGGTTGAGCCAGATGAAAAACGCCCTGCCGACGATATTCTCGTCCGGGACGAATCCCCAGACGCGGCTGTCGCTCGAATTGTCCCGATTGTCGCCCATCACGAAATAATGGCCGGCCGGCACCGTGCAGACCAGAGCGCCGCTATTGTAGTCGCACTTCTGGGAATGCCTGAAATCCATGCCGGGAGAGACGAAACCGGGCGACTCCTTTTCGAGGATGATTTCGTGTCCCGCCCCGTCGAAACTCTCGGCGTAACGCGGAAAGTACTGCAGGCGCTCCCTCGATTCGTAGTCCGCCAGCTGCTTGCGCGCGACGGGCTTGCCGTTGAGGCGTAGTGCCTTGTCACGGTACTCGATCCTGTCACCGGGCAGCGCCACCACGCGCTTGATGTAGTCCAGGGACGGGTCCGCCGGAAAGCGGAACACCATCACGTCGCCGCGCTTCGGGCTGCCGAGGTCGAACACCTTGACGTTAACCACCGGCAGGCGCACGCCGTAGGCGTACTTGTTGACGAGGATGAAATCGCCGATGAGCAGCGTCGGAATCATGGAGCCGGACGGGATCTTGAACGGTTCGACGAGAAAGGAACGCAGCAGGAACACGATCAGGATCACCGGGAAGAAGCTGATGGAATACTCGACCCACCAGGGCTGCTTCGCTTCCTGCGCCCTCCTGCTGCGCAGGTAATGCTTGTCAAGCAACCACACCACGCCGGTCACGGACAGCAGGAGCAGCAGGAATCCGGCGAAACCGAAAGTGGCGGCCCCCATTCCTACTTGCCGCCCGTCTGCAGCACGGCGAGGAAGGCCTCTTGCGGGATTTCCACCGCGCCGACCTGCTTCATGCGCTTCTTGCCCTCTTTCTGCTTCTCCAGCAGCTTGCGCTTGCGCGTGATGTCGCCGCCGTAGCACTTGGCGATCACGTTCTTGCGCAGCGCCTTGACGTTCTCACGCGCGATCACATTGGCGCCGATCGCCGCCTGGATCGCGATATCGAACATCTGCCGCGGGATCAGGCTGCGCAGCCGCGACACCAGGTCGCGTCCGCGTGACTGCGCCGCCTCGCGGTGCACCATTGCCGAGAGCGCGTCGACCCGCTCGCCGTTGACCAGCACGTCGAGCCGCACCACGTCCGCGGCGCGGTACTCCTTGAACTCGTAGTCGAGCGAGCCGTAGCCGCGCGTGATGGATTTGAGCCGGTCGAAGAAGTCCATCACCACTTCCGACAGCGGCATGTCGTAAGACAGGACCACGTGGCGCGCGGCATAGTGCATGTTGGTCTGCACGCCGCGCTTCTGCAGGCACAGGGTCATCACCGGCCCGACGTACTCCTGCGGCAGGAAAATCGTCGTCGCGATGATGGGCTCTCGGATCTCCTCGATTTTCGACGGATCCGGCAGCTTGGCGGGATTCGACACCTGCTCGATGCTGCCGTCGCGCAGCTGCACCTCGTACACCACCGAAGGTGCGGTCGTGATCAGCGCCACCTCGTGCTCGCGCTCGAGGCGTTCCTGCACGATGTCCATGTGCAGCAGGCCGAGGAAACCGCAGCGGAAGCCGAAACCGAGGGCCTGCGACACCTCCGGCTCGTAATGCAGCGAAGAATCGTTCAGGTGCAGCTTCTCGAGCGCTTCGCGCATCGCCTCGTACTGGTTGGACTCGACCGGGTAGAGCCCGGCGAATACCTGCGGCTTGATCTCCTTGAAGCCGGACAGCGGCGCGGCGGCCCGCTTGTCGGCGCGCGTGATGGTGTCGCCGACCTTCGCGGCACGCAGTTCCTTGATGCCCGCCACCACGAAGCCCACCTCGCCCGCAAACAGGCTCTCCTTCTGCCTCGATTTCGGCGTAAAGACACCGACCTGCTCGCAGAGGTAACCGGCGCCGCTGCTCATCAACTCGATCTTGTCCTTGGGCCGCAGCGTGCCCTCGAACACCCGTACCAGCATCACCACCCCGACGTAGTTGTCGAACCAGGAGTCGATGATCAAGGCCTTGAGGCGCGCCGCGGGATCGCCACGCGGCGCCGGGATGCGGGCGATGACCGCCTCGAGAACGTCCTGCACCCCTTCTCCGGTCTTGGCGCTGACGCGCAAGGCGTCCTGGGCGCGGATGCCGATCACGTCCTCGATTTCCTGGATGGCGTTCGCCGGGTCGGCCGAGGGCAGATCGACCTTGTTCAGCACCGGGATCACCTCGACCCCCTGCTCCGTGGCGGTGTAGCAGTTGGCAACGGTCTGCGCCTCCACGCCCTGCGAGGCGTCCACCACCAGGATCGCCCCTTCGCAGGCCGCCAGCGAGCGGCTCACCTCGTAGGAAAAATCCACGTGCCCCGGGGTGTCGATCAGGTTGAGCAGGTAGGTCTCGCCGCTGCGCGACTGGTAGGCGAGCGCGGCGGTCTGCGCCTTGATGGTGATGCCGCGCTCGCGCTCGAGGTCCATCGAGTCGAGCACCTGTTCGGCCATTTCCCGGTCCGACAGTCCGCCGCAGAGTTGGATGAAACGATCCGCGAGCGTCGACTTGCCATGGTCGATGTGCGCGATGATCGAGAAATTTCGAATGTGGCTCTGGTCCATAAGAAAAGAGGGCGCCTCCGTACGGAGGCACCCTCTGCCCGTAGCCAGCTATTTTAGCTCAGCCCTTGTCGGTCAGCCCGCTCACCGTCACGAACGCCACCGCTTCGCCGCGGCGCACCTGCAGCGTGATCACTGCGCTCTTGTCCAGGCCCGCCAGCAGGCGGTTGAGTTGCTCGCTCGACCTGAGCTCGGTGTGCTGTCCCTTGTGCACCAGCATCAGGAGCACGTCGCCGCGGCGCACGTCGGCGCGCGCCTCGGGCTTGACCTCGGTTACCACCAGGCCGTTGGCGAGCTTCAGGTCTTCCTTCTGCTTGCTCGTGAGCTCGCTCACCACAAGGCCGAGGCGGTTCGCCGCCAGCTCGGCCGGCTTCTGCGCGCGCGGCGTATCGCGCGAGGCGAGGCGCTCTTCCTGCAGTTCGCCCACCGTCAGGCTGAGGGTTCGTGCCGCGCCCTTGCGCCAGACTTCGAGCTGGGCGGTCGCCCCGGGACGGGTCGAGCCCACGATACGCGGCAGGTCGTTCGATGCCTCCACCGGCTTGCCGTCGAACTTCACGATGATGTCCGTCGCCTCGACGCCCGCCTTGTCCGCAGGACTGCCCTTCTCCACCGAGTTCACCAGCGCGCCGCGCGGCCGGTCCAGGCCGAAGGAAGTCGCGAGGTCCCTGCTGACTTCCTGGATCACGACGCCGATGCGGCCGCGCGAAACACGGCCCTTGTCGCGCAGCTGCTTCTGGACGTCCAGCGCGACGTCGATCGGAATCGCGAACGACAGACCCATGAAGCCGCCGGTGCGGCTGTAGATCTGGGAATTCATGCCGACCACTTCACCGCGCATGTTGAACAGCGGTCCGCCCGAATTGCCCGGGTTGATGGCGACGTCGGTCTGGATGAAGGGGACGAAATTTTCCTGCGGCAGCGAGCGGCCCTTGGCCGAGACGATGCCCGCGGTCACGGTGTTCTCGAAGCCGAACGGCGAGCCGATCGCAACCACCCACTCGCCGACCTTGAGGCGGTTCGGATCGGCGAACTTCACCGAGGGCAACGACGCGGTGGCGTCGATCTTGATCAGCGCCACGTCGGTGCGCTTGTCGGCGCCGATGACCTTCGCCTTGTACTCACGCTTGTCGGTAAGCTTGACCGCGATTTCGTCGGCCCCGTTCACGACATGCGCATTGGTCAGGATGTAGCCGTCGCCCGAGATGATGAAGCCCGAGCCGAGCGAACGGCTCTCCGGGCGCGGACCCTGCTGCGGTCCGGGCTGCTGGCGCGGAATGAAGCGGCGGAAGAACTCCTGCACCTCCTCGTCCTCGACGCCAGGTACCTGCGGTACCGACGCCGTCCGGCGCACTGCCTGCGTGGTGCTGATATTCACCACCGCTGCGCCCTGGTCCTCGACCAGCTTGACGAAATCCGGCAGTTCGCGACCCTGGGCGAACGCGCTGCCGGCAAAGACGAAGGCAAGCGCGAGCAACGCCAGCCGGTTTCTGACCCACTTCATGTGCAATCTCCCGTTACCTGGTAGGTTGTCTGTATTCGACTGCGGTGGCGATGCGCTGCACGCTGATCGCCGGCGCCTCTCCGACGACTGTGACGATGTGGTTTGCCACCTCGCGCGTATAGATCTGGAACGCGCCGAGGCTGGAAGGTCCGGGGCGCACGGCCTCGGCGCGGCCGGCCATCGGTTCGATGAACACCGATACCGCCGCGAGTCCATCCGAGTAAACTATCTGCCCGACCGGCCGAGCTTCGCTCAGCCTGCGTGTGACTTCGATGATCTTGCGGAAGCCGGGCAACTCCGCGCCCACTGTCCAGCCGCTGCGCCCGAGGTTTGCCGGCACGACGGTGGCGTCTTCCACGCGCCAGTTCTGCGCCTGGTGCCGCGGCTTCATCCGTTCACGCGGCACGCTGCCGACAGCCAGCTGGGCAAAGGAAAACTGGTCCACGGTCTCGCCCTTGTGATCGAAGGTGCGCGCCTTGAGCAGCATGCCGGTATTCACGTCCGTCCACAGCATGTAGCCGTAGCGCAACTGGTCCTTCGGCGTCAGCACCACCGCCTCGCAATCGTAGCCGGCGATGCGCACCGGTTCGCCGCGCGAGATGGTGTAGTTGCGCGCAAGTTCGGAAATCTGTTCCGGCAGCATCGCCGGAAATGCGCGCGGGTCGGTTCTGCGCTCCACCTTCACCGTCTGGCTTTCGGGCAGGTAGCAGCGCACCGTGTCGCGCGTGCGGATGATCTCGCGCGGCGTGCCATCGAGCACCTCCACCCGCTCCATCCCGCCGCCAGAACCGGCCAGGCGCGTGATACGCGAGGTTTCCGTGCGCTCACCCTGCTGGTAGACGAACGTGCCCGTGTAGGACAGTTTTTCCGTCGCTTCGTAGAGCCGGCGCAGCAGCGTCATGCCATCGGCCGGAGTCTGGGCTTGCGCCAGGCCGCAGCAAACGAGCAGCACGAAGCCGAGCGCCCGGTTCATTGCTTGCGCACCAGCGCTTTGCTCGACACGGTGCGTACATAGGGCGCCACGCCCTGCAGTGAATTGCGCGGCGAGTATCCCTGGTGCGCGTAGAGATAGTCGTTCGCCGTGTCAGGGGGCGATACTTGGGTGGCTTCTTTTACCGCAACGACCTCCTGCTTCGGCACCACCGCAAGCTGAGGCCCGCCCTCCTGAATTCCGAATGCGAGCCAGCCCACCATCGCCACGGCCGCCACGCTCGCCGCCGCGGACAGCATCTGCCAGCGCGGCCACTGCCGCGCGCGCACGGGCGCCATGACCGTCGGTTCCTTTTCCAGTTCGGCCGCGACGCGGGCGGCAAAGCCCGGCGAAAGCATGCGCGTATCGCGCATCGTGTCGCCGATCAGGTGATAGCTGCGCCAGGTCTGGCGCGCATCGCCTTCCTCACGCAGTGACTCCAGCGGCGAGGCCGCCTCGGAGCGCTCCAGTTCGCCATCCATCAATGCCGAGATTCTCTGTTTCATCACCACCTCTTGTCCGGCGCCATGTCGAGCAGCGGCTTGAGCCGCTCCGCGATCGCTTCGCGCGCCCGGAATATCCTCGAGCGCACCGTGCCGATCGGGCAATCCATCAGTTTCGCGATCTCCTCGTAGCTCATGCCCTCGAGCTCGCGCAGCTGGATCGCGCTGCGCAATTCCTCGGGCAACGCCTGGATCGCCGCGTTCACCGTCGTCGCAATCTCCTTTGTCAGCAGCAAACTCTCCGGCGTATTGATGTCATGCAAGGGCTCGCCGTCTTCCTGCCCTTCCGCTTCCTCGGCGTCGACCCCGGTGGAGGTCGGCGCCCGTCTGCCCATCGCCACCAGGTAATTCTTGGCGGTGTTGATGCCGATACGGTACAGCCAAGTATAGAAAGCGCTGTCGCCGCGAAATGAAGGCAGCGCACGGTAGGCCTTGACGAAGGCCTCTTGTGTCACGTCCTCGACTTCGCTCGGGTCCCGGACCAGGTGTGATATCAGGCGCGCGAGCTTGCGCTGATACTTCTCCACCAACACCTCGAAGGCCCGCTTGTCGCCGCGCTGCGCGCGTTCGACCAACTGTCGGTCAACCTCACGCTCAGACACCGCTGCCGGACCCCCTGCCGGGGACCCCTACCAGCCACAGACAGTATGCTTCGAAAATAGTTCGACGCATCAGGCGTTTTGGCCTCATGCCGGCCGCCACGCCGCCGCCGGGGTCCTGCCCCAGAGAGCCCAGAGCCTCAGGATGCGCATCTGCGCCGGGCTGAGCATGCCGGCAGTTACAAATACGGCGCCTCCAGCGACCGTAGCAGGCGCCAGCGCCACCCAATAGCGGGTCACTCCGATACCCCGCACCGGGCGCACCTCGATGGCTTTGCCGTTTGCAAGGATCACCGCCGCAGATCCCGAGCCCGCGACTTCGATGACGCGGGGCGCACGCGAACCACGCAGCAACGCGCGTTCCCACGCCGAAACGGCGCCCAGGCCCACGATCAGAATCGCCAGCGCCGGAGCGGCAACGCCTGGCATGGTTGCCAGCAAGCAGGCCGCGGCAGTGGCGTGCACGGCCAGCACCGCGCCGGCGAAAGAGGTGGAAGGCGACAGCTCCAGCCGGTGCGGCCTGAAAGCGCTCAAACAGCCTTGAGAACCAGGGTTCCGTTGGTGCCGCCGAATCCGAACGAGTTGGAGACCGCGGTCCGGATCCTCATCTTGCGCGCCACGTTCGGCACATAGTCCAGATCGCACTGCGGATCCGAGTTCTGCAGGTTGATGGTGGGCGGCGAAACCTGGTCGCGCAGCGCGAGGATGCTGAACACGGCTTCGATACCGCCTGCGGCGCCCAGCAGGTGCCCGGTCATCGATTTGGTGGAGTTCACCGCGACGTCCTTTGCCCGGCCGCCGAGCAGCCGCTTCACCGCGACGGTCTCGGCGATATCGCCGAGCTGCGTCGACGTGCCGTGGGCATTGATGTAATCGATCGTGTCGACACCCAGCCCGGCGTCGCGCATGGCGTTGGACATGCAGCGGAACGCGCCTTCGCCATCTTCGGCCGGCGCTGTCATGTGATAAGCGTCCGATGAGACGCCGTAGCCGGCGAGCTCGCAGTAGATCTTCGCGCCGCGCCGCTTGGCGTGTTCGTATTCCTCGAGCAACACTGCGCCTGCGCCTTCGCCGAGCACGAAGCCGTCGCGGTCCTTGTCCCAGGGGCGACTGGCGCCGGCGGGATCATCGTTGCGCGTCGAAAGCGCGCGCGCCGATGCGAATCCGCCCATCGCCAGTTCAGTGACGGTCGCCTCGGCGCCGCCTGCGATCATGACGTCGGTTTCACCGTAGCGCACCGACCTGGCCGCCTCGCCGATGCAATGCGTCGAGGTCGTGCAGGCGGTGACGATGGCGAGGTTGGGACCCTTGGTGCCGAGCATGATCGACAGGTTGCCGGCGATCATGTTGATGATGGTGCCGGGGATGAAGAAAGGCGAAATGCGCCGCGGCCCGCTCTTCAGCAGCTCGTTGTGCATCTCTTCGATCAACGGCAGGCCGCCGATGCCGGAGCCGAAAATGATGCCGAAGCGCTCGGCCGTATCCGCCGCCACCGCGATGCCCGAATCCTTCCAGGCCTGCAGGCCCGCGGCCATGCCGAAATGGATGAAGCGGTCCATGCGGCGCGCTTCCTTGGCGGAAAGGTATTGCGCGATATCGAAGTCCTTGACCTCGCCGGCGATCTGGCAGGCGAGGCGCGAAGCATCGAACCGGGTGACGCGGGTGACGCCGGACTTACCCGCTAGAACGTTGTGCCAGGCGTCCTGGACGCTGTTTCCCACCGGGCTGACGATGCCCAGACCGGTGACGACAACTCGGCGGCGCTGCACTGTATTGAGCGGTCAGGCCTTGGCGTGCGACTTGACGTAGTCGATGGCCAGCTGGACGGTGGTGATCTTCTCGGCATCCTCGTCCGGGATCTCGGTCTCGAATTCCTCTTCGAGCGCCATGACGAGCTCGACCGTATCGAGCGAGTCCGCGCCCAGGTCGTCGACGAACGAAGACTCGTTCTTGATTTCGGCTTCGTTGACGCCGAGCTGTTCGGCGATGATTTTTTTTACGCGTTGCTCGACATTGTCCATCCTGCGCTCCTTGCCTGTGTGGATCCGGGAAAACCAGCGTCTGCAGGGTCCGTATTTTACCGGAATCAGGACATGTACATTCCGCCGTTGACGTGCAGAACGGTGCCGGTGACGTAAGCCGCCGCGGGAGACGCCAGGTAGGCGACAGCGGCGGCGACGTCCTCGGGCAGGCCGAGCCGCCCGAGCGGGATTTGCGCCAGCAGCGCCTGCCTCTGCTCCTCCGACAGCGCACGGGTCATGTCGGTGTCGATGAATCCCGGCGCCACGCAGTTGACGGTAATGTTGCGGCTGCCCAGTTCGCGCGCGAGGGATTTCGCCATGCCGACGACGCCGGCCTTCGCCGCCGCGTAATTGGCCTGGCCGGGGTTGCCCGAGGCGCCTACCACCGAAGTGATGTTGATGATGCGGCCCCAGCGCGCCTTCATCATGCCGCGCATCACTGCGCGCGAAAGCCGGAACACCGGCCGCAGGTTGGTTTCCATCACTTCGTCCCAATCGGCGTCCTTCATTCGCAGCGCCAGGTTGTCGCGCGTCACCGCGGCGTTGTTGACCAGGATCGCGATGTCGCCTATTTCCTTCTGGATCGCGCCAAGGAGCGCGTCGCCCTGTGCCGCGTCGCGTACGTTCAGCACTTTGCCGACGAGGCCTGCCTGCGAAATGTTTGTCGCGCCTGCGTCGCTCGTCGCCGTGCCCACGACCCGGGCGCCCTGCTTCGCCAGTTCCAGCGCGATGGCGCGGCCGATGCCGCGGGAGGCACCCGTAACGAGCGCAACTTTGCCTTCGAGCATGCTCAGCCTCCCTTGAGCGCCGCCAGAGCCGCCTCAAGCGAGGCGCGGTCGGCTGCGGCAATTCCCTGCAGTTTCGGGTCGATGCGCTTCACCAGCCCGGCGAGCACCTTGCCCGGACCGCACTCCAGCACATGCGTCACGCCCTGCGCCGCCATGGCGCGAACGATTTCCACCCAGCGCACGGGGGAAGCCGCCTGGCGGATAAGCGCGTCCTTGATCCTTGCTGGATCTCTTTCGTCCTTGACATCCACGTTATTGAGAACGGGAATCACCGGATTGGAAAAAGAAACCCCTTTCAAATACTCCCCTAGCTTCAATGCCGCCGGTTGCATGAGGCTGCTGTGGAACGGCGCACTTACCGGCAGCGGCATGGCGCGCTTGGCGCCGCGTGACCTGCAGGCTTCGATGGCGCGCGCCACTGCGCTCTTGTGCCCGGCGATCACGACCTGGCCGGGTGCATTGAAATTCACCGCTTGCACAACTTCCCGTTGCGCCGCCTCGTCGCAAGCGGCGCGCGCGCCATCCTCATCCAGGCCGAGAATTGCCGCCATGCCGCCTGTTCCTTCCGGCACGGCCTCTTGCATGCATTGCGCACGATATCTGACCAGGGGCAAAGCATCCCGAAAGGACAGCACCCCCGAGGCAACCAGTGCGGAATACTCTCCAAGGCTGTGACCGGCGACAACCGCAGGTGCGGGACCGCCCAGAGCGAGCCAGGCACGGTAGGCTGCAATGCCCGCGGTCACCATCGCAGGCTGCGTGTTGACGGTCAGGTTCAACTGTTCCACCGGTCCGTCATCGAGCAGCGCGAGGAAATCCTGGCCCAGCGCCGCGGCGGCTTCGCCGCGCACGGTATCGACTTCGGGCAGCCCGGCATAGGCCTTCAGCATTCCGACCGATTGCGAGCCTTGCCCCGGAAATACCAGCGCCAGTTTCATCACATGGTCACCAGCGTCGCGCCCCACGTAAATCCGCCACCCACGCCCTGCAACAGGATCTTGTGGCCGCTGCGGATCCTCCCCGCGCGGACGAATTCATCCAGCGCCAGCGGCACCGAAGCCGCCGAGGTATTGGCGTGGTGATCCACCGTGACCACCAGGCGCTCGCGCGGCAGCCCGATGCGCTTCGCCGTCGCTTCAAGAATTCGCACGTTGGCCTGATGCGGGATCAGCCAGTCGATGTCCGCGAGCTGCATGCCGGCCGCGGCCGTCACCTCGCGCGCCGATTCATCGAGGACCCTGACCGCGAGCTTGAAGACTTCCTTGCCCTGCATCTGCAGGAAAGGCGAGCCGGTAATCTTGCCGCCGCAAACGTTTCCGGGCACCGAGAGGATGCCGACCTGGCTGCCGTCCGCATGCAGGACTGATGCATGGATGCCGGGTTTCTCCCCGGCCGCGAGCACCACCGCACCCGCGCCGTCGCCGAACAGCACGCAGGTTCCGCGGTCGTTCCAGTCGAGAATGCGGGAAAAGACTTCGGCGCCCACGACCAGGGCATTCTTCGCCATCTGGTTCTTGATCATGCTGTCCGCGGTCGCAAGCGCGTAAACGAAGCCGCTGCACACCGCCTGCACATCGAACGCGGCGCAGCCTTTCACACCGAGCTTCGCCTGCAGCAGGCAGGCGGTGCTGGGAAAGATGAAATCGGGCGTCGAGGTGGCGACGATGATGAGATCGATGTCGGCGGCCTTGACGCCCGCAGCATCGAGCGCGCGGCGGCTGGCTTCCAGCGCGAGGTCGCTCGATGCCTGCGATTCGCCCGCGATGTGCCTTTGCCGGATGCCGGTGCGCTCCTGTATCCAGGCGTCGCTGGTGTCGAGTTTCCGCGACAGCTCGGCATTGGTGACCACGCGCGGCGGCAGGTAGCTGCCGGTACCGACGATGCGGGAGTACTTCATGCCGCGTCCGAGCGCTGCGCCGCCGTCAATGCGGCCATGCGATGCGTAATGCGCGCGACGACGTCGTTGCTGACTTCCTCGGCGGCGCGTTTAAGCGCCTGGCCGAAGGCGTACTTGTCCGCGGAGCCATGGCTCTTGACGACGATGCCGCGCAAACCCACCAGGCTGGCGCCGTTGTAGCGGCCCGGATCCATGCGTTCGCGCAACGCGTTGAGCACCGGCATCGCTGCGAGCGCGGAGAGCTTGCGCAGGATGTTGCGCGAGAATTCCTGGCGCAGGAAGGCCACGATCATTTTCGCTACGCCTTCAGAGGCCTTGAGTACCGAGTTGCCGACGAAGCCGTCGCAGACCACCACGTCCGTCGTGCCCTTGAAAATGTCATCGCCTTCGACGTTGCCGTAGAAGTTCAGCCCGCTCGCCCGCAGCAACTCCCCGGCCTGGCGCACCGTGTCATTGCCCTTGATGTCCTCGACGCCGATGTTGAGGAGCCCCACGCTGGGCCGTTCGTTGTGCTCCAGCGCCGCGACCAGCATCGCGCCCATGACGCCGAACTGCATCAGCTGTTCCGGCGTGCAGTCCACGTTGGCGCCCAGATCAAGCACCGTGGTGTAGCTGCCGCGCACGTTGGGCAGGATCGTGGCGATGGCGGGACGGTCGATGCCGGGCAGCGTCTTGAGGACAAAGCGCGAGATCGCCATCAACGCGCCGGTATTGCCGGCGCTGACGCAGGCGTGCGCCTCGCCGCTCTTCACCAGGTTCACCGCGATGCGCATGGAGGAATTCTTCTTGAAGCGCAGCGCCTGCACAGGCGGCTCATCCATCGCCACGACTTCGGCGGCATGGTGTACGCGCAGGGTCGGCCCCGGGCGGGTGCCCTGGGCTGCCAGTTCGCGTTCGATCGCAATGCCGAGACCTACCAGCACGACGGCGACGTCGCCCCTCGCGCGGACGAACTCAAGCGCGGCGGGAACCGTGACATGGGGGCCATGGTCGCCCCCCATGCAGTCGACTGCTACGGTGATGTCCACCGCGCAGGACGGGCGCGGCTACTCGTCCTTGCCTTTGGCGACTTTTTTGCCGCGGTAGTAGCCCGTCGGGCTGATGTGGTGGCGCAGGTGCGTCTCGCCGGTGGTCGGCTCGACGCCAAGCGGCGGCACGCTCAGGGAATCGTGCGCGCGGTGCATGCCGCGCCGGGAAGGCGATTTCTTGTTCTGCTGGACTGCCATGTTCAACTCCTTGAAATAAAAGTTTCAATGCTTCGTGCCGCCCACCAGCCCGCGCAATCCGGCGAACGGCGAGCGCTTTTCGTTCCACGCCTGCGAGCCACCTTCCGTGCAGCGCTCGTGCCGCAGCACCAGCGGAATCGCAAGCAACAACTCATCCTCGACCAGGTCACGCACCTGCATTTGCCGCCCGGCGACGATCCCTTCAGGCCCCTCGGCTGCCAGCGGCTCGGCGTCGAGTTCGGCCTGCGTCGCCGCAAGTTGCAACGACACGTCGATGCGCAGCGGAAACTCAAGGGCACCCAGGCAGCGCTGGCAAACGAACTGCAATTCGCCCGCAACCTTGAGCCTGAGCGTCGGGCGTCCCAGCTCTTCGGGCACGCCCAGCAATTCGTACTGGACAGCGCCCTTGCTGGTGCTCAGTGCATCGCGCAAGCGCGTGAAACCGGCAACCGGCAACGCCCCCTGCAACTTCGAACCGGTCCTCGCGAATTCAAGGCCGTCGATGACCGGCTGGTGCAACATACGGGTCGAATGGTATCATCCTGAAAAATCCCTGTCAAAACAAAGATCTGTCAAAACAAAGGCCACCTCTGCCCCGGCCCCTCGTACTGGCCTCGACCTCGAGGTATCGCCGGGAGCTTCTGCAGCGCCTGGGGGTGCCCTTCGAGTGCGCCGACCCTCAGTCTGATGAATCGCCGCAGGCGGGCGAGGCGCCTGGCGCAACGGCGTTGCGCCTTGCCGAAGCGAAAGCGCGCGCGGTGGCACGGCGTTTCCCGCAAGCCCTCGTGATCGGCTCCGACCAGGTCGCTTCCTGCGAAGGCTTGCGGCTCGACAAACCGGGCAATCACGAAAACGCGCGCCGGCAGCTGACCGTGCTGAGCGGCAAGCGCGCCCAGTTTGATACCGCCGTCGTGCTGCTGGACACCGCTTCGGGAAAACTGGGCGCGCGGCTCGTCGGTTGTGCCGTCACGTTCCGCACAGTGGGCGCGCAGCAGATCGAAAGCTATCTGCGCCAGGAGCAGCCTTATGACTGCGCCGGCAGCGCGAAAGTCGAAGGGCTCGGCATCACCTTGATCGAACGCATCGAGACGGAAGATCCGACTTCGCTCATCGGCCTGCCGCTGATCGCGCTCACCGAACTGCTCGCGCACGCCGGCGCGCCCGTGCTGGGCTGATGGCAGGCACCCTGTACGCCATCCCGACGCCGCTCGGCGGCGCGGCTGCCGACGCCCTGCCCCTCGCTGCCCTGAAGACGGTCAAGCAGCTCACCTGCTTTGTCGTGGAGAACGCGAAGAGCGCGCGCGCCTTCCTGAAGGACGTCGGGATGCCGGGCGCGATTCAGGACCTGGACATCTCGGTGCTCGAGAAGGATGTCGCGATTCACATCAGGAAACTCCAGGCAGGCCGCTCGATTGGCCTGCTTTCGGAGGCCGGCTGCCCTGCAATTGCAGACCCGGGTGCCGTGCTGGTGGCAGCGGCGCAAGCCGAAGGCATCTGCGTCGTGCCCCTCATCGGACCTTCCTCGATCGTGCTCGCCTTGATGGCCTCCGGGCTGGAAGGCCAGCGCTTCGCGTTCTGCGGCTACCTGCCCCGCGAAGCGGAAGAACGGAAGCAAAGGATTCGGCAGCTCGAAGCACGTTCGCGCCGCGAGCGCGAGACGCAGATTTTCATCGAGACGCCCTACCGCAACGATGCCCTGCTTGGCGCTCTACTGGAAGTTTGTACTCCAGTTACTTTATTGTGCATTGCGAGTGATTTGACGCTGGAGTCCGAACAAATCACAACAAGAAAAATCTCCGCTTGGCATGATGCGCGCCACTCCATCGGCAAGCGGCCGACCGTGTTTCTGCTTTTGTCAGTGAATCGCTAAGCCCGAGCGCGCGGCGAATTCGAGCAACGAGCCCATGGCGCCGGCGCCGAAGCGGCGCGCGAATTTCTCGGCGATGTTCTCCTTTTGCGTGTAATCGACGATGTCCTCGGCCTTGATCACTTCGCGCGCCACGTAATCCAGGCCGCCGACGGCATCGGCCAGCCCCAGTTCGATGCTCTTCGCACCGCTCCAGATCAGACCCGAGAACATGTCCGGGGTTTCCTTCAGGCGCTTGCCGCGGCCTTCGCGCACAGCCGTGATGAACTGCTGATGGATCTCGCCGATCAGGTCGACCGCGATCTGCTTGTGCGATTCCTCCAGCGGCAGGAACGGATCGAGCAGCGCCTTGTTCTTGCCGGCGGTGATCAGGCGGCGCTCGACACCGAGTTTTTCCATCAGCCCGACGACGCCAAAATTGTCCATGCGCACGCCGATCGAGCCCAGGATGCTGCCCTTGGCGACGTAGATCTTGTCGGCGGCCGCGGCGACGTAATAGCCGCCTGAGGCGCAAAGGTCCTCCACCACGACATACAGCGGGATGGCCGGGTACTTCAGCCGCAGGCGCTGCATTTCGTCGTAGATGTTCTGCGACTGGACCGGGCTGCCGCCGGGTGAATTGATCCGCAGCACCACGCCTTGCGTGTTCTTGTCCTTGAAGGCCGACTGCAGCGCGATAGCCACCTTCTCGGCGCTCGCGTCGCTTCCCGGGCCGATGATGCCGTTGATTTCGACCAGCGCCGTGTGCCGGCCGCCTTTGGATTCCCCGCCCTTCCAGTCGAAGGCAAGCACGATCACCACCGTGATGTAGGCGAACGTGAGCAGTTTCCAAAAAATGCCCCAGCGGCGCGCGCGCCGCTGCTCCTTGAGCGCCTCGGTGGCGAGCTTCTCGATCAATCCGCGTTCCCACTGCCCGTCGCTGTCAGCCATCGTCGATTCCCTTGAAGTAGACCTTGCCGTCCCGTTCCTCCATCTGGAGGGACACAAGCGGCGTCTTGCCGCACGGCCCGCCGGTGCATTTGCCGCTCGCGGCGGCATACGTCGCACCGTGCGTCGAGCATATCAAATCGTGTCCGAGCAGGTCGAAGACTTCGCCCTCGCGCCAGTCGAGTTCCATCGGCATGTGGCCGCAGCGATTGAGATAGCCGTAAACACGCTCTTCGAACCGCACCACGAACGCGGGCGCGTTTTCGCCGAAGTACTCCACCTCGAAGCGCACAGCCTTGCCGCTGTTGCGCAGCGCTGCAGACGTGCAGATCAGGCGTTCGTCGTCAGCCACTGTCGCAATTCCACCACGCTGCCTACGCAGGCACGCGGTTGCCAGGCGCTCAAAGCTTCCATCGAGTGCGCGCCGTAGCCCACCGCCACCGCGTCCACCCCGGCGCTCTTTGCCATGCCCAGGTCATGAGACGTATCGCCGATCATGAGCAGGTCTGAGGCCTCGAGGCGCAGTTCGTCCATGAGCTGCAGCAGCATCATCGGATCGGGTTTCGAACGCGTCTCGTCGCCGCAGCGCGAAGCGGCGAACAGCGGACCGATCCCGCTCGCCTGGAACGCACGGTCCAGGCCGCGGCGCGGCTTGCCGGTCGCGACCGCAAGCAGATGCCCGCGCTCCTTCAATTCAGCCAGCAGCTCGGGCACGCCCGCAAACAGGCTCAGCGAATCCTCGCGCTCGAGGAAATAGCGGCGATAGAGCGCGAGAAAATCCGGGTAGCGCTCCTGGGCCAGCGCCGGCAAGGCATGGCGCAGCGAATCGTTCAGCCCCAGGCCGATGACGTGGCTCGCGGTCTCGCGGTCGGGCACCGGCAGCGCCATGTCGCGCGCGGCGTGCTGGATGCAGTCGGCGATGACCGCAGCAGAATCGAACAACGTGCCGTCCCAGTCGAACACGATCAAGGCGTATCTATTTTTCAAGCGCGGGAAAGTTTGATCGACAACAGCGAAGCATATCCTCCGGCAGCGGCGATTCGAATTTCATCGCCTTGCCATCCACCGGGTGCTTGAACGCCAGCCGGCGCGCGTGCAGGAACAGGCGCTTCACGCCCTGCCGCGCGAGTGCGCGATTGAACTCGAAATCGCCGTATTTATCGTCGCCCAGCACCGGATGCCCGGCATGCGCGAGATGCACCCTTATCTGGTGGGTGCGGCCGGTCATGAGGCGCAGTTGCAGCACGCTGATGTCCTTGCTTTTCTCCAGGAGTTTTATTCTGGTAACGGCGGCAAGACCACCCTCCTTCACGGCCACGCGCCGTTCCCCCTTCGCGTTGACGTACTTGTGCAGCGCCTCTGTGATGTCGAAGTGCTTCTTCGCCGGAACGCCCTTGACGACGGCGAGGTAGATCTTTTCCACCTCGCCGTCGCGCAGCATGCGGTGCAGTTCAATCAGCGCGCCGCGCTTTTTCGCCACGATGAGGAGGCCCGAGGTGTCGCGATCGAGCCGGTGCGCGAGCTCCAGCATCTTCGCTTCCGGGCGCGCTGCACGCAGGAGCTCGATTACACCGAAGCTCACGCCGCTGCCGCCATGCACCGCGACGCCGGAGGGCTTGTCGACGACCAGCAGGGACGGATCTTCATGCACGATGGGCAGGCCAAACGGCCGCGCCGGCGCTTTGGCATTCGGCGCGGCCACCCTCATGGGCGGAATCCTGACCTTGTCGCCGGTGCGGACCCGGTAATCGGGCTTCACGCGGCCGCTGTTGACCCGAACTTCGCCGCTGCGGACGACCCGGTAGACATGGCTCTTGGGAACGCCCTTCAGGTGGCGCAGGAGGAAGTTGTCGAGGCGTTGCGCCTCGCTTTCCTCCCCGACTTCAAGCCAGGTAACCTGTGCCTTGCTTAAGTCATTCATTTTCAATACAATCCGGGAACTCGCTTCGAGTTGCGAGGCACAGGGACCACAAGACGCGTGAGCTTGGGGGTTGCGAATTTCGCAGCCAGATCCAACCGGGCGCCGGAACCTGCAACCCGCCTCCCGTCCGACAAGTGACCGGACCCGAAGTGCAGTGGTTAATTTCGCTCACCGGAAGTAGCGATGGTACTGGAAACGCGCGCTGACAGCATGGTCCATTTGACGGTCTTTTCCTCCCAAGGGGAACACTGAGCATCCGGGCAACATAGCTCCTGCGCGCGCAGGAGAACCATAAGTGAAACGCATGTTGTTTAACGCGACCCAGCAGGAAGAACTGCGCGTCGCCATCGTCGAAGGCCAGAAACTCGTAGACCTCGACATCGAATCGGCAGCAAGGGAGCAGCGCAAGAGCAATATCTACAAGGCCATCATCACCCGCATCGAGCCCAGCCTCGAGGCCGCCTTCGTCGACTACGGCGAGGAACGGCACGGGTTCCTGCCCTTCAAGGAGGTGGCGCGAAGCTACTTCCGCCAAGGCGTCGACGTCGGCCGCGCGAGGATCCAGGATGCCCTCTCCGACGGCCAGGACATTACCGTCCAGGTCGAGAAGGACGAGCGCGGCAACAAGGGCGCCGCCCTCACCACCTTCATCAGCCTGGCCGGACGCTACCTCGTCCTGATGCCGAACAATCCCCGCGGCGGCGGCGTTTCGCGCCGGGTCGAGGGCGAAGACCGCAACGAACTGCGCGACACCATCGACCAGCTGGTGGTCCCCGAGGGCATGAGCGTGATCGCGCGCACCGCTGCGATCGGCCGCTCGGTCGAGGAACTGCAATGGGACATGAACTACCTGCTGCAGCTTTGGCAGGCGATCGACGGCGCGGCCAAGGAGCCGGCGCGCAAGCCCTACCTGATCTACCTCGAATCGAGCCTGGTCATCCGGGCGATCCGCGACTATTTCCAGCCCGACATCGGCGAAATCCTCATCGACACCGAGGAAATCTACGAGCAGGCGCTGGCGTTCATGCAGACCGTGATGCCGGCCAACGTCGGCAAGGTGAAGCTGTATCGCGACGACGTGCCGCTTTTCTCGCGCTTCCAGATCGAGCACCAGATCGAGAGCGCCTACGGCCGCCACGTCAACCTGCCCTCGGGCGGCGCGATCGTCATCGACCACACCGAGGCGCTGGTCTCGATCGACGTCAACTCGGCGCGCGCCACCAAGGGCCACGACATCGAGGAAACCGCCTACCGCACCAACCTGGAGGCGGCCGAGGAAGTCGCGCGCCAGCTGCGGCTGCGCGACCTGGGCGGCCTGATCGTCGTCGACTTCATCGACATGGAGTCGCAGAAGAACCAGCGGGACGTCGAGAACGTGTTCCGCGATGCGCTACGGCACGACCGCGCGCGCGTCCAGATCGGCAAGATTTCGCGCTTCGGCCTCATGGAGCTCTCGCGCCAGCGGCTGCAGCCTTCGCTCGAGGAAACCGCGCACATCAGCTGCCCGCGCTGCGGCGGCACCGGCTTCATCCGCGGCACCGAGTCGACCGCGCTGCACGTGCTGCGCATCATCCAGGAAGAAGCGATGAAGGAAAACACCGGCGCGGTGCACGCGCAGGTGCCTGTCGATGTCGCATCCTTCCTGCTGAACGAAAAGCGCGCCGAAATCCAGAAACTGGAGGCACGCATCAAGGTGAACATCGTCCTGGTGCCCAACGCGCACCTCGAGACGCCGCACTACAAGGTGCAGCGGCTCAAGCACGACGAACTGAACCAGATGGACCACGTGCCCACGAGCTACGAAATGGTGGAGCAGCCCGAGGACCCGAAGGCGATCGGCAAGGACGCCGAGCCGAAGAAGGAACGTCCGCAGGCCGCCGTGCAGGGCATCGTGCCCGATCAGCCGGCGCCGGTCGTCCCGGAGCCGCAGCCGAAGGTGGAAGCAGCCCGCGCAGTTGCCGCTCCGGCCGCGGCGGCGGCCGAGCCCGCGCGGCCGGGATTCTTCGCCAGCCTCTTCGGTTGGCTCAAGACCGAGAAGCCCGCCGAGCAGCCGCCGGCTGCCAACGAATCATCCATGCGGCAGGCACGGCCGCAGCGCCCGGACAGGCCATGCGAGGAGAACCGCGACCGCAACGATCGCCATCGTGGCGGTGGCGACCGTGATCGCGGCCCGCGACGCGACGGCCAGCAGCGCGCAGACCGCGACCGGGG
>SBAS01000017.1 GCA_005240145.1 Nitrosomonadales bacterium | reverse complement strand
CCTTGCACTTGGTATAGTTCCGCCAGCCTGTCCAACGTACCGCCAACATCCGGGTGCTCGGCACCCAGCGCTTTCTCGCGAATCGTCAAACTGCGCCTAGAGAGCGGCTCGGCCTCCGCGTAGCGACCTTGCGAGAGAAACAAGGTCGCCAGGTTGTCCAACGTCGTCCCCACGTCCGGGTGGTCCGGGCCGAGGGCTTTCTCGCGAATCGTCAAACTGCGCCTATGGAGCGGCTCGGCCTCGGCGTAGCGACCTTGCTGTACGTACGTGCCGGCAAGATTGTTGATCGTCGTAGCGAAGCGCGGATCGGTCTCGCCGAAGGCCTCGGCTTCCTTGAGTGCGGCGGCGAAGCTCACCGATGCGTTGCGGTAATCACCACGCTGGTAGGCCGCCATTCCAAGCTTCACGTGCGCCTGCCACTCAGCCTCGCCGGCGATTGCAGAAGCAGGCGCAAGGAGCGCCCCGGTAAAGGCGAATAAGAGCAAGGCGCGGCGCATGGACGCCCGCTACCGCTGCGCCCGCGTGCGGAGCCAATCGGCGAGCGTATTCAGGTCTGGATTGCCGGGCTGCTTACGCAACATTTCATCGACGGCTGTTTTCATATCGTCGTACAGCAGGTACTCATACAACGCGGAGTACAGAAAGAGTTCCGGCGCGATATCGTCGGGCGCGGCATCCTTGCGCATCTTCTCGTAGGTGGCGCGCGCTTCGGTCACGGCGGCTTGCTGCTCGAGGGTCGCCTTCTGGGCGGGCGTGATCTTGCCTCGCACCTGGAAGCCGCCCAGCTTGGCGAATTGCACCAGATCGGGCACGCGCGCGAGGCGCTGGGTTGCTGCGGCGGGCAGGTCGGTGACGCTGGCGGGCTTGCCCGTGAGCGGGGCGCTGCCGCTCTTGCCGGCCCGAAAGCTCGCGGGGCCGAGCCAGCGTTCCTGGCGGCTGGCATCGAAGAACACGACCCGCACTTCGCCTCCGGCGGCGAGGTCGATGCGGTCGCCATCGCGCACTTTCATGAACGCCTGCACTGCTTTCGCGGCGGTGGCGGCGGAGGGGCTGTAGGTCACGTTGCCGGAAACCATGTTGACCAGGCCGACATCCGCGCCCTGCGCGAGAGCGGTGCCTGACACGAGCAAGCCCAAAACCCAGGCAATTGCGTTCCCCATGACACCTCCTTGAGCGGCAATCTTATTCATCCTTGAGCCCGGTGATCTCATACACCGTCAGGGGCCCGGTCTTTCCCTTTACCGTCTTTTGCTCAACTTTCCCGGTCTGTACCCCCGGCCCCGCAGCCAGGACGGTAGCCTCGCTCGCCGCTACCACGCAGTCCATTTCCTTTGTAACACCTTCCAGCCGCGAGGCGGCATTAACGGTGTCGCCGATCGCGGTGAATTCCTTGCGCTTGGGCGTGCCGATATCTCCGACGACCGCATCGCCGGTGTGCAGGCCCACGCCGATGCCGAACTCCGCCAGACCGCGGCCGGGGAAGCGCTCCTGCATCCACTGCTTGAACGCCTCCGCCTCCCGCGCCATGCCGAGCGCCGCGCGCACCGCACGCCGGGCGTGGTCGGGATACCGCACCGGGGACCCAAACACCGCCATCACCGCATCGCCGATGTACTTGTCCACGGTGCCGCCCTGCGCGAGGATCGGCTCGCATGCGCGGGTGAAGTAGGCGTTCAGCATCTCGACCACCTCGTGCGCCGAGAGCTTCTCCGAGATCGTGGTGAAGCCGCGGATGTCGGAAAAGAGCACGGTCACCGCCATCGCCTCACCGCCCAGGTCCGGCCGCCTTTCCTCGTCAAGGAGCTTGTCGACCACCTCGCCGGAAACGTACTTGCCGAACATCTCGCGGATGCGCGCGCGCTCGCGCGCCTCGCCCGTGAGGCGAAGGCCGAGCGCCACGAGGAAGGCGGCAAGGATTCCCGCCTGGGGCTCGGCAACCGGCACGATCCAGTGGTAATGGAAGAGGAGGTACGAAGGCAGCACCACGGCGGCGCACAATCCGGCCGCGAGGCCCGCCCCTTTCGCGGCGCCAAGCCGCATGAAACCCCACGTTGCCGCCATCAATAGCACCGCCAGGTACGCAATCTCGGCCGCGGCGGGCAGCGCGCGCGGGTAGCGCCCCGACAGAATCGTCTCCACGACGTTGGCGTGAAATTCGCCACCGCTCATCAATTCGGTTCCCCTGCCTCGCGAGTACGGCGTGAAGTGCCGATCGGCGGTGCCGGCGTGGCTCGCAGCAACGATCACCGTCCTGCCTTTGAGCGCTTGAACTGCCGGATCGCGCAACGCGTCGGCCCTTAACAACGCGTTCATGGACAGAGCGGGGATGGTCCCGGGCGGACCGGCGAATCCGATCGCGAGGGGCGCCGACTCCCGCGTCAACCGGGTGCCCGCGATCTCCCACTCACCAAGTGCCGGATCCTGCCCTGCGGCGCGCAGCGCGAGCTGCATCCCGAATGACGTACCGGCTTTTCTGGCGTCCGGATCGACCGCCGTCAGGAAGTGACGCACGTACTTGTCGTCGTCGGGAAACAGGTTCGCCACACCCAGGTCATGCATTCCCCGCGGCAGCATGGCGAGTTGGTCCGGCGGCGGCAGCAGAAGCTGCGCGCCCTCCTGCGCGGGCACCAGATGCGTGATGAGAATGACGTTGCCCTTCGCCAGCGCCCCGCGCAGTGGCGCATCGTAGTTGCGCGCGGCGTCGCTGTTCGGCAGGTCGAGCTTGCGCAACCACTCCTCCGCGCTCACCTGATACAGGACGTCCAGCCCGATGGTCTTTGCGCCTGCCTCGGTCAGGACCTCGAGCACGCGTGCGAAGTGCGGCGCCCAGAAAGCGAGCGGATCGTCCTTCAAAGCCAGAAACGTCGCGTCGTCGATGACTACGACCGCCGTATGCGCGGGCGTATACCGCGCTCCCGCGAGCACATGCCACCAGTCGTAGTACGCGTTCTCGATCGCGCGGTGCGCGCTCGTGCGCGCGATCCCGAGCGCGAGCAATACCGCGACGGCCGTCACTACTATCACGCGTAAGCTCGCCTTTGCCCGACGTGTCACGCCCCTTGCCGCGCCAGTGGACGCCATTCCGGAACGATACCGGAGACTCCGACTCCCGCCCGACAGGTCACGTCCACGCCGAGTCCCGGAACCCACACCAACTCTCCGCCACGATAGAGCAAAGGCAGCCGTTCGCGCTCCCAGGGCGGAACGCCAGCCTCCTGGAACAGGTTCTTGAGCGTTCTGCGCGGGCGGCGCGCGTCGGGCTGGAGGCGCTCGCCGCCCGAACGCAGCCGCACCTGGAATTTGCCTGCCTTGAGAAGGCTGCGGTCGATCCCCTGCCCTCGCACTTTGCGGAAATGCAGGCTGCCGCCCAGTTCAGGCAGCTCAAGATCCGCCTCGCCCTTCCAGGTCTGCGGCTTGAAAGCTTGGGGCGTTTTCGGGTTGGTGAGGAAAACCTTCTCCCGATAGCGGCGCAAAACAATTCCGTCATGGGCGATCTGGGCGCTTCCCGAGCCTAGTTGCTTGAGCATTTCAAGCAGCTTGGCTTCGCTCGGGACGCGCAGCCCCCTACCCTTCAGATAGGACCGCAACAGCTTTTGCGAGTCCAATTCTAAAGAGGAGAAATGCCGGGCGGCGCGTGCCAGGCTTTCGCGCCAGCGCGGAAACTTCTGCTCAAGCAGCGGCCCGACGCGCCGGCGGATGAAATTGCGCGTCAGCGTCTCGTCGCGATTGGATTCATCCTCGATCCAGGCCAGGCGGTGCGTCAGGGCGTATTCCCGCATTGCCGCACGCGGTACGCCGAGCAACGGCCGCAAGAGCTGCTTGCGGCCGAGTTTGCCTGCCGCCGGCATGCCGCTCGCGCCCGCCAGTCCCGCGCCGCGCAGCAGGTTGAAAAGCACCGTCTCGGCCTGATCATCGAGGTGGTGCGCAAGCGCGATCGCGTCGACGCTTGCCTTCGCGAAGGCTGCGCGGCGCGCTTCACGCGCCGCCGCCTCGAGGCCATGAGAGCGTTTGACGACTTTGACTTTCGTCGCCTTGAAGGGAACACCCAGATCGAGGCAAAACCGTGAACAAAATTTCTGCCAATCGCGCGCGTTCGGACTCAGGCCGTGGTTGACGTGGATCGCGGAGAGTTTGTAGCCAAGCCGGGGCGCGAGGCGGCGCATCAGGTGCAGGAGCACCACCGAGTCCATCCCGCCCGACAGTCCCACCGCCACGCGCTTGCCCCGCATGGTTGCGAGGACTGCCGTATCAACGTTCGGCGGTTTCCTTGAAGCGGCCATGGGCCATCAGCCGCTCGAGGCGCCCCTCGACCAGTTCCTTCGGCTTCTTGTCCTTCAACAGCTTGTAGGCCTCCGCGAGCGCCTTTTTGAGCGCGGCCGCGGTCGCCTGCGGATCGCGGTGCGCGCCGCCGAGCGGCTCGGGAACGATTTTGTCGATCAGGCCGAGCGTCTTCAGGCGACTCGCGGTAATGCCGAGCGTCTCGGCGGCCTCGGGCGCCTTGTCGGCGCTCTTCCACAGGATAGAAGCGCAGCCCTCGGGCGAAATCACCGAGTAGGTCGCGTATTGCAGCATCAGCACGGCATCCCCGACCGCGATCGCGAGCGCCCCGCCCGAGCCGCCTTCACCGATGACGCTGACGATGATCGGCGTCCTCAGGCTCGCCATGGTGTAGAGGTTGCGGCCGATCGCCTCTGACTGGTTGCGCTCCTCGGCGTCGATGCCGGGATAGGCGCCGGGGGTGTCAACGAACGTGAACACCGGCAGCGCGAACTTTTCCGCCAGTTGCATCAGCCGCAGCGCCTTGCGGTAGCCCTCCGGGCGCGGCATGCCGAAATTGCGCAGGATCTTTTCCTTGGTGTCGCGCCCCTTCTGGTGGCCGATCACCATGCAGGGCTCGCCCTCGAAGCGCGCCAGGCCGCCCACGATCGAGGCGTCCTCGCCGAACACCCGGTCGCCGTGCAGTTCCTCGAAGGCGCTGAACATCATGCCGACGAAATCGAGCGAATACGGGCGCTGCGGATGGCGCGCCACCTGCGCCACCTGCCAGGGCGTGAGCTTGGCGTAGATGTCCTTGGACAGCGCCCGGCTGCGCTTGGTGAGGCGCTGGATCTCTTCCGAGATGTCGGCGGCCGAATCGTCCTGGGCGTAGCGCAGCTCGTCGATGCGGCCCTCCAGCTCGGCCACCGGCTGCTCGAATTCGAGGAATACCGTCTTCATAGGGGTCAGTATTCTACCGGCAGCGGGTCGAGCGACCGCCACAGGTACCAGGTCGCCATCGATCGCCAGGGGCGCAGGGTCTCGCCGCGGCTTTGCAAGGTTCGCAACGAAACTTTCCTGCCGCCGTGATACGCGACCATCAGGCCCTTGCGCAGCCCGAGGTCGCCCAGCGGAAACACGTCCGGGCGCAGCAGGTTGAAGATGAGGAACATTTCCGCCGTCCAGCGGCCGATGCCGCGCACCTGGACCAGGTCGGTGATGACCTCCTCGTCGCTCATGTCCGGCCAGTGGTGCACGTGCACCAGCCCATCGGCAAAGCGCTGCGCGAGATCGGAGATGTACTCGCATTTGCGTGCAGACAGGCCACAGGCTCGCAGTTGGGCAGTCTTCAATCTGATGATGTTTTCAGGAATAACTTCAACGGCAAGCCCCGAAAATCTGTTCCAGACGCTTTGCGCGGCCTTGACCGAGATCTGCTGGCCGACGATGGCGCGGGCCAGCGTGTGGAACGGAGCGCCGCGCGGCACGAGGTGGATGCGCGGGTAGCGCCGGATGATCGCCGCCATCACCGGGTCGCGGCGCAGGAGCGAGCGCTTCGCCTTGTCCCAGTACGCCGGCTTGTCCGGCGTCCTGCGCTCAGGCTTCATTCAGTGGCAAGTTCAGAATCAGGTTTTGCGGTTTCATTTTGACTGCATCCTCGCCGTCCGAGGCAAGGGCCAGGTAAATCGAGCGGCCGGCGATGTCGCGGCGCATTTCGGCCGGCGCGTCGAACTCCAGCCGCAGCAGGGTCAGGATCCGCCGCATGCGCCCGGTATCCACCTCCTCGCCGGCCCAGAGGGAATTCAGGATCGCGGTGGACTCGGCGTCCAGCCCGATGTGCCAGGCCCAGCGCGGTTCCTCGATTTTCCGGATCGGCGTGATGGCGACTTTTACCTTCAGGAAATGCAGGATCCAGGCTTCCATGACACGGCACAGGCCGTCGAGGGCGGGACGGCCGTACGTGAGGCTGATCACGGTGTCGTGGCGCGATTCGCGTTCCCAGTACGACTCGGCGTTGGCGCGCTCCAGCACATCGAGGCTCGTTTTCCCGGTCACGCCCTGGGCTTCGACGATGAGCCGCCCCAGGTTGCCGTATTGCGAGCCCGAGGCGTGCATCTCGATCGTTTCCAGGTCCGCGAGCAGCACGTGGCCGTCCTGGATGGTCGCCTTCTGTTCCCGGAACAGCACTTCGGCGGCGCGCAGCGTGAGGGTGTCGGTGCAGTCCGCCAGGATATTGCGCAGCACCACATGCACCATCTGCTCGACGAAGAGCGGCGGGATATCCACCTTACCCTTGAACAGGTCCCTGTAGCAGCGCTCCACCGTGCCCGCCTTCAGCAGCCGGTCGCGGAAGCGCAGCACGATGGCGTAGTTGTCCCTGGCGTCGGGGTCCTTCAGCAGCTTCAGCTCTGCCTCCGCGACGGGGCGCTGCGGCGCCGCCATGAGCGAGGCATGCAGGTCCAGCTCGGCGTCGCAGGACTCCTCGGCCGGATGGACCTCCGGCCTCAGGTAGTAGGCGCGCAGGTAGTCATCGGTGACGCGCAGGCGCCCCGAAGGATCCTTCTCGAGAAGGTGGATGCCGCTGTTACGCCAGAAATCAGGCAGGGGCGAGGACGAGCCGCGAATGCGCCGCCACGTGCTGCTTGAGGAACTCCATCTGGTCGGCGAGGATCCGGCGGTTGGTCAGGATGAGGTACTCGGCCTTGTTCGGCACGTAGGGCGTGTACAGCAGCTCGATGCCGGCTTCCTCGGGCATGCGGTTACGCTTCTGGCCGTTGCACTGGCGGCAGGCGGTGACCACGTTCATCCAGGTATCGCGCCCGCCGCGCGACAGCGGCCGGATGTGGTCGCGCGTGAGGCGGAAGAAGCTGTACTCCCCGCCGCAATAGGCGCACATGTGCCGGTCGCGCCGGAACAGCTCGCGGTTGTTCAGCGGCGGCACCTGGTGGAAACCCTTCGCCGCCAGCGCCTTGCCGCGAATGGCGATGATCGAGTGCGCCGTGATACTCGAGCGCTCCCCGGTGAGGCGCGACACGCCGCCGCGGAAGGTAAAGGTCTCTTCGCCCAGGGTCCAGGCCACCAGATTCTTGGCGTAATAGAAGCAGGCCTGCTGCCAGCTGATCCAGCGATGCGGCACGCCGTGGTTGTCCAGCGAGAGGATGAGGGGTCCGTCCATATTGGGCGAATGATTCTGCCAATTCGCCCCGGGATTGGCAATCCCCAAAAATTCAAGGACCTTCAGCGGTCTCCTACGGCGTCCTTGAAGCCCTGGCCCGCGGCGAAAGCCGGCACGGTCTTGGCGTTGATCTTGATCTCCTTGCCGTTGGCGGGGCTGCGGCCGGCCCGCGCCTTGCGCTTGCGCGGCAGGAAGGTGCCGAAGCCGACCACGGTGACGCGGTTGCCCTTGGCGACGCTGGTGACGATTGCAGCGAACACCGCATTGATGGCCTCACCCGCCGCGGCCTTGCTCAGGTTGCCGGCGCGCGCCGCTGCATGAACGAGATCCGATTTGGTCACCACGGACGGCATGCGCTCCCCCTCATCAAGCGAGCGAGCATGATATCGGCATCGATTCGCGAATACAATCGTCCAAGGCAAAAAAATTCCTCCGCATGAGAATTTTTTCCTGATCGCCGGATTCATATTTTGTTTCCCGACACATTGCCCGCGCTCCTCGCGCAACGCCTGAACTGCGCCGCCCCGGCACTGATCGCGCGCGAGCGGCCCATGTCGTTCGCCGAACTCGGCGACGAGAGCCGCCGCGTCGCACAAGGACTGCGCGCGCTCGGCGTAGAGCCAGGCGATTGCGTCGCGCTGTGGCTGCCCAACGTGCCCGCATGGCTGGCGGCGTTCTTCGCCTGCGCGCAGCTTGGCGCCATCGCCGTGTCGGTCAACACGCGCTTCCGCAGCCACGAGCTGGCCGACATCCTGCAGCGCTCGCGCTCGCGCGTGCTGCTGTTCTGGCCGCAATTCAAGGGGATAGACTTCGCCGGGATCCTTGGCGCCTGCGATGCGCGCTCACTCGAGCACCTGCGAAGCGTGGTGGCCTACGACGAAGCGGGCGCGGATGCGCCTGCGACGATGATCGGCAAGCCGGCGCTTTCCTATGCGCGGCTTGCGGGCGGTGCAGCATTGCTCGAAAGCCGTGCGGCACCCGGCACCGGCTGCGCCATCTTCACCACATCGGGTACGACCAAGGCGCCGAAGTTCGTCGTGCACGACCAACGCACCGTTATCAGGCACGCATTCGATGTTGTTAAAGGCTTTTCTATCGGCGCCGATGCCACGACGCTGCTCGCACCGCCGCTGTGCGGCGTCTTCGGCTTTTGCATCGCCACGGGTTCGCTCGCAGCCGGCCGACCGGTGGTGATGGCGCCGACCTGGGACGCCGAGCAGGCAGCGCGCGACATCGTTGCGCACCGCGTCACGCATGTCCACGGTACCGACGAGGCCGCCGCCCAGCTCCTCGAGTGCTCCGACCAGTCTTTTTCAAACATCCGTTTGTTCGGCTACGCCGCCTTCAATCCGGCGCAGGCCGACATCGTCCAGCGTGCCGACGCACGCGGGCTCAAATTGGTCGGCCTGTACGGTGCGAGCGAACTCCAGGCCCTGTTTTCGCGCCAGGATGAGAACGCGCCGGTGGCCGAGCGCATGCTCGCCGGCGGCAGGCCCGTGAGCGCGCAGGCGCGCGTGCGCGCGCGCGATCCCGAGACCGGGTCGCTCCTCGCGCACGGCGCGGCCGGAGAGCTGGAATTTTTCGCGCCCTCGAGCCGCATGGCGGGCTATCACGACAATGCCGACGCTACCGCTGCCGCGTTTACGCCGGACGGGTACTACCGCTCCGGCGACCTGGGCAGCACCAGCGCCGAGGGCCGTTTCCTCTTCCTGACGCGAATGGGCGACGCCCTGCGCCTGGGCGGGTTCCTGGTAAGCCCGGCCGAAATCGAAGCGGTGGTGCAGGCAGCACCGGGCATCGCGACCTGCCAGGTGGTCGGCGTGCCGCGCGCCGAAGGCCTGGTCCCGGTCGCGTTCGTGATCCTGCAGCATGGAGCGGTCCTGGATGAGGCGGCGGTGACGGCGCACGTCGCCTCGCGGCTGGCGCGATACAAGGTCCCCCGGCGCGTGCTTCCTATCGACGCGTTTCCCGTAACCCCTGGCGCCAACGCGACCAAGATCCAGAAGGGCAAGCTGCGCGAAATGGCGGAGGCGCTGCTACACTAGCCGTTCAAAGGAGGAGTTCATGATTCCGATCCGTAAATTCGCGCTGGCCGGCATCTTCGGTTCGGCGTTCGCACTGCCCGCACAGGCACAAACCACACTTACGTTCTCGACCTGGGTTCCGCAACCTCATTCCCTCAGCATCTGGCAGGCCAACTGGGCCAGCGAGGTGGAAAAGGCAACCAGCGGGCGCCTCAAATTCAATTATCTGCCGAAACACCCTTCCGCGCCTCCTGGAACCTTCGATGCGGTGCGCGACGGGTTGATGGATATGTCCTATGTCACCGCGAGCTACACGCCGGCGCGGCACGCGCTGCCCGCCATCGCCGAACTCCCGGGCGCTGGTGCCACCGCCGAGATCAATTCGGTGGCGTTCAGCCGCATCCATTGGAAGCACTTCCACAAGGTCGGTGAATACAACGGCGTCAAGCTGCTCGCGGTGTTCACGCATGGGCCCGGACACATGTTCAACACCAAGCGGCCGATCAACAGCCTGGCCGATCTCAAAGGCATGAAGATCCGCACTGGCGGTGGCATCGCCGAGAAGTTCGGCAACCTGCTCGGTGCCTCGGCCTTCGTCAAGCCCGCCCCCGAATCCTACGAGCTGCTCTCCGCGGGCGTTGCCGACGGCGTTTTCTTTCCGCTGGAGTCCGTGGTGTCGTTCAAGCTCGACAAGATTCTCAAGCACGCCACCATTTTCCCGGGCGGCTTCTACAGCTCGTCGTTTGGTTTCTTCATGAACCAGGACAAGTGGAACAAGCTCTCGAAGCAGGATCAGGACATCATCGAGAAGCTGGGCGGTGAGGCCGCTGCGCGCAGCAACGGCAAATCCTGGGACGCCGCTGACAAGGCCGGCCTGGAGGCGCTTAAAACCGCGGCCGTGAAAATCGACGCCGCCCCGGCGGCTTTCGTCAAAGAGGTCATGGCGAACGCCAAACAATTGGACGACGAGTGGATCAAGGGCGCCAACGCCAAGGGCGTCGACGGCGCCAAGGTGCTCGCCGAATTCCGCGCGGAACTGCAGAAGGTCGCGGCGGGCAAGTAGCGCCGGCCGGAGTAGCCAGGGAGGGCGCGGAATGCAACCGCGCCCTCATTTTTTATGAGCGCGCCAGAGCACAAGTGGGAACGCCCGTTCGATGCGGTGCTGGGCGTCGCTTCGGCGGCCATCCTGCTGTGCATGATGCTGCTGACTTTTGTCGACGTGGTGGCGCGTTACCTGTTTAATTTTCCGCTGCGCGGCGGCTTCGAAGTCACCGAACTGATGCTGCTGGTGCTGATCTTTGCCGGGCTGCCGCTGGTGTCGCACGCCGACGAGCACGTCACCATGGATTTCATCGACCGCCTGCTGCCGCCGCGCGCAGTCAGGATGGTGGTACGGGGTGCCCATGCGCTATGCGCCGCGGTAATGTTCTTCCTCACCTGGCAGGTCTGGATCAAGGCCGGCAGGATCGCGGCTTACGGCGATACCACCGACGTTCTAAAGATCACGGTAGGCCCCTTCGTCTACTTCATGGCGGCGATGATCCTGTTGACAGGCCTGGTGCACATGTACAAGGTCTTCGTGCCCGGCGCAGCGCGCGCTTCCCAGGCGACGACTTGAGCGCCAGCAACGCATGACCGAAGCGCTGCTCGGCCTGCTGGCGATGATGGCGCTCGCCTTCCTGCGCATCCCGATAGCGATTTCGATGGGCATCGTCGGCATCGTCGGTTACGCCTACATGCGCGACTGGACCTGGGGCGCGGCCTTCGCCACCGCTCAGACCAAGATCTACGAAACTGGCCGCAACTACACGCTGTCAGTGGTGCCCCTTTTCATCCTGATGGGCAATCTCGTGACCCGCGCCGGCATGTCCCAGGAGCTGTTCCGCGCCGCCTATGCTTTCATCGGTCATCTCAAAGGCGGGCTGGCGATGGCAACCATCGTCGCCTGCGGCGGCTTCGGCGCGATCTGCGGCTCCTCGATCGCGACCGCCGCGACCTTCGCCAAGGTGGCCTACCCCTCGATGAGAAAGTACGGCTACTCGGATGAGCTCGCGACCGGCGCCATCGCCGCGGGCGGCACCCTGGGAATCCTGATTCCGCCCTCCACGATCATGGTGATCTACGGGATCATGACCGGCACCAACATCGGCAAGCTCTTCGCCGCCGGCATCCTGCCCGGCATCCTCGCCATTGGCCTGCTCTGCCTGGCCGTGCAATACGTCGCCTGGCGCGACCCGAAAGCCGGCCCGCGCGGCGAGCGCTTGAGCTGGCGCCAGCGATTCGCGACCCTCGACGGCGTGGTCTGGTTCGCGGCGCTTGCCGTGGCGCTGCTTGTGGCGGTGCAGCTCAGATGGCTGGAGGGCGACGACGCCGCGGTGATCGGAGCTTTCCTGGTGTTCGCCTTGTCGCTGGTCTACAAGGGCGTCACCAGCGTCATCGCGCTGTTCACGCTGGTGATGGGCGGAATCTACGGCGGTGTGTTCACGGCCACCGAGGGCGCCGGCGTGGGGGCCACGGGCGCGCTGGTATTCGCGCTGGCACGGCGCGCTCTCAACTGGCGCTCGCTCTACGAGGCGCTGGTGGAGAGCGCACGCACCACCTCGATGCTGTTCCTGATCCTGATCGGCGCGCTGATGTTCGCCGAATTCGTAAATATAACCAGCATGCCGAAGGATCTGATCGCCTTCGTCACGCGCTTTGAACTGAGCCCGGTGATGGTGGTCGCCGCGATCATGGTGATTTACGTACTGCTCGGCACCGCCATGGAGGAGCTCTCCATGATCCTGCTCACGGTGCCGGTGTTTTTCCCCCTCATCGTGCACCTGGGCCTCGACCCGATCTGGTTCGGCGTCCTGATCGTGGTGGTGGTGGAAATCGGCCTCATCAGCCCGCCTGTCGGCATGAACCTCTTCGTGCTCAAGACTCTGCTGCCGCAGGTGTCCACGCGCACCGTGTTCCATGGGGTGCTGCCCTTTGTGGCCGTGGATTGCGTGCGCCTCGCGATCCTGATCGCCTTCCCGGTGATCTCGCTCTACCTGCCGAGCCTCATGAAGTAAAACCCTGACGTAGCCGCGGGCTAAATCTCGACCTTGGTGCCCAATTCGATTACCCGGTTGGCGGGCAGCTTGAAGTAGTCGGCGGCGTTGCCGGCGTTGCGCGACATCATGGCGAAGAGCTTTTCACGCCACAGCGACATCTCGCTCACGGCGGCCACCGGCACCACGGTCTCGCGGCTGAGGAAGAACGAGGTGCTCATCATCTCGAAATCCAGGCCGAGGGTGGCGGCGATTTCGAGCGTCTGGGCGATGTCGGGCTCATTCATGAAGCCATAGCGCACATTCATGCGCCAGCAGCCGTGGCCGAGCTTGGTGAGTCTGACGCGGTCCTGGAACGGCACCCAGGGCTCCTCAGTGACTTCCGCGGTGAGGAACACCACGCGTTCGTGCAGCACTTTGTTGTGGTTGAGGTTGTGCAACAGCGCGTGCGGCGTCGATTCCGGCGTCGCGGTCAGGAACACCGCGGTTCCGGGCACGCGCTGCGGCGGCTCCCTGAACAGGGAATCGAGGAACGGCTTGAGCGGCACCGAGGAGGCGCGCAGCCGGTTGAACATGATGCTGCGGCCCTTGCGCCAGGTCGTCATCACCGTAAACACGACGGCGCCGATAGCCAGCGGGAACCAGCCGCCGTCCACGACCTTGAGCAGCGTTGCGCTGAAAAAAGCGACGTCCACGATGACGAAGGAGCCGGTCGCGAACAGGCACAGCCAGAGCGGATAGCCCCACAGGTAGCGAATGACGAAGAAGGTGAGCAGCGTATCCACCAGCATGGTCGCGGTCACCGCGACCCCGTAGGCCGAGGCGAGGCGCGAAGAAGACCCGAAGCCGATCACCGCCGCCAGCACCGCCGCGAGCAGCAGCCAGTTGATCGCGGGAATATAGATCTGCCCACGCTCCCGCGCCGAGGTTTGCACCACCGTCATGCGCGGCAGGAAGCCGAGCTGGATCGCCTGCTTGGTCATGGAGTAGGCACCCGAGATCGTCGCCTGAGAGGCGATCACCGCGGCGGCGGTAGCAAGGGCCACCATCGGATAGAGCGCCCAGCCCGGCACCAGCAGGAAAAAGGGGTTCTGCACGGCTTCGGGCCGCACCACGAGCAGCGCGCCCTGGCCGAAGTAGTTGAGAACGAGCGAGGGGGCGACCAGCCCGAACCAGGCGATACGAATGGGCCCCTTGCCGAAATGACCCATGTCCGCGTAGAGCACCTCCGCGCCGGTCACCGCAAGCACCACGGCCCCCAGCACCACGAACGACTCGACCATGTGGCTGGTGAGAAAGCGCAGCGCGTGCAATGGATTCAGCGCAGCGAGAATTCCCGGGTACTGCGCGATACCGTACAGGCCGGCGGCGCCGATCGCGAGGAACCAGGCCAGCGTCACCGGGCCGAAAAGGCGCCCCACCACCGCGGTGCCGCGGCTCTGCAAGGCGAACAGCGCGACGATGAGCAGCACGGCGATCGGCACCACGTAGGGTTTGAACGCGCTGGTTCCGACTTCCAATCCCTCCACTGCGGACAGCACCGTGTTCGCGGGCGTCAGTACGGCGTCGCCGTAAAAAAGCGCGGCGCCGAACACGCCGATCGCCAGCAGGGGCGCGCGCCACTCCGGGTGGTCCTTGATTGCGGTGGACGCCAGCGCGATCAAGGCCATGATGCCGCCCTCGCCGCGGTTGTCGGCGCGCATGATGAGCACCACGTACTTGAGCGACACCACCACCATCAGCGACCAGAAGATCGTCGACAGTCCGCCGAGGATGTTTTCCCGGTCGAGCGGAATGCCGTGGCCCGGCGCGAACGTTTCCTTAACCGCGTACAGTGGGCTGGTGCCGATATCGCCAAAGACGATGCCGAGCGCAAGCAGCGTCAGGGCTGCTTTTGAGGATTGCGACGCGTGCGCGCCGCCGTTGGCCATGGTTGGGGGGGGTGTCTTAGGGCTGCAGGCGGCGAACCCTACGCCCGCAATGCACAAAATGCAAATCAGGGAACGCTAAATTATTGATAATATTGAGATTGAGGACAACATGACTGCACCTAAAGGCTGGCGGGCGGCAGGTCGACGAACACCGCCGGATCCATGTCACCCTTCCCCTGCGCCTTGAGCAGGCGATAGAGCTCGGCCGCGGCGCGCACCATCGGCAAAGACACGCCGAACTCCGCAGCCGCAGCGGCGGCGTTTTCCAGGTCCTTGGCGAGGATTGCGCTCGCGGCGAGCGGCGGATGAAAGTTGCGCGCCGCCATGCGCGCGCCGAAGATCTGCAGCGGCAGCGAGTCGGCGAAACCGCCCTTCAGCGCCTCGGGCAGGCTCTTCGCGTCCACGCCGGCGGCCTCGGCGAGGCGCATCGCCTCGGCAATCACCGGCAGCAGGCTGCCGACGATGATCTGGTTGCACAGCTTGGTGACCTGGCCCGCGCCCGCGGCGCCCATGTGGGTAAAGCGCTGCGCCAGGTGCATCACCACCGGGCGCACGCGCTCGATGTCATCCGCTTCGCCGCCGGCC
This sequence comes from Nitrosomonadales bacterium, assembly GCA_005240145.1. GTDB lineage: Bacteria > Pseudomonadota > Gammaproteobacteria > Burkholderiales > SG8-39 > RBG-16-66-20. The sequence goes on along the minus strand of SBAS01000017.1, from coordinate 16,923 downwards.
ATCACCACCAGCGTGCCCTTCTCCGCCCCCGGCACGCCGCCCGAGACGGGCGCATCGATCATGCCAATTCCCTTCGATTTCAGTCTTTTTGCAAAATCACGGGCGGACGCGGGAGCGATGCTGGAGAAATCCACGACCAGAAGTCCCGGCTTTTCCGATTGGGAAATTCCTTGAGAAGAAAACAAAACTTCTTCCGCCGCTTTCTGATCGGTCACGCACAGCATGACGATATCGGCCGCGCGCGCGACCTCCGCGGGCGACGCGGCGGCCTGCGCGCCTTTCTCCAGCACCGCCGCAAGCTTGTCGCGGCTGCGGTTCCAGACCGTCACCGCGTGCCCCGCCGCGAGCAGGCGCAGCACCATCGGCTTGCCCATCAGGCCGATGCCGATATAGCCCAGTTTCATTTGCGAGGTCCGCTGTGGGTGACGGCGCCGTAAAAGGCGGAGCCAACCTGCGCGGCGTATTTTTCCAGGACGCCGGAAAGCTGGCGCGTTGGGGCTTTCACTTTTCTTGCTTTTAGTTCTTTGGAACTCACGAGCAAATTCAACCCACCGTTCAGCGCATCAATTTCGATCCGGTCCCCCTCCTTCACCAGCCCCAGCGGCCCACCCACTCCCGCTTCCGGCGAGACGTAGCCGACCATCATGCCGCGCGTCGCGCCGGAGAAGCGGCCGTCGGTGACCAGCGCCACTTTTTCGCCCGCGCCCTGGCCGTAGAGGAGCGCCGTCACGCCGAGCATTTCGCGCATGCCGGGACCACCCTTGGGGCCCTCGTAGCGGATGACGAGGACCTCGCCCGCCTTGTAAGCCCTGCGCCGCACCACCTCGACGCAGGCCTCCTCCGAATCGAATACGCGGGCGCGACCCTCGAAGCGCAGCGACTTCAGGCCCGCCACCTTGAGCAGCGCGCCTTCGGGGGCGAGGTTGCCTTTGAGCACCACGATGCCGCCGGTGGGCGAGATCGGTTTCCTCGGCACCACCTTGCCATCGGCTCCGGGGTGATCCTTCAGTTCGTCTTCCAGGGACGTCCCATAGATGGTCAGGCAATCGCCGTGCAGCGCGCCGCGCCCGAGCAGCTCCTTGAGCACGGCGTAGACGCCGCCGATCTCGTGCAGGTCCTTGGAGAGATATTTCCCGCCCGGCTTCATGTCGGCGAGATACGGCGTGCGCTTGGCGACGCGCGACAGATCATCGAGCGAGAAGCGGATGCCGGCTTCATGCGCGATGGCGGGAATATGCAGCCCCGCGTTGGTCGAGCCGCCGGTCGCGGCGACCGCGGCGCAGGCGTTCTCCAGGCTCTTGCGCGTCACCAACTGGCGCGGCAGCGGCCCGCCCCTTTTCAGAATCTCCATCACCACCCGCCCCGCTTCGCGCGCCTGCGCGCCGCGCGCCGGATCCACCGCCGGCATGGTGGCCGAGCCGGGCAGCGCGAGACCCAGCGTTTCCGAGACCATCGCCATGGTGTTGGCGCTGAACTGGCCCGGGCAGGCGCCCAGGCCCGGCAGGCAGGCACGTTCCAGCACGTCGAGCTGCTTGCGCGTGACGGTCCCCGCGTAGACGCCGCCGACGGCCTCGTAGGTGTCGAGCACGGTGACGTCCTTGCCGCGCAGCCGCCCGGGCAGCGCGGCGCCGCCATACATGAAGACCGAGGGCAGGTTGAGGCGCAGCATCGCCATCATCATCCCGGGGAGCGTCTTGTCGCAGCCGGCGAACGTCACCAGCGCGTCATAGGCGTGGCCGCGCGTCACCGCCTCGACGCCGTCGGCGATGATTTCGCGCGACACGAGCGAATAGCGCATGCCGCCGTGATTCATCGACATCGAATCCGCGACTGAAATCGAGGCAAAGTCGAAGGGCACGCCGCCTGCGTCGCGCACGCCCGCGCAGGCGTCCTTCGCCAGCGCCCCCAGCAGCGCATTGCAGGGCGTGACGCGCCCGTCGGTCGAGGCAACACCCACGAAGGGGCGCTGGATATCGGCATCCGAGAGGCCCAGGCCGCGCAGGAAAGCGCGGTGCGGGGCGCGGTCCAGGCCTTCCACGGTGACGCGGGAGGGCAGAAGCGGAGTGATTTTCGATTTGCGGGTGTTCATTTCGCAGAACCTATTCTAAGCTGCGTGCCAGGAGGAACTCATGAAACGGCTTTCATTCACTCTGCTCGGCCTGCTTTGCGCGCTTTCCGCTTTCGCGCAGCCCTATCCTGCCCGCTCGGTAAAAATCATCGTGCCCTTCGGTGTCGGCGGACCCGCCGATATTTACGCGCGTTTCGTCGGCACGCGCCTCGGCGAGGTCATGGGCCAGAGCTTCGTGGTCGAGAACCGGCCCGGCGGCGGCGCCGTCATCGGCAGCGACGCGGTGGCAAAGTCGCCGCCCGACGGCTACACCTTGCTCATGATGTCGAACACGCACACCGTCAACGAGACGCTGATTCCGAAAAAGCCCTACAACCTCATGAAGGATCTCGCGCCGATCAATGGCATCAACTACTCCGACTTGCTGATGGTGGTGCACCCGGCCGTGCAGCCGAACAACCTGCGCGAGCTGATGGCGCAGGCGAAAGCCCACCCGGGCAAGCTCAACTACGCCTCCTCCGGTCCCGGCACGCCGTATCACATGGCGGGTGAGCTGTTCAAGTCGATGGCGGGCGTGGATATCGTGCATGTGCCCTACAAGGGCAGCGACGGCGCGCGCGTCGGAATTCTTGGAGGCCAGGTGCACATGATGATCGACGCCATCACCACCATGGCGCCCAACGTGCGCGCCGGCAAGCTCAAGGCCATGGGCACCACCGGGAAAGTGCGCTCCTCGGTACTGCCGGAGGTGCCGACGCTCGCCGAGGCGGGCGTGCCGGGCTACGAGACCGGCATCTGGCTCGGCCTCATGGCGCCCGCGGGCACGCCGCGCCCGGTGCTCGAGCGCCTCAACATCGAGGTCGCCAAGGTCCTGAACGCCGCCGACGTGAAGGAAACCTGGGGCAAGCAGGGCGCGGCGCCGATGAGCATGACGCTGGAGCAATTCGACAAGTTCCTGCGCGAGGACATCACCAAGTGGGCCGGCGTGGTCAAGGCAACGGGGATGAAAGTGGAATGAGGTTAAAGGACAAAACGGCGATTATCGTCGGCGCGGGCCAAAGCCCGGGCAGCGGCATGGGCAACGGCCGTGCCACCGCGCTGCGCTTTGCGCAGGAAGGCGCAAAAATCATGGCGGTCGACCGCGACCTGGCTTTGGCTGAAGAAACTTCTTTGCTGGTCAAACAGGCTGGAGGAGATAGTTTTTCGTTCAAAGCAGACGTAACCAGGGAATCCGATCTGGCGGCGATGATCGCCGCGGCACAAAAGCGCTGGAGCCGGATCGACGTGCTGCACTACAACGTCGGCGTGAGCCTGGGTGGCGGCGATGCGCCGCTCGCGGAGATCACGGAACAGGCCTTCGACAACGTCATGGCGATCAACCTGCGCGGTGCGGTGATGGCCTGCAAACACGCGTTGCCGGTGATGCGCGCACAGAAGTCCGGGGTGATCCTGATGATCTCCTCGCTCGCCGCGATCGAGAATTATCCTTACGTCGCCTACAAGGCGAGCAAGTCCGCGATGATCGCGTTCACCAGGCAGGTGGCGATCGAGAATGCCGCGCACGGCATCCGCGTCAACGTCATCCTGCCCGGGCTCATGGACACGCCGATGGCGGTGGACACGCGCGCCCGCAAAACCGGCAAGAGCCGGGCCGAAGTCGCGGCGATGCGCGATGCGCGCGTGCCGCTGCGCCGCAAGATGGGCACGGCGTGGGACGTGGCGAACGCGGCGTTGTTTCTTGCCTCAGAGGAGGCGAACTTCATCACCGGCGTAGACCTGTTGGTGGACGGCGGCGGCGCCCTCGGCGCCGGGCACTGACCGCCTTCGTCAGGCTATTTCGCCAGCGCCCTTTCGAGAAAGTCGAGCCGGTCCTGGCCCCAGAACAGCTCATCGCGCAGCACAAAGCTCGGCGCGCCGAAGACCTGGCGCGTCACCGCTTCCTGCGTGTTGCGCTCGAAGATCGCCTTGCCCTGCATGATGGCGGCGGGCGCATCGGCGATGCCATGGCGCGCGGCGATATCGGCGAGCACCCCGATATCGGCGATGTTGCGCTCCTCCACCCACACCGCGCGCAGAAAATCCCCCGTGATCGCGAGCTGCGCGGCCGGCGGCGCAGCGCTGATGACGCAGGCCGCCGAGATCGGGTCGGCAGGAAAGAACCTGGGCTGCAGGTTCAAGGGCACACCGAGGAAATCGCGCCAGCGCGCCAGCTCGCAGAGGCGGTACGCCTGGCGCTGCGGCGCGCGCTTGCCCACCGGCAAGCCGCCGGATTGCGGGAAAATGACGCCGTAGTCCACGGGCTTCACCCCCACCGCCGCGCCATGACGCTTCACGATCTGCGTAAAGCGCTCGTGCCCGAGGTAGGTCCACGGCGAAGTCGGCGTGAAATAGTAGTCGACCTTCAGCATGCTCTTGCGCCTCAGTTTCCCGCGGGCGCGCGCCGCCGCGACGAGGCGAGGAGCGCGCGCACCACGGGTACCGCCACCGCAAGCAGCGCGGCCACGGTGAGCACGGCCGAGATCGGCCGCAGGAAAAGTATGCCCAGCCCGGAATCCGAGATGATCAGCGACTGGCGCAACGCGCGTTCGGCGAGCGGTCCCAGGACCAGCGCGAGCACGAGCGCGGCGGGAGAGTAGCCGAGCTTCTTCATCAGGTAGCCGACGACACCGAAAACCAGCATCGAGCCCACGTCGAACAGGCTGTTCTTGAGCGAATAGGCGCCGGTGACGCAGAAGACGATGATCAGCGGCATCAGGATGCTGTAGGGGATGCGCAGCGCCCGCACGAAGAGCGGGATCGCCAGCGTGCTCATGACGAGCAGCAGCACGTTGGCGATGTACTGCGAGGCGATGAGGCCCCAGACGAATTGCGGGTTCTTCTCGAACAGCATCGGCCCGGGCCGCAGCCCCCACATCATCAGGCCGCCGAGCATGATGGCAGTCGTCGCCGAGCCAGGGATGCCGAGGGTGAGCATCGGCACCATGGCGGCGGTGGCTGCCGCGTTGTTGGCCGACTCGGGCGCGGCGACGCCCTCGATCGCGCCCTTACCGAATTTCTCCGGGTGGTCCGACACCTTCTTTTCCACGGTGTACGCAAGGAAGGAGGCAACCGTGGGGCCCGCGCCCGGCAGCACGCCGACGGCAAAGCCCATCACCGTGCCGCGGAAGATGGCCCACTTCGTGCGGATGATGTCCGCCCAGCGCGGCAGCACCTCCCGGATCCCGAGCTTGCCCTTGACCATCTGCGCCTTGCTGCTCTCCTCGGCGCCGACCAGAACCTCGCCCAGGCCGAAAAGGCCGATCGCCACCGGCAGGAAATCAATGCCGTCCATCATCTCCGGCACGCCGAGGCCGTAGCGCGCGTCGCCAGAAATGATGTCGTAGCCGACCATCGCCAGCATCAGCCCCACCATCATGCTGATGTAGCCCTTGAGCGGGTCGTCGCCCGCGAGCAGAGTCACGGTGGTGAGGCCGAGCAGCATCAGCGCGAAGGTCTCCGGAGGGCCGAACGACAGCGACCACTTGGCGAGCGCGGGCGACACCAGCATGAGCAGCACCACGCCCACCGTGCCGGCGATGAACGAGCCGATGGCGGCGATACCGAGCGCCTTGCCCGCCTCCCCCTTGAGCGCCATCTGGTAGCCGTCGAGGCAGGTGACGACGGAAGCCGATTCGCCCGGCGTATTGATCAGCACCGCGGTGATCGTTCCGCCGTACATCGTGCCGGCGTAAAGCGCTGCAAGCATGATGATTCCCGAGGTGGGATCCATGCCGAAAGTCAGCGGCAGCAGCATTGCGACGCCCGAGGGCGGCCCGATCCCCGGCAGCGCGCCGATGAGGATGCCCACCGTGACCCCGCAAACCGCCATCAGGATGTTGAACGGCGTCAGCGCGACCGAAAAACCCAGGGCGAGATTGCCTAGAAAATCCAAAGCATTCCCTCAGGCAGCGGCACGCGCAGCCAACGTGCGAAAACCAGCCAGTTGAACCCGGCGGCGCCGAGCGCCACCGCCGCGCAGACCTGCCAGCGGTGCCGACCCAGGTAGCGCAGCAGGCCGGCGAGAAACAGCGCGGTGCCGAAGATCATGCCGGTGACCTTGAGGAGAGCGACGAACGCTGCGCTCGCGCCAAGCACGACGAGCATGTGGCGCAAGCCCTCTCCACGCGGCAGCCAGGCATCGCCGGTGTATTTCTCCCTGAGGCTCCTGACCAGCATCATCAGCGCCAGCGCCGCCATGACGAGGCCCAGCCAGAACGGCATGAAGGCCGGGCCCGGGCCGTCCGCGCCCCACCATTTGTAGTACTTGAGCGCCGCGGCGGAAAACGCGACCGCGCAGGCGAGCAGCAGGGCCGCGGTGATGCGGTCGGTGTTGCGCACGGCCTTGCTTTGCTTGCGACCTGCTTTGCTGACGTTATGCGGCTACTTCTTGACGGCGCCCAGCCCGATCAGGGCCTGCTCGTATTTGCCGTGCAGGCTGTCGAGGTACTTGTTCGCCTCTGCGCCGGTCCAGTCGGTCGGGGTGAGAAGGTTTCGCTTGATGTACTGGATCTTCCACTTCTCGGTGGCGACGACCTTCTTCAGCGTGTCCTGCCACCACTTGACCGCCGCGGGGTCCATGTTGGCCGGCCCGACCACGCCGCGCATCTGCTCCCAGTAGAACTCGTAGCCCTTCTCGGCGAAGGTGGGCACCTCTGGCGCATCGGCCAGGCGCTTGCGCGCCGCGACCGCGAGGTTGGTGGCCTTCTTCGCCTCGATCTGCGCCACGATTTCGTTCGGGTTCTCCACCGCCGCGTCGATGTGGCCGCCCATCAGCGCCGCCGTCACCTCGCCGCCGGAATTGAACGGCACGTACTTGAACTGGATCTTCGCCGCCTGCTGGAACAGGTAGGAGAAAATGTGGTCCTCGGTGTTGGTGGCGGTGCCGCCGACGGTGAGCTGTCCGGGCCTGGCGCGCGCCGCCTTGACGAAGTCGTCGATGGTCTTGTACGGCGACTCGTTGCGCACCGAGAGCATCAGCTCGTCGATCGCCACGATCATCAGGATGGTCATGGCATCGCGGTGGTTGCCGGGCAGGCGGCCCTCGATCTTGCCCGACACGATCATCGGCGTCGCCCCCGCGACCACGTGCGAGTCGCCCTTCTTGTTGATGAGGTAGTTGAAACCGATGGCGCCGCTGCCGCCGGCGCGGTTGTTCACGTTCATCGGCTGCGGCGACCATTTGTTCTCGTCGATGATGCCGGTGATCATGCGCATCAGGTTGTCGGTGCCGCCGCCGGGGGCGTAGGGCACGACGACCTCGACCGTCTTGTTGGGATACGCCTGGGAAAACGCCGTGCCGGCAGAGGCCAGCAACAACGCCACGGACGCAACCGATGCCGAAAGCAGACGCAATTTGCTCATAGTGGAATTACCTCCTGGTTGCGCCGATGATACGATCACCTTCAGGCCCCCTTCAAGGAGTATTTGCTGCCGTGGAAACCGTCGCCAACGCCATCACCACCCCCACCGACCAGGTGCTTGTCACCCGCGACGGCCCCATCGTCACGCTCACTTTCAACCGCCCCGAGGCACGCAATGCCATGACCTGGGAGATGTACCAGCGGCTCTACGAAGTCTGCGAAGAGGTCGACGCCGACGACGCGCTCCGGGTGCTGGTGCTCAAGGGCGCCGGCGGCAAAGCCTTCGTTGCCGGTACCGATATCAGCCAGTTCACCCAGTTCAAGGACGGCGAGGACGGCATCAAGTACGAAAGGGACGGCGACAAGCGCTCCGGGCGTATCGCGCGCGTGAAAAAGCCCGTCATCGCGCAGATCCAGGGCTACGCGGTAGGCGGCGGCTTCGCGATCAGCGCCGGCGCCGACATCCGCATCGCCACGCCCGAGGCCAGGTTCGGGGTGCCGACCGCGCGCACGCTGGGAAATACGCTGTCGATGAAGAACTACGCGATGTTCGCCGACCTGATCGGGTCTTCGCGTGTCAAGGAGCTGATGTTCACTGCGCGCCTGATGACGGCAGACGAGGCGCTCGCCGCAGGGTTCGTCCATGAGATCGTTCCCCCCGAACAGATCGAAACGCGGGTCAGGGAGCTCGCGGCCAAGATCGCCTCGCACGCGCCGCTCACGCTGTGGTCGACCAAGGAATCGTTGCGCCGGATCCAGGAGGCGCGGCCGCTGCCCGAGGGCGATGACATCGTGCGCAAGGTCTATGGCAGCGCCGACTTCAAGGAAGGCGTGAGCGCCTTCGTCGAGAAGCGCGCGCCGCGCTGGACCGGGAAATAGCCATGCAGGCGACGATACGCAGGATCGAAGCGCGCGACCGCCAGCGCTGGCAGGTGCTGTGGGAGGGTTACTGCGAGTTCTACAAGGTCGACCTGCGCGGCGCGGTCACCGAACACACCTGGAAACGCCTGATGGAAAAGGACGGCCCGGTGCGCGCCATCGTCGCCGAGACGGCGCCGGACGGGGTCATCGGCATCGCCAACTACGTCATTCACGAGCACACCTGGTCCCTCACGCCGGCCTGCTACCTGCAGGACCTGTTCGTCGACCCGAAAACGCGCGCGAGGAGCGTCGGCAAGCAGCTCATCGACTGGCTGGTGGACGAAGTGAAGGCACAGAACTGGTCGCGCCTGTACTGGGCGACCGCGGAAAACAACTACCGTGCGCGCGGCCTGTACGACAAGTACACGCCGCACAGCGGATTCCTGCGCTACGTGGTCAAGAACGGCTAGCTCTTGCGGTTGCGCTGGTACCAGCGCGAGGTGAGCTCGATTGCCAGCCACGACGTCGCCGCCGCGCCGACCAGCACCGCCTGGGCGGCCTGCCAGCCCCAGCGCTCGATGATGAGGGCGAACAGCGTCGGCGAAGCCGCGCTGACGATCAGCACTGGCGTGGCGATGAGGCCGAGAACGGCGCCGTAACCGGTGACGCCGAAAAGCACCAGGGGTACCGCGCCGCGCACGATGGTGATCACGCCCTGCGCGGCGCCCATCACCAGCGTAAACATGAGTATCGCCATGAAATTGCCGTCCGCGAGGTAGAGCAGCAGGAACGCGGGCGGCAGGACGCCGATGGCGATGCGCGCAATCGTCATCACGTGCAGGTTGCCGCCAAACAGGATCTCGATCAGCCGCCCGCCGAACTGCGCAAACCCCTTCAGCGACGCGACCCAGACCGCCGCGGCCGCACCGAGCCCCGCCGCCTGCAGCAGCGGCACCAGCTGCACCGTGACGACGCCGAAGACGAAGCCGTTCACCGACATGATGAGCGCGAACAAAGCCAGGGCGACCGAGCGCGCGCGTCCTGCCAGCGGCGCATCGCCGGCCGCGGCCTGCGCCGGGCCGGCCGCGCCCCCGGCGGCGGCGAGCGCTTCGCGCCGGGCGAGGCCAAACCAGTTGAGCGGCAGGCAGACCGCCAGGTTGATGGCGGCAAAAATCAGCAGGGTCTGGCGCCAGCCCACCGCCTCATTGAAGAAATGGCCGAGCACCCAGAACACCGAAGAGGCAAATGCGCCGAACAGCGTGAGATATGAGATCGCGCGGCGCCCGCGCGAAGGCACCACCTGCACGAGCGCCGCGAACGCCGCATCGTAGAGGCAAAGGCGCATGCCGAAGCCGAGGAACGCCCACACCGCGAGGTACGCGGTTTGCGTACGCACCATCGACAGCGCGACAAGACCCGCCGAGACGAGCACCGCGCCGGCGCTCATGACGGCGCGCGCGCCATGGCGATCGATCAGGCGCCCGATCCAGGCCGACACGATGCCCATCGTCAGCACGCCCACCGTGAAGCCGAAATAGATCAGGCTGCCGCTCCAGCCGGTGTCGCGCTCGATCGGGCCCGCCAGGACACCCAGGCAGTAGTAGCTCGTGCCCCATGCGGTGATCTGGGTGATGCCAAGCGCGCAAACCGCGGCGAACATCGGGTCGCTCACGCGTGCGCGCCAGCCTTGCATGGTACTGTTCATGCAAGTGAAGATATCAGACCGACCCGCCGTCGATTTGAGCCAGCTGCGCTTCGAGAACACGTTCGTGGCGGAGCTGCCCGCCGACCCGGTGCTCGTCAACCGGCCGCGGCAGGTGCACAACGCCTGCTATACGCGCGTCGAGCCGACGCCGGTTGCCGCGCCGCGCCTGCTCGCGTGGTCCGACGCCACGGGCGAATTGCTCGGCATCAAGCGCCCCGCCGCCAACGACGCATTGGCGGCCGAAGTGCTCGGCGGCAATCGCCTGCTGCCGGCGATGCAGCCCTACGCAGCGCGCTACGGCGGCCACCAGTTCGGCCACTGGGCGGGGCAACTGGGCGACGGCCGTGCCATCACGCTTGGCGAAATCATCGCCCCGGACGGCCGGCGCCAGGAGTTGCAGCTGAAAGGCGCGGGCCGCACGCCCTACTCGCGCACCGCCGACGGCCGCGCGGTGCTGCGCTCGTCGCTGCGCGAATTCACGTGCAGCGAGGCGATGCACCACCTCGGCGTGCCGAGCACGCGTGCGCTGAGCCTCGTCGGCACCGGGGAGTCCGTGGTGCGCGACATGTTCTACGACGGCAACGCGCGCCCCGAGCCAGGCGCGATCGTCTGCCGCGTCGCGCCCTCTTTCGTGCGCCTGGGCAATTTCGAGCTGCTCGCCGACCGGGACGAGCACGCAGCGCTGCGACGGCTCGCGGATTACGTTCGTACCAACTATTTTTCCGGCAAAAGCATCGAGGAGACTTTTCAGGAAATCTGCCAGCGCACCGGCGAGCTGATGGCCGACTGGATGCGTCTGGGCTTCGTGCACGGCGTGATGAACACCGACAACCTGTCGATCCTTGGCCTGACCATCGATTACGGCCCTTACGGCTGGCTCGAGGGCTACGACCTGGAGTGGACGCCCAACACCACCGACGCGCAAGGCCGGCGCTATTGCTACGGTAACCAGCCGCACGTCGCGCAATGGAACCTCGCGCGCCTGGCCGAAGCGCTGCTGCCGCTGATTCCGGACCAGGCGCAGCTGCAGGCGGGCCTGACCTTGTACGCCGACACCTTCAGCGCCGCATGGCAGCGCGCTCTGGCACAGAAGCTGGGCGTCAGCGCACTGGACCAGCCGGGCGACGACGCCTTGGTGGGCGAGCTGTTCCGGCTGCTGGCGGAGCAGGAAACCGATTTCACGATTTTCTTCCGCCGGCTCGCCACGCCGACGCTCGAGTCGTTGCAGCCTGCGTATTACGGGGACTTGCCTTCGAAGGAACTCGGTACCTGGCTGAAAAAATACGAAAACAGAACAAAGAGTGAAATCGGCCGCGTCGAACGGATGCGTTCCGCCAACCCGAAATATGTCTGCCGCAATTACCTCGCGCAGCAGGCCATCGACGCGATGGAACAGGGAGATGCCACGGTGCTGGAACGCCTGCTGCTCGTCCTGCAGAAGCCCTACGACGAACAGCCGGAGCACGAGGACCTTGCCGCGCGCCGTCCCGAGTGGGCGCGCCACAAGGCCGGCTGCTCGGCGCTCTCCTGCAGTTCCTGAGCCGTGAGCCGCGTAAAGCTGACGCGCGAAAGCATCCTGGACGGCAGCCTGCACGCCGCGGTGCGCGCGATGATGGGGCCGCAGGTGCGTTTCAGTTCGGATGCCGAACGCGCCGCCCAGGTGCAGGCCATCCTCGAGCAGGCGCCGCGGCCCGGACGCATCTGGGTGTTCGCCTTCGGCTCGCTCATCTGGAACCCCGCGTTCCATTTCGTCGAGCGGCGCACCGCGCGCATCCACGGCTATCACCGCCAGTTCTGCCTCTGGACGCGCGCCGGCCGCGGCAGTCCGCAGCGTCCCGGCCTGATGTTGTCGCTGGAATCGGGCGGCAGCTGCGCCGGCGTCGCCTACCGCCTGGCGCGGCGCGAGGCGGCCACCGAACTCGACGTCATCTGGCGGCGCGAGATGTTCACCATGTCCTATCGCCCGGTATGGACGCTCGCGCGCACGCCCAAGGGCCCCGAGCACGTGATCGCGTTCAGCGCCAATCGCGCGCATGAACGCTACGCACCGGGCCTGGAGGCTGCGGTGATCGCGCGCCACCTCGCCACCGGCGCCGGCTCACTGGGCCGCTGCTGCGACTACCTCTTCGAGACCGTCAAGCACCTGCGCGAACTGGGCATCCGCGACCGCAGGCTGGAGGCCCTCGAAGCCGAGGTCAGGGCGCAGGGCGCCCACCAATAGCTGCAGGATTTACGACGTTGGTCGGGGAGCCTGCCGCGTAGGCGACGATCTGGTCGAAGATGTCGCTGAACTGGAGTTCGTACTCGTCGCGCGACACGTAACCGATGTGCGGCGTGGCGACCACGTTATCCATGGCAAGCAACGGATCGCGCCCATCGCGCAGCGGCTCTTCCTCGAACACGTCCACCGCTGCCATTGCGGGCCGCCCCGCCTTCAGCGCGTTCACCAGTGCCCCGGGTTCGACCAGGCCAGCGCGGCTCGTATTGACGAGGAGCGCCGTGGGTTTCATCCGCGCCAGGTCGCCCGCTTTCACGATCCCGCGCGTGGCATCCACCAGCCTCATGTGCAGCGAAACGACGTCGCACTGCGCGAAAAAAGCGTCCCGGGACTGCGCCGCCGCATAGCCGTCCGCGCGCGCTCTGGCCAGCGTCGCTTCGCGCGCCCAGACCAGGACGTGCATGCCGAACGCTTTGGCGTATCCCGCGACCACGGCGCCGATCCTGCCGTAGCTGTAGACGCCGAGCGTCTTGCCGCGCAGGGTATGGCCAACGCCGGTCTGCCAGGTTCCCGCCTTGAGGGAGGCCATCTGCTGCGGAATCATGCGCATCGCGGCGATCACCAGCCCCCAGGTCAGTTCCGCGGTGGCATACGAGGGCGTTCCTGCGTGCATGTTGGACGAGACGATGATCCCGAGCCGGGTGCAGGCCTCGATGTCGATGTGCGGATAGACGCTGCGCTGGCTGATGAGCCTCAACCTGGGCAGGCGCTCGAGCAGCGGCGCGGCGATTTTCGTGCGCTCGCGTATCAGCACCAGCGCTTCGGTGTCCTTCAGCCGCTCGGCCAGCGCGGCGCTGTCCTGGAGGTGGTCGTTCCAGATCCTGACCTCGTGGCCCTGCAGCTTGCCGAAGCAGGCCAGCGTGCGCAGCGTGTCGTGATAGTCGTCGAGGATCGAGATTTTCATACCTTGGTACTGTACAGTGGGAAACATGAAAAATCTCCTCGCGGCAATCCTACTGGCGCTTCCCCTGCAGGCATTGGCCCAGGGTTATCCGGGCAAACCAATTCGCCTGGTCATCGGATACGCGCCAGGCGGCGCGGCCGAAGCCGGCGCGCGGCCGCTGCAGAAGGTGCTCGAGCCCCTGCTCGGTCAGCCGCTCATTTTCGATTACAAGCCCGGCGCAGCCGCCGGCGTGGCGACGGAATTCCTCGCCAAGGCGCCGGCCGACGGTTACACGCTCTACTACTTCGACAGCGGGCCTTTTACCGTCGCGCCGCATATGACGAAGGTCGGCTACCACCCGCTCAATTCCTTCACGCACCTGGGCCATGTCTGCGGCAGCGGCAGCATGCTCGTCGTCCACCCCTCGACGCCGTTCCACAGCGTCGCCGACGTGATCGCGGCCTCGAAGAAAGAGCCCAACAAGTGGAGCTATGGCACATCCGGGGTCGGCGGGCCGCATCATTTGTCGGGCGAGTACTTCAAGAGCGTCACCGGCGCGAGCCTGCTGCACATACCCTACAAGGGTGGCGGTCCGGCAATGAGCGACCTGATGGGCGGCCAGGTGCCGATGCTGTTCTCCTCCCTTGGGCCCGCGGTGGGCGCAGTGAAAAGCGGCAAGATACGCGCGCTCGGCGTTACCTCGCCCACGCGTTCCGGCGCCTTTCCGGAGGTGCCGACGATGGACGAACTGGGCATCAAGGGCTTCGATTCCACCGCCTGGTTCGGGCTCGTCGGGCCAGCCGGACTTGCGCCCGAGGTGGTGGCGCGCCTCACTCAGGCGATGCAGAAGGCGGGCGACGACAAGACCTTGCGCGAACAGTTGAACGCCACCGGCTGCGATGCGAATTTCCTCAATCCCGCGCAGACCGTCGAGCGCATCAAGGCCGATTTCGCCAAGTGGGGACGCGTGGTCAAGGAAGCCAACATCAGGGCCGACTGACATCGGCGCTCCGGTCGCAGCGCCGGCTGCCCGACCCGCATGCACCAGAACATCGATCTCATCACGACGGTCGCGACCAGCCTTGGCCTGGCGATGATCCTGGGCTTCATCGCGGTGCGCCTGCGCGTGCCGCCCATCGTGGGCTATCTGCTCGCGGGCATCCTGCTCGGGCCGGCCACGCCCGGCTTCCTCGCCGACGTGGGCCTGGCGCGCCAGCTGGCGGAAATCGGCGTCATGCTGCTGATGTTCGGCGTCGGCTTGCATTTTTCGCTCGACGACCTGCTCGCGGTGCGCAAAATCGCCATCCCGGGCGCGATCGCGCAGATGCTCGCCGCCGCCGGACTGGGCATGGCGCTCGCGCTGTTCTGGGGATGGTCGCTTGGTGCCGCAGTGGTGTTCGGCCTGACGCTGTCGGTGGCGAGCACGATCGTGGTGCTGCGGGCACTCGAGGCGAGCGGCACGATCAATTCCATCAACGGCAGGATTGCGCTGGGCTGGCTCATCGTCGAAGACCTGGTGATGATCCTGGTGCTGGTGCTGCTGCCGCCGCTTGCGCCGACGATGGGGGGCAATGCCGGCCCTGGCGCCGCCACGGGCGAGCTGGGGATCTCGCTCCTCATCACCCTGGGCAAGGCCGCGGCCTTCGTCGTTTGCATGGTCGTCGCGGGGCGCCGCCTGCTGCCGCGCCTCCTTTGGCTGGTCTCGCGCACGGGCTCGCGCGAACTGTTCACGCTGTGCGTGATTTCGACCGCGGTCGGCGTCGCCTACCTCGCCTCCGAACTGTTCGATGTTTCGTTCGCGCTCGGCGCGTTTTTCGCCGGCATGATGATGCGGGAGTCGGAGCTGAGCCACCGCGCCGCGGAGCAATCGCTGCCCCTGCGCGACGCCTTCGCGGTGCTGTTTTTCGTCTCGGTCGGCATGCTGTTCGATCCGCAGATCCTGGTCGAAGAGCCGGCGAAGCTGCTGGCGATACTCGGCGTGGTCATGATCGGCACGCCGCTCGTATCCATGGCGCTGGTACTGGCGTTCCGCTATCCGCTCAACACGGCCCTCACGGTGGGCGCGAGCCTGGCGCAGATCGGCGAATTCTCGTTCATCCTGGCGGGGCTGGGCGTTGCCCTCGGGCTGATGTCCACCCAGGGGCAGAGCCTCGTCGTCGCCGCCGCGATTCTCTCCATCGCGGCGAATCCCCTCATCTTCGCCGCGGTGCGGCCGGCGCTGGCCTGGATCCGCGAGCGCTCCGAGCTCGCCCGGCGCCTCGAGCGCAGCGGCGATCCGCTCGCCGAGCTGCCCATGAGCACCGGCGAAAACTACCTTTCGGGCCAGGTCGTGCTGGTGGGCTACGGCCGCGTCGGCAGGCGGATCGCCGAGGCTCTCATCGTACACAAGGTTGCCTTCGTCGTCGCGGAGCAGAACCGCGAACGCGTCGAACAGTTGCGCAAACAGGGCATCCCGGCGGTCTCCGGAGACGCCGCCGAGCCCGCTGTCCTCATCCAGGCCCATATTGCGAAAGCGGGGATGTTGATCATCGCCACGCCGGACACCGTCACCTTCAGGGCGATGGCCGAGATCGCCCGCACCCTGAATCCGGGAATCGAAATCATCGTTCGCACGCACGATGAAGAGGAAGCGCGCCTGCTGACGGACGAGAAAGTAGGCAAAGTGTTCTTCGGCGAGCAGGAACTCGCCATCGCCATGACGCGCCACGTCCTGGCGCGGCGCGGCATAGGGGCCTGAGAAGTCCTAGCCGCCCAGCGCGGCGATTTTGCTTTTTGCCTCGGCGACGAATTTTCCGTGCGGAAACTGCTCGAGGTACAGCTTCAGGTCCTCGGCATCGTCGCTGTCCTTGACCTCCTCCCAGAATTCCTTCTCCGCTTCGCTGTCGTGGGTGGCGTGCGCAGCCGAGGGCGCAGGAACCGGCAAGGGCACGGCGAGGACCTCGTTGGGGTCCTCCGGCGGCTTGCCTTCCAGAATACGCTTGAGCGCGACAGCGAAGTCACGGGCCTTCTGGTAGCGCTGCTTGACGTCCTTGGCGAGGGCGCGCGCGATGACGCGGTCGAATTCGGGCGGCACCTGCACCAGCGCAGAGGGCCAGACCGGATCTTCCATGACGATTTTCTGCTGCAGGGTGAACTGCGTCCCCTCGAAGGGCTTTTGCCCCGTGAGGAACTGGTAGAAGATGATGCCGGCGGAGAAGATGTCCGAGCGCCCGTCGACCTTCTGCCCCTGCACCTGTTCGGGCGACATGTAGGAAGGCGTGCCGACCTGGGCGCCGACCCGCGTCGCCTCTGCCTGCGGGCCTTCCGGGTCGGCGACGCGCGCGACGCCGAAGTCGGTGAGCTTGGCGTGGCCGCCCGTGTCCACCATCACGTTGCCCGGCTTGATGTCGCGATGCACGATCCCCGCCTCATGCGCG
Organism: Nitrosomonadales bacterium; assembly: GCA_005240145.1. Taxonomy (GTDB): domain Bacteria; phylum Pseudomonadota; class Gammaproteobacteria; order Burkholderiales; family SG8-39; genus RBG-16-66-20. The sequence continues at coordinate 313 of SBAS01000017.1, read as the reverse complement.
AATTCGAGCGCATCGAGCAGTTCGATCATGAGGGCGAACGCCTGCTTCAGGTCGAAGCGCTCGTTGGCGTCGAAGTAGTCCTTGAGTTCCTTGCCCTGGATGTGCTCCATCACGATGTAGGCGAGATCGCCCTCGGTGCCGAAGTCGTACACCTGGACGATGTTGCGATGATTGAGCCGCGCCACGGCGCGCACCTCGCGCTCGAAGCGCACGCCTGTTGGCGCGCGATGGAAATTGACCATTTGAACGGGGTACTGCGCGTTCAAAATTGACCAGGGTGTTCAACCTATCCTGCCTAATTTTTAGGCAGGGG